>JBAYTS010000012.1:0-62053 GCA_041675545.1 Methylotenera sp.
CCATGCGCCGCAGCGATGTAGCGTAATCCCGCCAGGTACCGATACTTCACGTTTTTCACCCCTTGGGCGCAAAAAAATAAATCCTGAACTAGAAGCGAAGATAGATCGGTTTTTATGTGCGCCTGACAAGCCGATTATTTTGTCTATCTCACGCCCAGTATTACGAAAAAATCTGAAAGGGCTTATTGCCGCGTACGGAGAAGACTTGCAACTGCAGGCTACTGCGAATCTGGTGATTGTGGCAGGTGTGCGCGAGGATATCCGTAATTTGGAAGAGTCGCAGCAGGCTGTGATGAATGATATTCTGCTCGACATCGACCGCTATGATCTGTGGGGAAAAGTGGCCATTCCCAAGCACATCACTCAGGAAGATTTGCCTGAATTATATCGGTTGGCAGCCCACAGGCGCGGGGTATTCGTTAACCCGGCGATGACCGAACCATTTGGCTTGACGCTGATTGAGGCTGCCGCAAGCGGACTACCATTTGTAGCGCCAGATGATGGTGGGCCAAGGGATATTGTAGCCAATTGCCGGAATGGCTTATTGGCAAATACGCTGGAAAGCACGGCTATAGCAGTGGCCATTAACTTAGCACTGTCAGACAAGAAGCAGTGGCGAACTTGGGCAAAGAATGGCATCGTCAACGTTAAGCATCACTATAGCTGGGATGCACATGTTGAAAAGTACATGAAGGAAATCGGCCAGTTGTTACGTCGAGATCGCAAACGCATGCGTCGCCAACATGCGATTGCGCTAAATTCAAAGTCGCCCATGCCATTAGTTAAAATGATGCTGATCAGTGATATTGACAATACGCTGATTGGCGATAAAAAAGGGCTGGCGGCGTTAATCCCTTGGCTACGCCGCAATGCGGGAACTTTGGGCTTTGGTGTTGCAACTGGACGCTCTCTGGAAAGTACAGTGGGTATCCTGAAAAAGCATCGTGTGCCATTGCCGGATATACTCATCACCTCGGTTGGGAGTGAAATCAATTATGGTCCACAATTGATTTCAGATATTGGCTGGGCAAGCCATATTCGCCATTTATGGCGTCGCGATGATTTAGTAAAAGCCATGCTCGATATCCCTGGCCTCAAATTACAGGCTCAGGAAAATCAACGTGAATTCAAGTTGAGCTATATTGTCGATCCTGATCAATTGCCGCCTTTAGGGCAGATTTATCACCACTTACATGAACAGAATCTGCATGCGCAGCTTATTTACTCAAGCAATGAGTTTTTTGATATTTTGCCAGTGCGCGCCTCAAAGGGACACGCCATTCGATACCTTGCCTACAAATGGGGGCTTCCATTAAAGAGCTTTCTAGTGGCGGGTGATTCAGGTAACGACAGTGAAATGCTGGTTGGCGATACGCTGGCGGTTGTGGTCGGCAACCATACGCCTGAACTTGAAGCATTACGTGGCTTGGAGCAGATTTATTTTGCACAAGCACATTGTGCCGCAGGTATTTTGGAAGGGCTCGCTCACTATGGTTTTGGCGGGGATGGTATCCCCCATCAGAAAGTAGAGGCTCTTGACCATGTATGAACAAATTTCACACTCGTTGCTTAATGACATACTGATTGCGCTGAAGCCAGAAATAAAACATCAGAAATTACAGCATTTTTATACTCGCTTAGGCGCTAATTTTTATGCTATTCATTCACTATTCTGTTCACTTTATGGAGATCGACCCGATTTTAAAAAGCAGATGTTGCACCTTGTGGAGACCATGGCGCGTCAATATATTCGCAGACCAGCGCATCTTAAAAAAACAGATTTGGCACGGGAAAAAGACCATAATTGGTTTTTGAGCCAGCAGTGGGTAGGTATGGCACTTTATTGTGATGGATTTGCCGATGATTTAAAAGGCGTCCAGTCCCGATTAAACTACCTGCAAGATTTAGGCGTCAATCTGGTACATATTATGCCCATTTGCGACTGCCCTGAAGGCAAGAGCGATGGCGGGTATGCGGTACGTGACTTCCGTAATGTTGACAGCCGTTTTGGCACACTTAAAAATCTTGATGAACTGGCTACCAATCTGCGGAAACGAGAAATGCTGCTGACGCTTGATGTTGTCGTCAACCACACCTCCGACCAGCATGAATGGGCACAAAAAGCACGCACGGGCGACAAAACTTTCCAGAACTACTATTTCACCTTTGATGACCGACAAACGCCAGATATGTTTGAGGAGTCTATGCCTGAAGTATTTCCTGAAACTGCGCCGGGCAACTTCACTTGGGATGAAGCAATGGGCAAGTGGGTGATGACTGTGTTCAATAGTTATCAATGGGATTTGAACTATCGAAACCCTACAGTTTTCATCGAAATGTTGGAAATTATTTTGTTCTGGGCCAATCATGGTGCAGACATTTTGCGTCTTGATGCAGTGGCATTTCTTTGGAAGAAAATAGGCAGTACCTGCCAGAATGAGCGCGAGGCGCATCAGATATTGCAACTGATGAAAGACTGCTGCCAAGTCACCGCACCTGGTGTCTTGTTTATCGCCGAGGCTATTGTTGCACCTACTGAAATTATCAAATACTTTGGTGAAGATGCAATCAACGCCAAAGAATGTGAGATTGCTTATAATGCTACCTTTATGGCACTGTTGTGGGAGGCCTTGGCTACAAAAAATACCACGCTACTAAATATAGGCATACGCAGCATCCCAGAAAAACTAGAGCGTGCAACTTGGCTCAATTACGTGCGTTGTCATGATGATATTGGTTGGGGATTTAGTGATGCTGATATTATTGCAGCCGGTTATGATCCTCAGTTACACCGCCGCTTTCTGGTCGATTATTTCACGGGGAGCCATGAAGGCTCCCAAGCCAAAGGACTCGCGTTTGGCAAAAATAAAAAAAATGGTGATGCGCGTATTTCCGGCTCACTTGCATCGCTTGCATCACTTGAAAGTGCGTTGGAAAAGAATGATGCCGAGGCGATTGATGTCGCCATCAAAGCTATTCTGCTACTACATAGCATGATATTTGCATTTGGCGGAATTCCGTTGCTCTACTATGGTGATGCCATCGGGACGCTCAATGATGACGCTTACCTCAATGATGAAAGCAAAAGCAACGATAATCGCTGGGTACACCGCCCAAAAATGGATTGGAATAAAGCCGAGAAAAGAAAGCAGCTAGGCACGACAGAGTACAGAATATTCAGTGCCATTAAAAAAATGATTTGCGTTCGGAAAGAGATCTCAGCTTTTGCCGATCGGAATAATCGCGCGCTATTGCACGTAGATAATATGCATCTCTTTGCATTTTCACGATTTGATCAAACCATTAGCCAGTCAAGAGTACTGGTGATTGGTAACTTTGATACTGCGCCCCAATCGCTAGTGCTGGACCCGATGCGGCGTTTGGGATTTTTTCAGTACGACACGGTTAAAGACTTATGTTCAGGAGAAACATTTCCTTTATTAAGTGAAGAAATAGTGATTCCAGCATTGTCTTTTTACTGGTTTCAGACTTGATTAGAGGCTAAAGCAATGCCACATCGCTCACAGGTTTAGTGGCTGGCATTGTTTATATAAGGAAAAATAAATAGTGTAATGACTAAATCTAATATATTGACTAATAGCAACGACGCTGCGTTAGAGGCGCTTAAGTTGTTTCGTGTAATTTTTAAATCTGCCAACCAGCATTTTCATCAAATTGAAAAAGCCGTTGGTGTTGGCGGCGCCTCGCTCTGGGCACTGGCTGAAATTGGAGAGAATGAAAACCTGACAGTCTCAGGTCTTGCCAAAGCAATGTCGGTACATCAGTCAACGGCTAGCAACCTCATTGAAAAGCTTGAAACCAGTGGTTATGTTATTCGGACGCGAAGTGTTGAAGATAGGCGCTTAGTCTATTTATCATTAACGCAGCAGGGCTGTGCGATTATGGCAAAGGCTCCCCCACCTTATCGCGGCATTTTGCCAGACGCCTTGATGCGACTTAATCCAGAAACGTTGGCTGAGTTGAATCAGCATTTATCCGAACTTGTATCAAACATTGAGCTCAAGTTGGAAAAAAGCGCATTTGAACCCCTTAGCACGACCTGATTAACTGTAAGACAAAAGGGTATGTAGCTATGGCTTTAATCGAACCGTATTATAGGCATGCATAAAAATACGCCGTGTCTTGATTAACTGGTTCACTTACATTAACGGAGAATTATGCAGAATATACTCAATTATTCTATTTTTGGTAATGTTATTTTAAATTATCTATCAGCATTCGGAATCTTTATCGGCGGTGCTACTGTCGTTTATGTGATTAGGAAATACATATTATGCCGGTTCAAGAAATGGGCGGTCACAACCGATACACTAATCGATGATTTTTTAATAAGTAGCATTGAAAAATCTCTAATCCCCATTGTTTATTTTGGGGTTTTATACATTGCGCTACATACATTAGATCTTTCAGAGAACTTTAAGCATGGCCTAGGCATGGCTACTATTATCCTGATTACTTTGCTTGTGGTAAGTGCATTAATCTCTGCAGTTAATTTCGCAATTCAATCCTATTTGAACAAATCATCAGATGCAAACAGTGGTGCAAAACAATTAGTTGGAATTCGCGGATTGATCACGTTTGTAATATGGGTGATTGCGCTGGTTTTTCTGCTGGATAATCTAGGCGTAAAAATATCAGCGGTCGTTGCAGGCTTAGGTATAGGCGGCATCGCAGTTGCCTTGGCAGCTCAAGCCGTTCTTGGCGATTTGTTTAGTTACTTCGTCATCTTTTTTGACAAGCCTTTTGAAGTTGGAGACTTCATCATCATTGGCGACAAAATGGGCGTGGTAGAGCATATTGGAATCAAGACGACTAGAATACGTGCGCTAGGCGGTGAGCAGATGGTTTTCTCAAACACGGATTTAACCAATTCGCGTGTGCATAACTACAAGAAAATGGAGCAGAGACGAGTTGTTTTTAAACTGGGCGTCACTTATCAAACATCTTTAGAGAAGTTAAAAGCTATTCCTGATATGGTTAAAAGCGCCATCGAAGCATTGCCAGATGCAACTTTTGACAGAGGACATTTTGCATCTTATGGCGACTTTAGTCTGAACTTTGAATTTGTTTATCACGTTGCAGGCGCAGACTACAACAAATACATGGATGTTCAGCAGGCAATCAACCTCACGGTTTTTGAAGCCTTTGAAACAGAAGGCATTGAGTTTGCGTATCCGACACAAACTGTTTTTATCAACAAGACTCATTCTTAAGTAGGGGCTTATTTATTCTGGGATAATGATTGTGCTGGCAAACTCAATGGCTTAATGCTATCATTTCGTCTTTGCAAATTTAGCAAAAAATTATGTGCGTATGTTGTTGAGCAATATGTTAATCAATAGACCACGTAAAAATTTACACACAACCCATTCAGGGGTGCTTTAGTTTAGGCCTAATAAGGCTTAATTTACAAAGTGTTTTTGGAGTTGTGTGAATTCATAACCCTTTTGAAAAGAGAAATATTATGTCAGTCACTATGCGTGATATGTTAGAAGCCGGCGTTCACTTCGGCCATCAAACCCGTTACTGGAACCCGAAAATGGCACCGTTCATTTTTGGCGATCGCAACAAAATCCATATTGTTAACCTTGAAAAAACATTGCCATTGTTTGAAGAAGCACTTAAACATGTGCGTACATTGGCAGCAAACAAGGGCCGTATTTTATTCGTAGGTACCAAACGCCAAGCGCGCGATATCGTAAAAGAAGAAGCTAGCCGTGCGGGTTGTGCTTATGTTAATCACCGTTGGTTGGGTGGTATGTTAACTAACTTTAAAACAGTTAAACAATCAATCAAACGCCTGCACGACTTTGAAGCAATGTTGCTAGATGGCAGCATTGAAAAATTCGGTAAAAAAGAAGCTTTAGGTTACAAACGTGAAGTTGAAAAACTAGAGCGTTCAATCGGTGGTATTAAAGAAATGGGCGGTTTACCAGACGCTATTTTCATTATTGACGTTGGCCATGAAAGTGGTGCAATTACTGAAGCGGCAAAATTAGGCATCCCTGTGATCGGTATTGTTGATACCAACAACTCACCTGATGGCATTGCTTATGTGATTCCTGGTAACGATGACTCTAGCCGTGCAATTCGTTTGTATGCGCGTGGTATTGCTGATGCGGTATTAGAAGGTCGTAGCTCTGTAATTACTGAGATTGTTAAATCAGCTAATGAAGAAGTGGCTGAAACCGTAGCAGAGTAATTGTTCTAATTATAAAAGGGGCTTCGAGCCCCTTTTTGATTTTAATAATTTAGAATATAAAATATATAATTAAATCAAATTATTAAACTACTTTTTTAATGTAGTTTATTGAAATTAAGGAGCTTAGAATGGCTGAAATTACCGCAAGTATGGTAAAAGAATTACGTGAGCGCACTGATGCGCCTATGATGGATTGTAAAAAAGCTTTAACTGAAGCTGAAGGTGACATGACACGTGCTGAAGAAATTTTACGTGTTCGTTTTGGTAATAAAGCAAGCAAAGCTGCTGGTCGCGTTGCCGCTGAAGGCACTGTGGGTATCAGTATTAGTGCCGATGGTAAAACTGGCGCGATGGTTGAAGTGAATTCTGAAACAGATTTCTGTGCTAAAAACGAAGACTTTTTAAAATTTGTAAATGAACTCGCTGATATTATTGCAGTGAGTGATGCCTCTGATATTGGAGCCGTTGGTGCGCTTGCGATGCGTGACTCTACGGTAGAAGAAACACGTGCGCAACTAGTGGGTAAAATTGGCGAAAACATTACACCACGTCGTTTTGTGCGTCCAGTAGTACAAGGTAAGCTTGCTAGTTATGTGCATGGCAGCAAAATCGGTGTGTTAGTCGATTTGGTTGGCGGTGATGATGTTTTAGCTAGAGATATCGCAATGCATATTGCTGCAGCTAAACCGAAAGCGTTAGATGTTTCTGGTATTGATGCCAGCCTGATTGAAACTGAGCGTCGTGTAGCTATTGAAAAAGCAAAAGAAGCCGGCAAGCCTGAAGCTATGTTAGAAAAAATTGCTGATGGTACTGTGCAAAAGTTCTTGAAAGAAGTGACTTTGTTAAGCCAGGTTTTTGTTAAAGATGACAAATTTACAATTGAGCAATTGCTGAAATCAAAAGGCGCAACCGTTGCATCATTTACACTGTTTACAGTGGGTGAAGGCATTGAGAAAGCAGTTGTTGATTATGCGGCAGAAGTTGCAGCCGCGGCTAAGGTTTAGTAGGGTCTTACGGTAACGCAACAAGTTGCCGAATAGTCATAAAGAATGGATTAGGCGCGATGCTTAGTCCATTTTTTTTAGTGTTAACGCATCAAAAACCCAGCATTCTTAGGTTTAATTTTGTGCCTAAGACCGTCATTTTATGCTTAAATAAGCAAACTTTAAATTAGAGGAATCCTCGTGTCTGCACCAGCCTATAAGCGCGTTTTACTTAAACTTTCTGGCGAGGCTTTAATGGGAGATGATGCTTATGGTATCAATCGCGCTACCATTACCCGCATAGTGAATGAAATCAAAGAGATAGTGGATTTAGGCGTTCAAGTAGCCGTAGTGATAGGCGGCGGCAATATTTTTCGTGGTGTGGCTCCGGCGGCAGAAGGCATGGATAGGGCAACGGCCGATTATATGGGCATGTTGGCTACTGTGATGAATGCAATGGCGCTGCAAGATGCAATGAAGAATATTGGCTTAAATGCGCGCGTGCAATCTGCCTTAAGCATTGAGCAAGTGGCAGAACCGTACATTCGTGGCAAAGCTATTCGCTACTTAGAAGAAGGGCGTGTGGTGATTTTTGGTGCGGGTACCGGTAACCCATTTTTTACTACAGATACGGCTGCCGCATTGCGTGGTATGGAGATGAATGCTGAAATTGTAATTAAAGCCACTAAAGTGGATGGCGTTTATACCGATGATCCAAAAACCAATCCAGAGGCCATGCGTTACAAAACACTGAGTTTTGATGAGGCCATTATTAAAAATCTTAAGGTGATGGATGCGACAGCGCTGACCTTGTGCCGCGATCAAAAGTTGCCTATTTCAGTCTTTAGTATTTTTAAACAAGGTGCATTAAAAAGAGTGATAATGGGCGAGGATGAAGGCACTAAGGTATTACCTTAATCATGAGCGATAAGTGGAAAATTTAAGAAGTAATGTTGGAGAAATAAATGCTTGAAGATATTAAAAAAACTGCAGAACAGAAAATGCAAAAATCATTAGAGTCACTTAAAAATGACTTGGCTAAAATCCGTACAGGTCGCGCACATGTTGGTTTGCTAGATCACGTAATGGTGGAATATTACGGCTCTATGGTGGCGGTAAATCAGGTGGCAAACGTCAATTTAGGTGACTCGCGCACAATCAATGTGCAGCCTTATGAGAAAAACATGATAGGAAAAGTTGAAAAAGCGATTCGTGACTGCGATTTAGGCTTAAACCCAGCGACCAATGGTGATTTAATTCGCGTGCCAATGCCAATGCTGACAGAAGAGCGTCGCCGTGATTTGACTAAAATTGTACGTACAGAGGGAGAAGGTGCAAAAGTTGCGATCCGTAATGTACGTCGTGATGCAAATGATACGCTTAAGAAACTGATTAAAGACAAAGAAATCTCAGAAGATGACGAGCGTCGTGCGCAAGATGATATTCAAAAGGCGACGGATAAAGCAGTGGCTGATGTAGATAAAATGTTGCAAGTTAAAGAAACAGATTTGATGGCGGTTTAGTGTTGGATCTTGATTTAGCAAAAATAAAATATTTTCAATACGAAGCCTCAGTCCTCGAAGATATGGAGTCTTGATTTGGGTCTGTTCAACAGTGCTACACAGCATGTCCCTGACGTTGCCGAGATACCGAAGCATATTGCAGTGATTATGGATGGCAATGGTCGCTGGGCACGTAAACGCTTTTTACCGCGCATTGCTGGGCATAAGCGCGGTGTTGAAACCGTGCGTGATTTAGTCAAGCAATGCGTGCAACTAAAAGTAGAGTATTTAACACTATTTGCATTTAGTAGTGAAAATTGGCGCAGACCTGCCGAAGAAGTTTCGTTTTTGATGGGCTTGTTTATGAGCGCGCTTAAGCGAGAAGTGGTGAAACTGCATCAAAACAATATCAAACTGGTGATGATTGGTGATCGTAGCCGTTTTGACGCGGCATTGATTACTCAAATTGATGAATCTGAAAAGCTGACAGCCAATAATACCGGTTTGATTCTAACCATAGCGGCTAATTATGGTGGGCGATGGGATGTGCTGCAAGCTGTCAATAAAATGCAGCAAGCGGTGCCGCAGCTAGCTGGTCATTATCGAGAAGAGCATTTAACACCGTATTTGTCGATGAGCTATGCACCGGAGCCTGATTTATTTATACGCACTGGCGGCGAAAAAAGAATAAGCAACTTTTTATTATGGCAGCTGGCTTATTCTGAACTTTATTTTACCGATACCTTATGGCCAGACTTTAATGAGGCTGCATTTAATTTGGCAATTCAATCTTATCAACAGCGTGAACGCCGTTTTGGCCGCACTAGCGAGCAGCTTTCAGAACCTAAAAATTAGGTTTGTTATATTCGCTTTCTATTTCCCAATAATATTCAACTAAGCTAAAAGTCCATAAAGATGCTGAGAACACGAGTTATTACCGCTGCCGTACTTATTGCTGGAATTTTAACGGCACTTTTTTTAGCCTCAGTTAAAACTTGGGCTATTCTCACGCTAGCGATCATTTTAATTGGTGTTTGGGAGTGGTCCGATTTAATTAAACTCAATCAAACTCAAAAGTTATTTTTTGTGGTGAGCGCATCTCTATTAGGCTTATTTATCGCTTTTATTTCAAAATCACCATTCGCAGCTTATCAGCATTACATTGTGTTGAGCTTGCTTGGGTTGTCAACGTTGTTTTGGCTACTGATTGCACCGATATGGCTTATTACACGTAAAACATGCACTAATCGCTTAATGATGGCCGTACTAGGGTTGTTGCTTTTGCTAGCGACTTGGTTGGGTTTTATGGGTCTGCATGCGATTAGCCCTTGGCTGCTGTTAGCAACAATTGCTGCGGTTAGCATTGCTGATAGCGCCGCTTATTTTGCAGGTAAGCGCTTTGGTCGTCATAAACTCGCCCCGGAGATTAGTCCAGGCAAAACATGGGAAGGTGTCGCTGGTGCTGTGATTGCGGTTACTTTATACGGGGCTGTTCTATGTTACTTAAAACAATATAGTCTTTGGTTGATTGTAGGCTTGTGGTTAATCGTGGTGTTAAGCATCATGGGCGATCTTGTTGAATCGCTATTGAAGCGTCAAGCTGGCCTAAAAGATAGCGGCCAGTTATTGCCTGGTCATGGTGGAATTTTGGATAGAATAGATGGCCTTATTCCAACCTTAGCGATTGCTTTGTTCTGTATTTACCTTCCACTTTTTGCAGGACTACAAGCCCATGCATAATGCATCGACCGACTATAACTCGCAACAAGCGGCTGTTCAAAATGTAACCATATTGGGCGCAACGGGCACCATTGGTGTGCAAACCCTAGAGGTTATTTCACAACACCCGCAACGTTTTAAAGTGTTTGCTTTAACCGCAAGCACTAACGTCAACAGTTTATTTAAGCTATGTAAAAAGCACACCCCCCAATATGCAGTGATGTTAGATGCAAATGCCGCGACTGAGCTAACTGCACAGCTGAAAGATGCAGGTGTTGGCACAATTGTGTTGCAGGGTGAAAATGCATTGAGTGAAGTAGCTGCGCATGAATCAGTGGATGTTGTGATGGCGGCAATTGTTGGCGCGGCTGGACTGCATCCCGCCATGGCTGCAGCAAAAGCAGGTAAACGCATATTGCTTGCAAATAAAGAAACGTTAGTTATGGCGGGCAATCTTTTTATGCAGGCGGTAGTCGATGGTGGCGCTACTTTGCTCCCCATAGACAGTGAGCATAACGCTATCTTTCAAGTGATGCCAAGTGTAAAAGGTGAAAACCTAGCTGACAGCGGTGTGAAGCGCGTTCTATTAACTGCATCTGGTGGTCCATTTCGTAATGCAAGCCTAGCAGAACTACAAGCTGTGACGCGTGCCCAGGCGTTAAATCATCCCAACTGGGTGATGGGGCCTAAAATTACAATTGACTCTGCGACGATGATGAATAAAGGTTTGGAGGTCATTGAAGCGCATTGGTTATTTAATGCGGCACCATCACAGATTGATGTAGTAATACATCCACAAAGCATCATTCACTCTATGGTCGAATATATTGATGGCAGTGTGTTGGCTCAATTAGGTAATCCTGATATGCGAACGCCTATTGCTTATGGTTTAGGTTACCCAGATAGACTGTACAGCGGCGTGAGTGGTCTGGATTTGATAAAAATCGGGCGATTAGATTTTAGTAACCCCGACCCTATACGCTTTCCATGCTTGCGTTTAGCTTATGAGGCATTAAAAGTGGGTGGGACTGCACCTGCTATTTTAAATGCGGTCAATGAAATAGCGGTAGAGGCGTTCTTGGCAGAGGAAATCGGTTTTATGGATATTCCTGCCATCATTGAGTCTGTTTTGTTGGCATCCCAGATTGACGCTGTGACTTCAATTGAGCAATTGGTGGCGGTTGATGCCAGTGCGAGGTGGGCTGCAAAAAATTGGCTGAAACACAAGTACTCAAACATACCTCCGCAAGTTTTAAAAGTGGTGATTAAATAATGTTAACTGCTTTAGCCTTCATATTTACCATAGGTTTGCTGGTCACAGTCCATGAGTACGGTCACTTTCAAGTTGCCAGATGGTGTGGCGTCAAAGTGTTAAAGTTTTCAGTGGGTTTCGGCAAGCCGTTATGGCGTAAAAAGTTTGGTGCAGATCAAACGGAATTTGTAATTGCAGCGATTCCGTTAGGTGGCTACGTGAAAATGTTGGGTGAAGATCAATTTAGCCAGGATGAAACGTTTATGAGTCATGATATGGCACGTGCGCTAAATCGACAAAGCGTGGGTAAGCGCATGGCTATTGTGTTGGCTGGGCCGTTAGCAAACTTATTATTGGCGATCATCCTTTATTGGATATTGTTTATGATGGGCGTGGTGGGGCTGAAACCCATTGTCGGCAATGTGGTTGAGCGTAGCCCCGCAGCCGCTACCCACATCAGTTCCGGTGATGTCATTCAAAAAATTAACAATAAAGACGTTGCTACTTGGCAAGATGTACGCTGGCTGTTGCTGCAAGGCTCATTGAAAAATAAGCAGGTAGAGATTCAGGCAATCAACGCTAAAAATGAAATGCATGTATATCAAATTGATGTATCAACGCTTGATTATGACGATGCTAAGCAGGATATTTTAGAAAAATTAGGCTTAACCATTTATCGCCCAGAGATGCCTGCCATCATTGGTGAAATTGCAAACAATAGTCCTGCACAAAGTGCGGGGTTAAAGCCGAATGATTTAGTATTGGCGATCAATCAAAATAAAGTCAATAATTGGGAGTTTTTTGTACAGGAGATTCAACAGCACCCTGATGTAAATATTGATATTTTAGTGCAACGTGATGCAGAGGAAATCAGCATTAGCGTTAAACCTGATTCTGTCGTTGAAAATGAAAAAACAATCGGGCGCATTGGTGCAGCATTCAAAGTAGATCAAGCTCAGCTGGATCAATTTTTAGTCACTAGCCATTATTCAGTGGCTGGCGCGCTGGTTAAAGCCGTAGAGAAAACTTGGGACACGGCAATATTTAGCTTAAAAATGCTAGGCAACATGTTGGTGGGGCAGGTGTCATGGAAAGGCATGAGCGGACCGGTAACCATTGCCAGTTATGCCGGGCAAAGTGCAAATATGGGCATTAAAGTGTTTATTGGCTTTTTAGCACTGATTAGTATCAGTATCGGTGTGTTAAATCTATTACCTATTCCCATATTAGACGGCGGTCATTTCATGTATTATATGGTTGAATTTTTTACAAAAAAACCAGTATCTGAAGCGGTGATGAATTTTGGTCAAAAAGTAGGCTTCATTTTGCTTGGTAGCATCATGGTTTTAGCGCTTTATAATGATATAAACAGATTAACGACAGGCTGATTGAATGGCGATTCAAAATTTGAAGCACTCAAAAATTAAAAATTTAAAACTAAAATCTATGTTGCTGATAGTTTCTGGCTTATATGCTGGTAGCGTTTTGGCGCTTGAATCATTTGTGGTCAAAGATATTCGCGTAGAGGGAATTCAGCGTACAGAGGCGGGAACAGTGTTTAGTTACTTGCCTGTTAAAGTGGGCGAGACGATGGATGACGAGCTTGCGTCGCAAGCGATTAAATCTCTTTATAACACTGGGTTTTTTAAAGATGTTCGCATTGAAGCAGAAAATGACGTGCTAATCGTGACCGTGCAAGAGCGTTCGGCGATTGCTCAAATTGACTTTAGCGGCAACAAATCTTTCCCGACTGACAAAATGAAAGAAGGCTTAAAGCAGGTTGGGCTTGCTGAAGGTCAGATTTTTGATAAATCTCAATTAGATCGTGCCGAACAGGAAGTTAAGCGCCAATATTTGTCACAAGGTAAATATGGTGCCACTGTAAAAACGGTTGTATCCCCCTTAGAGCGCAATCGCGTCGCCGTACGTTTTGATATTGAAGAAGGTGCGGTTTCAAAAATCCGCGACATTAACATCGTAGGTAATCAAGCATTTAGCATGGATGATTTACGCGCACAGTTTTTATTAACAACCCCTAACTGGATGAGTTGGTGGAATAAAGACGATCAATATTCTAAACAAAAACTGAATGCTGACTTAGAGACGTTGCGGTCTTTTTATATGAACCAAGGCTATCTTGAGTTTAATATTGATTCCACACAAGTTTCTATCACCCCTGACAAAAAAGATATTTACATTACAGTGAATATTACGGAAGGTGAAAAATATACGATATCAGAGGTCAAACTAGCTGGCGAGACCCTAGTACCTGAAGATGAGTTACGCCAGTTGATGCAAGTGCAGGCTGGTGATACTTTTAGTCGCGAAAAAGTAACGCAAACCAGCAAAGCCATTAGCGATAGATTAAGTAATGATGGTTATGCATTTGCAAACGTTAATCCGGTGCCTGAAATCAATAAAGAGTTACATACTGCGTCATTTACTTTTTTTGTGGATCCAGGTAAACGTGTATATGTCCGCCGTATTAACATTGTGGGTAACACGCGTACCCGAGATGAAGTGGTACGCCGTGAAGTACGTCAGTTAGAATCTGCATGGTACGCCTCCAACAAAATCAATCGCTCTAAAGAGCGTATCACGCGCACAGACTTTTTCTCTGATGTAAATGTAGAAACGCCTGCGGTACCAGGCACGGCAGATCAAGTTGATTTAAATATCAGCGTGACTGAAAAATCTACCGGAAGCGTGCAGTTTGGTGCAGGTTTATCAAGTAGCGAAGGCGTGGTGTTCGGCATTACCGTCAACCAGAATAACTTTTTGGGTACAGGTAACCGTGTAAGTGCACAGGTGAATACGGGTAAAGTTAACACAACTTACTCACTGTCTTATACCGACCCTTATTTTACCCCTGATGGCGTAAGTCGTGGCATTGATGTTTACCGGCGCGATGTGAATACCAGTTCGCTTAGTATTGGTAGTTATAATACATCTTCTTATGGGGGCGGCGTCAGATTTGGCATTCCAATTAATGAGCGTGATGGGTTTAACTTTGGCTTGGCCGCTGATTTTACAAAAGTTGATTTAACGACCAATAGCCCTCAGCAATATCGTGATTTTTGTAATAATGCCAATGGTTGCACCAGTAACTCGCTGGTGGCAAGTGCAGGCTGGTCACATGACTCAAGAAACAGCATCATGTTTACCACGAACGGCGTTTTGCAAAGGCTTACTGGTGAAGTTTCATTGCCAGTATTGGATTTAGAATACTATAAAATCGATTATAAACACGCTTGGTTTAAAGAAATTTATACAGGCTTTACCTTTATGCTGAATGGTGAGATTGGTTACGCTGACTCTTATGGCAGCAAAAATTATCCGTTCTTTAAAAACTTTTTTATGGGTGGCGTCAATTCAGTGCGTGGTTATGATAATGGCTCACTCGGCCCTCGTAATACAGATGCAGTTACAGGTGAGGATTTTGCAGTAGGCGGCACTAAGCGTCTGTTAGGCAATGCCGAACTGTTCCTTCCAATTCCGGGTTTAAAAGACTCGAAACAATTTAGGTTAAGTGCATTTTTGGACGCCGGTAATGTGTTTGGTAAAGATGACTCTTATAGCATAGGTGAACTACGCTACTCAACAGGCTTAGGGCTTAGCTGGTTATCTCCGTTTGGGCCATTAAAGCTGGTTTATGCTAAACCTTTAAATAGTCAATCTGGTGATAATACGCAAACCATACAGTTCCAGCTTGGGCAACAATTTTAGTGTAGCTAATGTTGATCACAAGTCTTATGGCATAATATAAACGTTAAATGCATTGTTGGTTTTAGGAGAATTTAATTGAGTAAAATTTTAAAAAGTTTAATGCTGGCGGCTTTAGTAACGCTTGCACCAAGCACGCAAGCCGCAGATTTAAAGGTTGGCTATGTGCAAGTTGATAAAATTCTGCAAGATGCACCGCAAACTGCAGAAAGTGGCAAAAAGCTTGAGCGCGAGTTTAGTCCTCGCTCGCAAGAGCTAGATCGCATGGCAAAGCAGATTAAAGATTTAGAAACTGTTTTGGACAAAGAGGGCTTAACGCTCTCGGAAGCTGAGCGTCGCAATAAAGAGCGTGATGTACAAAACATTAAAATTGAATTTCAACGTAAACAGCGTGAGTTGCGTGAAGACATCAATCTGCGTAAAAATGAAGAGCTTGGTAGCTTACAAGATCGCATCAATAAAGCCGTACAATCAGTGTCAGAGGCTGAGGGGTATGATTTAGTGGTGTATAGCGGTGTTGCGTATGCCAGCAAAAAGATAGATATAACAGATAAAGTGTTAAAAACGTTAGGTAAAAAATAATTGAGTGATATTAGTATTAAAGCCGCAATTGCTAAATGCGTTTGATCAATGAGTAAGCAATACTCGCTTGATGATATTGCCAAAGCCTTAGGCGGTTTTGTGATGGGTGATGGCACCACGTTAATATCACGTGTTGCTTCTATTGCCAATGCTAAAACCGGTGATATTAGCTTTATTAATGATACCAAGTATGAAAAATCACTGGCATTAACTAATGCTAGCGCTTGTATATTAAAAGAAAAATACAAAAACCTAACGAGCCTGCCTAAAATTATCGTTGATGATCCTTATGCTTATTTTGCAAAAGTATCTGGCTTATTGAACCCACCAGCTGCAATCAAGTTGGGTATTTCTGTTACAGCTGTCATAGCTGCGTCAGCTAAAATTCCGGCAACATGCAGTGTAGGTGCCTTAGCGGTTATTGGTGAAAATGTAGTCCTTGGTGAAAACGTTGTGATTGGGTCTGGTTGCGTTATCGAAAGCGACGTTACAATTGGAAGCCATACCCGTTTAGAGCCTCATGTAACGGTTAAGCACCACTGCGAAATAGGTGAACATTGCCATATATTTTCAGGTGCAGTGATCGGTTCAGATGGTTTTGGTTATGCAGAAGAGGCTGGACACTGGCTAAAAATTCCGCAAGTAGGCCGCGCAATACTGCATGCACATGTCGATGTCGGTGCTAATACTACGATAGATCGTGGCGCGCTGGATGATACGATTATCGAAGAGGGCGTAAAGCTTGATAATTTGGTTCAAATTGGGCATAACTGTGTGATTGGTGCGCATACAGTCATTGCAGGCTGTGTTGGAATTGCTGGCAGTGCACGTGTTGGTCGGCATTGTAAAATAGGTGGAGCTGCCATGGTTTTAGGGCATTTGCAAATTGCTGATCATGTGACTATTTCTCCGGGTAGCATGATTACACGCTCTTTGACAACCGCTGACACCTATACCGCATTGATGCCGTTTCAAACCCATAAGGCGTGGTTAAATACAGCTGCAAAAATCCGTCACTTAGATGAACTTACAGATAAAATTAAACAACTTGAAAAAGAGGTTGCATTGTTAAAATCCAAACAATGAACAAAATCAATGTCCTAATTAAATAGAAATACGCTTAAAGCATTAAGCTTTGAAATTATACCGAGATAAAAATGACAAACACAACCACCTCTACTAGCATGGATATCCATGAAATTTTAGAACATCTACCACATCGCTATCCATTTGTTTTGGTTGACCGTGTAGTGTCTTTAGAGTTGGGTAAAGAAATCACCGCAATTAAAAACGTAAGTGTTAATGAGCCTTATTTTCCAGGGCATTTCCCTTATCATCCAGTGATGCCGGGGGTGTTGATTATTGAGGCTATGGCGCAAGCTGCAGCAATTTTGTCTTTTAAAACCATGAATGCGAAACCGAATGATGATTCTGTTTATTATTTTGCTGGGATTGACAGCGCGCGCTTTAAAAAACCGGTTTCTCCGGGCGACCAAATCGTCTTGAATGTTAAAATCGATCGTATTTTAAAAGGTATTTGGAAGTATTCAGGCGTGGCAAGAGTCGATGGCGTTATCGTTGCTGAGGCGCAAATGATGTGCATATTAAAAGCGATTGAGAAATAGATCTGTTAATAACCGCCAGCAATAAGAGCGTGCTGGACGACCTTAGTATTTATTAAGCAAGGCTTAATCAAACAAGTGCTTATTAAATCAGTATCGAAACAAAAACAAGCTAAATAAAAACAAGTATCAAGTGAAATAACCCAGTGAATCAAATCATGCCAATTGTAAAAATCCATCCGACAGCTATCATAGACCCTTCGGCAGAACTCGATTCTAGCGTCGTCGTCGGCGCATATAGCGTAATCGGACCTAATGTAAAAATAGATGCGGGTACTAACATTGCAAGTCATGTGGCGGTGAATGGCCCAACTACCATAGGCAAAAATAACCAAATTTTTCAGTTTTCATCTCTAGGCGAAGCGCCGCAAGATAAAAAATATAAAGGTGAACCTACGCTATTAGAAATAGGTGACAATAATACCATTCGCGAGTTTTGTACGTTTAATCGCGGCACAGTGCAAGACAAAGGCACGACAAAAATTGGTAACGATAACTGGATTATGGCTTATGTGCATATCGCCCATGATTGCCAAATTGGTCATCATACAATTTTTGCCAACAACTCCTCTCTTGCCGGGCATGTAGATGTGGATGATTATGCGATTTTAGGTGGTTTTACGCTGATACATCAGTTTTGTAAAATTGGTTCACATATCATCACCGCGGTAGGTTCTGTAGTATTTAAAGATATTCCACCTTATGTGACGGCTGCAGGTTACGATGCAAAACCGCATGGTATCAATGCCGAAGGTTTAAAACGTCGCGGGTTTTCAGCCGACAGCATTTTGCAAATAAAGCGTGCTTATAAAGTTTTATATCGTAAAGGGTTTACCTTAGACGAAGCAAAACTTGAGCTTGCTACAATGCAGCTCAAAACTCCAGAAATCAAATTATTGACTGATTTCCTGGATGTTTCTACGCGCGGCATTGTCCGCTAAGTATTCTCAGCTATGGTTAGAATCGGTATTGTGGCAGGAGAAGCCTCCGGTGATTTGCTTGGCAGTCACTTAATTCAGGCATTAAAACAAAAATGCGCGGATATTGAATTCGTAGGTATTGCTGGCCCAAAAATGATGCGTGAAGGCGCAATGTCGCTTTTCCCAATCGAGCGCTTATCGGTACGCGGCTATGTTGAAGTGATTAGGCATCTTTGGGGTTTGCTTAAACTACGCCGTCAATTACTCAACCATTTTTTAAGTAATCCACCCGATATATTTATTGGTATTGATGCGCCTGATTTTAATTTTTGGCTAGAAAAGAAGCTTAAAAATAAAGGCATTAAAACCATCCACTATGTCAGCCCATCTATTTGGGCCTGGCGCAAAAATCGCATCAAAAAAATTAAAAAAGCCGTCACTCAAGTACTAGCTTTGTTTCCATTTGAGCCCGTTTTGTATCAAGCAGAGAACATTCCAGTTAGCTATGTTGGGCATCCCTTAGCAGACATATTGCCAATGGAGCCAGATGTTGCAGGTGCGCGCCAAACTTTAAAGTTAGAAGATTCAGACCTGGTGATTGCCATGTTACCTGGCAGTCGCCAAAGTGAAGTTGAAGCACATGCAGATTTGTTTGTACAAACGGCTAAGTACATTTATGCAGATCACCCCAAAGCGATATTTTTAGTGCCTTTAATTACACGTGAAACACGTCATATTTTTGAACTGGCAATTTTTAATGAGCCCGAATCATTGCCAATTCAGCTACTATTTGGACATGCACATGACGCTATGGAAGCTGCCGATGTGGTGATTGTAGCTTCTGGCACGGCAACGCTAGAAGCGGCGCTACTTAAAAAGCCGATGGTCATCACGTATCGTATGTCTAAGTTAAGCTGGCAATTACTTAAGCGCATGCGCTTGCAGCCTTATGTCGGCTTGCCCAACATATTGGCAGGCAAGCTTATAGTGCCTGAATTGCTGCAAGATGATGCAACGCCAGAAAAATTGGCCGCAGCGGCTCTAATGCTGATTACTGATAAAACCAAACTTGCGGAAATAAAAACAGCGTTTATAGCGATTCATCATAACTTACGTCAAAATACAGCTGAAAAAGCAGCTATTGCAATTCTTGCACATTTGGCATGAGTAGACCGTGGTTGATTTGTGGTGTAGATGAAGCCGGACGTGGGCCACTCGCTGGCGCTGTATATGCGGCTGCCGTGATACTTAACCCGGATCGACCGATTCAAGGCTTGGCGGACTCCAAAAAACTCAGTGAAAAAAAGCGTGATGTGCTTGCAATAGAAATTAAACAGCATGCTTTAGCGTGGGCAATAGCCAGCAGTAGCGTAGAAGAAATTGATAATATCAACATCCTGCAGGCCAGCTTACTTGCCATGAAGCGCGCGATTGAAGCGATGCAGGCACAATTTGATATTGCACCTGAGTTAGGAGCAATTTTAGTGCAGGTGGATGGCAATAAATGCCCTAAAATCAGCTTGCCATGCGAGGCGATTATAAAAGGCGACAGCAAAGTTCAAGCTATTTCTGCGGCTTCGATCCTAGCTAAAACAGCGCGTGATGCAGAGCTGTATGTTTTAGATAAACAATATCCGCTCTATGGTTTTGCGCAACATAAAGGCTACCCCACAGCTGCGCATGTGGCTTTGTTGCAGCAACATGGCGTGTCAGCCATACATAGGCGCAGCTATGCGCCGGTAAAAAAGCTTTTACTAAGCCAACAATAAAAATACTGTCGGTTTTTTGTGTAAATCTGGCAACGGGGCTTGTTTCCACTCTTTAATCCGTTTAGTCACTATATATTCGTCCGACAGGCTGATATTGCACGCAATACACAGCCTTGTTTCACTTTGACAGTTGGCGAGTATGTCATCTAGCATGTGTTGGTTGCGGTAAGGGGTTTCGATAAATAGTTGCGTTTCTTGGACGTATTTCGAATGTTTTTCAATGTCTTTAAGCTGTGTAATGCGTGCGGCTTTATCAGTAGGTAAATAACCCAAAAAAGTAAAGTGTTGACCGTTTAGGCCGCTAGCCATTAGGCTGAGCAGAATGGACGAAGGCCCCACCAAGGGCGCAACGCGTATGCCTTTTTGATGCGCTAACGCTGCAAGTTTTGCGCCCGGGTCTGCAATGCCGGGGCAACCTGCTTCACTCATTAGACCGATATCTTTACCTGCCATTAAACTGCCCAGTAGTGCGGGTAAGTCTTTATCTACGGTATGTTCATTCAGGGTTTTGAGCACTAGCTCACGGATGGGTTTGCTATGCTTGATCGTGCCTAAAAAGTGGCGGGCAGTTTTTTCATTCTCAACGATAAATTCGTCTAATTGTTGCGCAATAGTCACTACATCAGGCGGTAACACTTTGGTAATATTATCGTCACCAAGCGTGACGGGGATAAAATACAGTGTGCCGAGTTTATGGTTAGTCATTAGTATTTCACTTGAACACGATAGGTAAGGGTGGCTTTACCTTCGGCTGGAATTTCAACTTTCCAAACAGCCGTATTGCTGGTGGCTTTTTGGCTATGGTGGCTTTCTTTCATCATTTTCCAATCAGCGGGAATCGGTTCTTGTACCGTGACAGTCACACGTTCTTTTTTTGCATTTTTGAGTACAATTTCATAAGCGCTCTCAAACATGCTATTGCCTTTTGCAGGACGTGGTAAGGTTTTGAAGTCAATTTGTTTTTTATCGGCGGTGACATCAAAAGCATTGCCTAGTTTTAACCGTACCACTGCATTTTTAGGTGTATGGTCAATACTGTCTTCACCTACGAATTGCGCATTGCCTTGGTTATCTTTTTTATAAACGCGCATCGTGCCTTTGGGCAATGGTAATCCAAGTTTTGTGGTTTCTTTGTTATCGAACTCTACAAACACGCCCACTTTCATTTTTTGTCCCAAGTCACCATAGCTAGCACCGTAATAGTAATCTGCACCGCGTAATACAAGCTCTTTACGCGTAGGAACGTTAGATGCCGATAATAAAGCCACTTGTTTATTTTGATTGTCGCTAATCGTAGTCGGGTGGTCTAGTGTGTATAGATGGTACTCAAGTAACGATTCTTCTGCCATGGGTTTTGATGCTTCGGCAATCATGCCAACATCTTTACGCATCGCCATTGCACGCGGGTAGTTATCTTGTACTCTGTTGACGTCACCAGCGACTAATTGCAACTTGGCATTGTTATAACTAGTGCCACTGGTATTGGTAAGCGTTACCCAGCCTGATAAATCAATGCTGTCTTCTTTTGCATTAAGCTCGGCTACATAATCAGCCTTCCAACCAAGACCGCCCGTCAGGTAGCTTAACTCTACCATTTGCTCAGCCGTTGTTTTGTTATTGAGCTTCGTCACTAGGGTGGGGCGGTCTCGTAAATTAGCTGGAACATCATCATAAACAATGCGTCCCGGTATCCCAGTTTCAATACGATTGCCAATTTTCATGACTACGCCATTGTTAGCTGAAAGCACGGTCGCTTGTTCCGTGGTTTCTATGCCTGTGGCGGGGTTAACTCGAACGATACTTACATTCTTGCCTACGTATTTTTCCAGTAGTTTTTGCGGGCTGAGTAAGTCAAAATCAAAATTTTGTTCTAGGGTGCTAAAGCTGCCAGCATGGCTTAAGCTACGTAGTAGTGCGGTTTCTGGCCTGATTTGAGCGCTAACATCACGTAATGCAAGGTTGTTAAAACCGTTATTTAGTTTAACTTTACGCTGGTCTTTTATTAGTGCCAAATCATTGTTGTAGATAGTGACGGCAACTGATTGCTGATCGCTCAGGTTGTTACGTATTTCGTCAGTCTCTATAGCCAAAACATGGCTAGAAAATGCTGAGAGCACACAAAGTACGATCAATTTATATTGCTTTGGCATGTTAAATTCCTTTTAAAGGTGAATAGAAATCACGATTGCTCGTACATTTTAAATATATATCTCAATCAAACGTAGCAAGATGCGAAAAGGTTGATTGTTTTAATAATAACTTATATGACGGCTACACCTTCATTTTGTAACATGCTGACCAAGGCAATAAGAGGCAACCCAATTAGCGCATTGGGGTCGTCACCTGTCATTTTCTCTATAATAGCAATCCCTAAACCCTCTGATTTTGCACTGCCAGCACAATGGTAGGGCTGTTCTCTCAAAAGATAGTTTTCAATTTGTGCATCTGTTAAGTTTCTAAATTTCACAATATAGGGAACAACCAGTGCCTGCATGTTTTGTGTAGTTGCATTGTAAAGGCATAGTGCGCTATGAAAAATAACTTCCCGTCCACGCATCATGCGCAGTTGCTTGGTGGCATTTTCATGGTATAGCGGCTTGCCAAGCTGTAAATTATCTAAAGTGGCAACTTGATCACAGCCAATAATTAATGCATCCGTGTGGCTAACGGCAACTTTTTTGGCTTTTACCTGCGCAAGTCTTAGTGCGGTTTCCTGTGGAAGTTCATTGTTTAACGGCGTTTCATCTACCTCAGGTGAGATGCAACTAAATTGCATTTGCAAGTGCGTGAGCAGTTCACGTCTATAAACAGAGGATGATGCAAGTATGAGTTTAGGGTTCACTGAAGCGTTCCTTTGCATTTGGCACTAAATAAAAAGCCGACAGTTTATCCCTGTCGGCTCATATATTAAATGCTATTACGGTTATTCTGGTTGAATTTCAAGTAGTGATTCGTCAGGATTAACCATGTCACCTTTAGTCACGTGAATAGCAACTACAACGCCAGAAGTTGCCGCTTGGATTTCATTTTCCATTTTCATGGCTTCAATCACTACTACGGCGTCGCCCGCTTTGACTTTATCACCAACTTTAGCGATGACAGCTACAATAGTGCCTGGCATCGAAGTCGTCACATGTCCTGCGTGGCTTGGGCGTGGACGACCACTGCTACTAGATGTGGGCTTCTTTTTACCGCTACTACTGCTAGCACCGGCGCCGCCAGATACTTCAATTTCACTTAATATTTCAACAAAAACCTCTTCAGCAATACCATCGACAGAAACATAATATGGACGTTTTTCTTCACCAGAGTGACCGCTACCCGTGAGGTTAATGTGGAAGGTCTCCCCGTGGAGCGTAACTTTAAATTCGTTAGGTGCAAACTGTGGCGCTGCGGCATTAACGCTTTCTTTGTCTAGCAACGCTTCTGGCACCAGTGAGCCTGCATTACGTTCTTGCAAATAAGTTTGGCCGATGTCAGGAAACATTGCATAAGTCAGTGTATCTTCTTCCGATTTGGCAAAGCGCTCAGCTTCAATAGTGAGTTTTGCCATTTCTGGAGCTAACAAATCAGCAGGACGACAGGTGATAGTTTCACCGTCATTCACGGCAAGTTTTTTAACAGATTCATTGACAGGTGCTGGAGATTGGCCATAGCGACCGAGGAAGTAGTTTTTCACTTCATTGGTGATAGATTTATAGCGTGTGCCTGTCATGACGTTAAGCACAGCTTGCGTCCCCACAATTTGTGAAGTAGGTGTAACTAATGGCGGAAAACCTAAGTCTTCACGTACACGTGGAATTTCCGCCAATACTTCATCTATGCGGTTAAGTGCCCTTTGCTCTTTTAATTGATTGGATAGATTTGAAATCATGCCACCTGGTACTTGGTTAATCAGTACACGCGTATCTACACCTGTAAAGTCACTTTCAAACTGCCAGTATTTTTTACGCACATCGCGGAAATAAGCCGTAATTTCTTGCAAAGCTACTAAATCTAAACCGGTGTCATACTCAGTGCCCTTTAAAGCCGCGACTATGCTTTCGGTTGAAGGATGGCTAGCGCCCTCGCCAAAAGACGAGTTGCAGGTATCAATAATGGTAGCACCTGCTTCTATACCTTTTAAGAAACACATTGCAGACAAGCCTGAAGTGGCATGGCTGTGTAAATGAATCGGTAAGCTTACAGCCGCACGTAAAGCTTTTACTAAGTCATGGGTGCTTTGCGGTGTGAGTAGGCCTGCCATATCTTTAATCGCAAGCGTATCGCAACCCATACTCTCAAGTTCTTTTGCTAATTCAACAAAGTGAGCAATGTCATGCACCGGGCTAGTAGTGTAACTAATGGCGCCTTCGGCATGTTTACCTACTTTCTTTACCGCTTCAATAGAGGTTTTTAAATTGCGCATGTCATTCATTGCGTCAAAAATGCGGAACACATCTACGCCGTTATCTGCTGATTTTTGTACGAAAGCACGTACAACATCATCTGAATAGTGACGGTAACCTAGTAAATTTTGACCACGTAACAGCATTTGAATGCGGCTGTTAGGTAATGCTTTACGCAATTTAGCCAAGCGCTCCCAAGGGTCTTCTTTCAAGAAGCGAACACAGGCATCAAAAGTTGCGCCACCCCAAGCCTCTAATGACCAAAAACCAATCGCATCCAGCTTGGCGCAAATAGGTAGCATGTCATCAGTACGCATACGGGTTGCAATTAACGATTGATGTCCATCGCGTAAAACTAGTTCAGAAACAAATACTTTTGCCATATTTTTAATCTATCGGTTTAAGGTTTAAATGATATTCAAATGTTATTTTTAAATGCCTTTGTGCGCTGCAATGGCTGCTGCAATGGCAGCAGCCATCAACTCGGGCGGTACTTCGTTTGCATAATTTGCTAATTCCGGGTGCGACTCTACAAAGCTGGTGTTGAATTCTGCATTTCTAAAATCTTCGTGTTTTAAGATCTCTTGATAATACGGAATGGTCGTTTTTACGCCATAAATCAACATGTCATCCAACGCACGGCGACCGCGCTCAATTACGCCATCCCAAGTCAGCGCCCAAACCGTCAGCTTGGCACACATGGAATCATAATAAGGCGGGATGACATAACCGCTAAAAATAGCGGCATCCATCCGCACCCCTGGGCCGCCGGGAGCATAGTAGCGGGTAATTTTACCAAAGCTAGGTAAAAAGTCGTTTTTAGGATCTTCCGCATTGATTCGGAACTCCATGGCATACCCTCTAAACTGTACATCTTTTTGCTTATATTGCAATGGCAAACCGCTGGCGACACGGATTTGTTCCTGCACAATATCAATACCTGTAATGGTTTCAGTCACGGTATGCTCAACTTGCAGGCGTGTATTCATCTCCATAAAATAAAAAGTATTGTCTGAGTCTAATAAAAACTCTACCGTACCGGCGTTTTCGTAACCGACTGCTTTAGCGGCTTTTACCGCTAAGCCACCAATGTAATCACGCTGTGCCTGGCTTAATTGCGGCGAAGGTGCAATTTCAATCAACTTTTGATTGCGACGTTGGATTGAACAGTCACGCTCAAATAAATGAATGGTATTGCCTTGTGAGTCAGCCAATATTTGCACTTCAATATGCCGAGGTGACACCACACATTTTTCCAGAAACACTTCTGGTTTGCCAAAGGCTTTGCTGGCCTCACTAATAACGCGGTCATAATTGCTTAATAATTCTTTTTCGCTATCGCAGCGACGAATACCACGCCCACCGCCACCATTGGTGGCTTTTAGCATCACGGGGTAGCCAATTTTTTTCGCCAGCGATACAGCTTCATCTAGGTTAGCTAAGTTGCCATTACTGCCTGGGGTGCAGGGGATACCTGCCTTAGTCATTGCGTTTCTGGCTTGGATTTTATCGCCCATCTGACGAATAACACTGGCATCAGGACCGATGAATTTAACACCACGGCGCTCGCAAATATCAGCGAGTTCAGGATTTTCAGATAAAAAACCATAACCAGGGTGCAAAGCATCACAGCCAGAGGCTACCGCCAAATTAACAATATTATGTGCATTTAAGTAGCCGGCAACAGGGTCCGCGCCAATGTTATAGGCTTCATCTGCCTTTTTAACGTGTAAGGCTTGACGATCAGCGTCTGAATAAATCGCAACAGACTTAATGCCCATTTCAGAGCAAGCGCGTACAATACGCACTGCAATTTCACCGCGATTAGCAATTAGAATTTTTTTGAACACGTAACAAGCCTTAAATTTTGATACAAAAACCATGCGATTGTAGCATGTGCAGGTTGATAGCTAAATCCCCCGCGCTAAATTTTCGCCACCAATTTACAACATTAAATATCGTGAATATTAAAAATGAGTATCCAGCCCCTACAAATTGACAACATTGCCTTTGCTAAAAGAGGCGAACATTTGATTGGTGATTTATCACTAGCTCACTGCCCAAGGTTAGCGGAGCTGTTGGCTTCGCAGTTGCCAATCCTGCAAAATGATGCCATTGACACAAATGCTTTAACTAGTGTTAACACAACGGAAAACAGCATTCACTTCACTTTGGATGGTGAAACTAATGCGATGGGGCAGCACTTTTTACATCTTTCATTGGTGTCAAATTTAACCACTTATTGTCAGCGATGTTTGGAACCTATGCTTGTTAAGCAGAGTTTAAGTTTCCATTATCAAATAATTGACGTAAATGCTAAACATTCAGAGTTGGATGTAGTTGAAGATAGTGATGATTTTGATATGCAGGAGGCCAATCAAGCGATGGATTTAGTGGCGCTGATTGAAGATGAAATTATCATGGCTACACCTATCGCACCCACACATGCGCACGATTGCGCTGTAGCTTCTATGCAAAGTGGCGAAAAACCAAACCCATTTGCGGTGTTAAAAGGCCTTATTAAATCTTAAAGTAATCAAAACAACTGAATTTGGCTGACAAAGCGATGGTTTTATATTATGATTGCGGACTAGAAATTTTGTGTAATCTTAAATTAGTGACGCAACCTTTATAAGGGGCGTCGGTTTGTAAGTAATTGAGATGATGTTTTAATCATTTTATTGGAGTTTATTATGGCAGTTCAGCAAAACAAAAAATCACCGTCAAAACGCGGCATGCACCGTTCACATGATTTTTTAGTCAACCCACCATTAGCAGTTGAGCCTACAACAGGCGAAACACACTTACGTCACCACATTAGCCCAAACGGCTACTACCGTGGTCGTAAAGTATTACCATCAAAGAACGATTAATTTACTTGCTAGACATTAAATCTAGAGATTTAATTTTGTTTGGCGGTTCATAAAATCAGTTAACGCCGCTCCAGCACTGGGGCGGCGTTAATGTTTTTATGGCGCGCGTATCATATCGTTTTAGTCATTTTTTCAGCATACATGACCTCAACTCAAGTTATTCTATAAATTACTTGGGTTAAGGTTGTTTGACTAAACTCTTCATTCAAATTGAGTGTAAAGCACATGGATATAACAGTCGCAATTGATGCAATGGGGGGTGACCACGGTCCTCATGTCACTATTCCTGCCGCGCTAAAGGCGCTTGAGTCTGATCATCAGCTAAATATCGTTTTGGTCGGCTTGAATGATGCTATTGAGGCAGAGCTTAAAGCGAATAAAGCCAGCGCAAGCCCGCGTTTACGCATTCATCACGCAAGCGAAGTAGTCACCATGGATGAGTCCCCGCAAAGCGCACTCAAAAATAAAAAAGATTCATCAATGCGGGTAGCTATTAATTTAGTTAAAAGTGGCGAAGCTAACGCCTGTGTTAGCGCAGGCAATACTGGCGCGCTGATGGCGACGGCTCGATTTGTGCTAAAAACCCTGCCGGGCATTGACCGGCCAGCCATTGCTTCAACTTTGCCAAGTGAAAACGGCAATACTTATATGCTTGATCTGGGCGCAAATGCAGACTGCACGCCCGAGCATCTTTACCAGTTTGCTATTATGGGCGCTATGTTGGTCAGTTGCATCGAACATAAAGAAAGACCTACCGTAGGCTTGCTGAATATCGGCTCAGAAGACATCAAGGGCAATGAGGTTGTAAAGCAAGCAGGTGAGCTGTTAAGAGCAAGCCATTTAAATTTTTATGGTAACGTTGAAGGTGATGACATTTTTAAAGGTACTGTTGATTTGGTGGTATGCGATGGTTTTGTTGGTAATGTGTCGTTAAAAACCACAGAAGGGTTAGCGCACATGATGGGTAAGTTTTTAACCCAGGAGTTTAAGAAAAGCTGGCTGACCAAGCTGATGGCACTGTGTGCCATGCCCGTACTTAAAGCATTCAAAAAACGTCTGGACCCACGTCGCTATAATGGTGCAAGCTTTTTAGGGTTACGTGGCATTGTGGTAAAAAGCCATGGAGGCGCAGATCAATTGGCTTATTTAACTGCGATTCATGTGGCGACTGAAGAAGCGCGTAGCGGTGTATTGCGCCGTATTACTGAACAGTTAGAAATTGAACATATACAGCCGTCTAAAGCTGTAGGAATTTCACAGGATATACAATGATATTTTCACGTATTGCTGGCACAGGCAGTTATTTGCCGGCCAAAATTCTCACCAATGCAGAGCTAGAAAGTATGGTGGACACCACCGATGAATGGATTTTTGCACGCACAGGTATCCGTGAGCGCCATATTGTGGCAGCCAATAAATTTACCAGTGACTTAGGGGTTGCTGCGGCTAAAAATGCGATTGAGGCGGCAAATATTGATCCTCAGTCTATAGATTTAATACTTGTTGCAACGACGACTCCTGATCGTATTTTTCCCAGCACGGCCTGTTTAATACAAAATAAACTGGGTATTAAAAATAACAGCCCAGCTTTTGATGTGCAGGCGGTATGTAGTGGTTTTGTCTATGCATTAGCGGTGGCTGACAGTATGATTAAGTCTGGTAGCGTTAAAACTGCTCTAGTTATTGGTGCCGAAACCATGTCGCGCATTACAGATTGGACTGATCGCAGTAATTGCATCCTGTGGGGCGATGGTGCTGGCGCGGTTATTTTGCAGGCCTCTAAAGAAGCTGGCATTATCTCAACACATCTTCATGCGGATGGTAGTTATGAAAAATTATTAAATGTACCCGCTGGCGTCTCAAAGCAAACGGGCGACAGAACCATGAAAATGGAAGGCAACGCGGTTTTTAAAGTGGCCGTGAATACTTTGGATCAAATTGTTGATGAAACACTGACTGCCAATGGGTTGAAAAAAAGTGATATAGACTGGCTTGTGCCACATCAGGCAAATATTCGCATTTTACAAGCCACCGCAAAAAAACTGGATATGAGCCTAGATAAAGTGGTTGTTACTGTAGATAAGCATGGCAACACTTCAGCTGCCTCAATCCCCTTAGCATTAGATGTTGCAGTGCGTGATGGAAGAATTCAACGTGGCAACATAATATTGATGGAAGCTTTTGGTGGTGGCTTTACATGGGGTTCTGTATTGATTAAATATTGATTATTCAAATAGTTATATGTTAAATTTAAAGTAAATTGTAAAGAAAATTTCATGAAAAATACAGCATTCTTTTTCCCTGGGCAAGGCTCTCAATCTGTAGGTATGATGAATGGTTTTGGTGACTCTAATTTAATTCGTGACACCTTTGCTGAAGCTTCTGATATTTTAGGGGTTGATTTTTGGGCGATGGCAACTGAGCCTAATGAGCACATCAACGAAACTACACATACGCAACCCATCATGCTCACTGCTGGTGTAGCAACTTGGCGCGCATGGCAAGCCGCTACCGACCACTTGCCATCCGTTCTGGCAGGGCATAGTTTGGGTGAATACACCGCATTAGTCGCCTCTGGCGCACTATCGTTTAAAGATGCGTTGCCATTGGTGCGTTACCGTGCAGAAGTGATGCAAAATGCTGTACCTGCAGGCGTTGGCGCCATGGCGGCAATACTGGGGCTTGATGATGAAGCTGTGCGTGCGCTTTGCCTCGAAGCCGCACAAAATGAAGTGCTTGAAGCGGTTAACTTAAATTCGCCCGGCCAAGTAGTGATTGCCGGGAATAAAGCTGCGGTAGAGCGTGGCATGGCGCTTGCGAAAGCAAAGGGCGCTAAACGTGCTTTGCCATTGCCTGTGAGTGTGCCATCTCATTGCGCACTAATGAGGCCGGCAGCGATTAAGCTTGCTGAGTATTTAAAAAGTGTTACGGTAAATACACCGAAAATTCCGGTACTACACAATGCTGATGTTGCGGCATACAATGATAGTGATCAAATTAAAGATGCATTGGTCCGTCAGTTACATAGCCCTGTGCGCTGGGTTGAAACTGTGCAGGCTGTATATGCACAAGGGGTTACATTGAGTGCTGAATGCGGCCCGGGCAAGGTGTTGTCAGGTTTAACTAAGCGCATTGTGGCTGAATTGCCATGCGTTGCATTAACCAGTAATGAAGCTATCGAAGAATTTAAAACGCAGTTGAGTGCGTAAGGAGAAATCATGCTAACAAATCAAATCGTTTTAGTTACAGGTGCCAGTCGCGGTATAGGCGCAGCCATCGCATTAGAGCTAGGCCGGCAAGGTGCGACGGTCATTGGCACAGCTACGTCAGAAAATGGCGCTACATCAATCACTGAAACCTTTGCCGGTGTGGGCATTAAAGGTGAGGGTATGGCATTGAATGTAAATGATGCCGTGCAAGTAGAGGCAACATTAAAAGCGATCAGTGAAAAGTACGGTGATGTCAGTATTTTAGTCAATAATGCCGGTATTACGCGTGATACCTTGCTGATGCGTATGAAAGATGATGATTGGGACGCTGTGATCAGCACAAACCTAACCTCAGTATTCCGCATGAGCCAAGCCGTGTTACGCCCGATGATGAAGGCACGTGCCGGGCGCATTATCAGTATTTCTTCAGTCGTGGGACACATGGGTAATGCAGGTCAAACCAATTATGCAGCGGCAAAGGCAGGTATGACCGGTTTTACCAAATCATTAGCGGCCGAAGTCGGTAGTCGAGGCATTACTGTAAACTGTGTGGCGCCAGGCTTTATTGAAACGGACATGACAGCAGAATTATCGGAAGATATTACCAATAAAATGCTTGCGCGTATTCCGACGGGGCGCTTGGGTAAAGTACAGGAAATTGCAGCGACTGTTGCATTTTTAGCGTCACCGGGTGCCGCGTATATTACAGGTGAAACTATTCACGTGAACGGTGGCATGCTGATGGTTTAAGCAAACCACGGTTAAAGCTTGCAATTAAGTTTGTAGTACTAGCATTAAGTTTTTTGTATTATTGTTGAGTTTTGGTAGAATACCGACTTAGCTAAACTATTTTTATATTGAGCTATTTTTTATTAAAGGGGTAATTGGATGTCTGACATCGAACAACGCGTTAAAAAAATTGTTGCAGAACAACTGGGTGCAAATGAAGCTGATGTTAAAAATGCATCATCATTTGTTGATGATTTAGGTGCTGACTCACTAGATACAGTTGAATTGGTGATGGCACTAGAAGAAGAATTTGACTGTGAAATTCCTGATGAAGAAGCAGAAAAAATCACTACAGTTCAATTAGCGATTGATTACATCAATACTAACCTCAAGTAAGTTCATTTTGAAGCAGTAAGCTCGTTTGGGCTTACTGCTTTTTACTTTTCCGCTGTATAAATCTAAGCTTATAAATTTAACTTGAGACTTTTTAATGTCTAAACGTAGAGTAGTCGTCACGGGCCTTGGCGTGGTTTCACCGGTTGGCATTGGTGTTAAAACTGCCTGGGATAACATTCTTGCTGGAAAATCCGGCATTACAAAAATCACTAAATTTGATGCAAGTGCTTTTACTTCAACCATTGCTGGTGAAGTGAAAGACTTTAATGCTGAAGACTTTATTTCAGCAAAAGATGCGCGGCGAATGGATACGTTTATTCAATACGGTCTAGCGGCTGGCATTGAGGCATTTAAAGATTCAGGCCTTGAAGTGACTGAAGAAAACGCTGAGCGCATTGGTGTTTCAATTGGCTCTGGTATTGGTGGTATGCAGCTTATTGAAGATACGGATATCCTATATCAAGCGTCAGGCCCGCGTAAAATATCGCCGTTTTTTATTCCAGGCACTATTATTAACATGATTTCAGGTAATTTGAGCATCATGTTTGGTTTAAAAGGTCCAAATGTCGCCATTGTTACGGCTTGTACAACAGGCACGCACTCAATTGGTGATGCATCACGTATGATTGAATACGGTGATGCTGATGTGATGATTGCAGGTGGGGCAGAAGCCGCGATTACACGCTTAAGCGTTGGTGGTTTTGCCGCATCACGTGCGCTTTCAACGCGTAATGATGACCCGGCAACTGCAAGCCGTCCTTGGGATAAAGACCGTGATGGCTTTGTAATAGGCGAGGGTGCAGGCGTGCTGGTGCTTGAAGAATATGAGCATGCCAAAGCGCGCGGCGCAAAAATTTACGCTGAGCTAAGCGGCTATGGCATGAGTGCCGATGCGTATCATATGACAGCGCCTAATATGGATGGCCCGCGCCGATCTATGCGCAACGCGATGAACAACGCTGGCATTGACCCTAGCGCTGTACAGTTTATCAATGCACACGGCACTTCAACGCCATTGGGTGATTCTAATGAAACCAATGCCATTAAAGCCGCCTTTGGCGAATATGCTTACAAGCTGGTGGTTAATTCTACTAAATCCATGACCGGGCATTTGCTAGGCGGCGCAGGCGGCTTGGAGTCAGTGTTTACCGTACTTTCTGTTTACAACCAAGTATCACCACCAACCATTAACATTTTCAATCAAGATCCTGAGTGTGATTTGGATTTTTGTGCCAATACTGCACGCGACATGAAAATTGAATATGCATTGAAAAACAACTTTGGTTTTGGCGGCACAAACGGTAGTTTGGTATTTAAAAAAATGTAACAGCTATCTTTTTATCGCTCAAAAAAGCCTGCGTACATAAAAAGCCGCAGGCTTTTTTTATCAGTGTGGCTATACGTTGAGTTAATACGCCCTATAATTACGCCTTATGTCCCACCATCGCACATTTTTAATTAACGGTAGTTTTGATCAGGCAATTTCAGCTTTTGATCGCGGTTTTGCTTATGGCGATGGCGTTTTTCGCACAATGCAAATACGCAACGGCTTGCCCGTCAACTGGCCATTACATTATCAAAAATTAGTCGCTGATTGTGCGGCAATTGGTATTGTTTGCCCAAGCGCTGAACTGCTGATGAATGATTTGCAACAATTGTTTCCAGTCAACGCGTTTGATGAAAATGAAACTAAAGTCGCTAAAATAATCATTACCAGAGGCGAGGGTGATCGAGGTTACGCACCGCCAGCCGTTACTGCGCCAACCCGAGCCGTGATTAAGTCTGCCATGCCACAATATGCTGCGCTTAATTATACGCAGGGTGTGAATTTGCGTGTATGCGAAACACGATTAGCAACACAACCTAAACTGGCTGGCATTAAACATCTTAATCGTCTTGAAAATGTACTCGCGCGCATGGAGTGGCGTGAAGATGCCATATTTGATGGTTTGCTTTTAGATCAGCAAGGGCATGTGATTGAGTGCACGATGAGCAATATTTTTGCCCGTTTTGATAATAAGTTAATCACGCCTGCTTTAACGCTGTGTGGTGTTGCCGGCATTACCAGACAGCGCATATTATGGCTGGAAAGTGTATTGAACCTAACGGTTGAGGTGACATCAATAACCTTAGATCAATTATTGCAGGCCGATGAAGTGATTATATGTAACAGCCTATATGGTGCATTTCAAGTTAATAGCATTGGTGCAAAATCCTGGCCGCAACAAAAACTCGCTTCAATCATAAGAAATGCCCTTATTCATGATTAAACGTATTAAAAGATGGCTATTGCTAGGTAGCATCTGTATGTTTGTTGCAGGCGCTTGGCTTACCTATTACGCGATTTCACCATTAAAGCTACAACCCAAGAGCCAGGAGATTTTTATTGAACCACAAAGTGGTTTAAGAAGTATTGCCAATCAATTGGTTGCGCAAGGCGTGCTAACAGAGCCGTGGCGTTTTATCTTGATAGCTAAGTTACTGAATAAAGAACAGTATTTGCAGGCTGGCAATTACACGCTAAATAAAAACATTTCACCTTACCACTTATTGTTATCGCTTAACCATGGTAAAACAACGCAAGGCAGTGTCACTTTTATTGAAGGCCACACTTTTGAGCAAATGCGACAGCGACTTGCTAACAACGATGCCGTTAAGCAAACGATTGTTAACCTGTCAGAAGCTGAAATATTGCAACTTGTGGGTTCGCCATACAAGGTTGCTGAGGGCTTGTTTTTTCCTGATACATTCTATTTCAATCGTAACACTACAGATATCGCCTTATTAACCATCAGTTATAACGCCATGCAGTCAAAACTTGCGCGTGCATGGCAAAAACGTGAGACAAATTTGCCGTATAAAAATAGTTATCAGGCTTTAATTATGGCTTCAATCATTGAAAAAGAAACTGGAAAAGCCAGTGAAAGACCCATGATTGCTGGCGTTTTTGTCAATCGCTTGCGTTTAGGCATGCGTTTGCAAACCGACCCTACGGTAATTTACGGCATGGGTTTACAATTTAATGGCAACATTCGTAAAAAAGACTTATCGATCGATACCCCTTACAATACTTACACTAGGGGTGGCCTGCCACCTACGCCTATTGCGATGCCCGGGCTTGCCGCCATTGAGGCCGCTTTGCATCCAGAAAAAACTAAAGCACTTTACTTTGTGGGCAAGGGTGATGGCAGCCATGTTTTTTCTAATAATTTAGTTGAACATAATAGAGCCGTGGTACGTTTTCAGTTGAAAAAATAAAAAGATGACAGCAAAATTTATTACATTAGAAGGCATGGATGGTGCGGGCAAAAGTACGCATATTCCAACGATTATTCGAAGCTTTAAAGCACGGGGGTTAGAAGTGGTTTCTACGCGCGAACCCGGTGGAACTGCGCTAGGTGAGCGTTTGCGTGAGCTATTGCTACACGAAACCATGCACCCAGAAACTGAAACCTTACTGATGTTTGCCGCACGGCGTGAACATATAGCCAATGTGATTGCGCCGGCATTGGCGCGTGGTGCTTATGTGCTGTCAGATCGCTTCACCGATGCTACCTATGCCTATCAATGCGGAGCAAAAGGGGTGTTGGCCTCAAAAATTGAATTATTAGAGCAGTGGGTGCACGGCGATTTGCAGCCAGACCTGACGCTATTATTCGACGTGCCAGTGGACGTGAGTTTGCAACGCCTATCTACCGCGCGTGCCCCAGATAAATTTGAGCGCGAGTCTGCAGATTTTTTTACGCGTATTCGTAACGCATATTTACAACGCGCCCGTGAAAACCCGACAAGATTTAGAGTCATTGATGCCAATAGGCCACTAGATGAAGTTTATAAATCGGTTGAAGATATTATTTCAACAATATAATTTATATGAATAATATTAAATACATTTATCCTTGGCAGTCGGATGTTTGGCAGCGTTTACATCAAGACGGCCAACGTTTGCCGCATGCGCTTTTACTGCATGGGCGAGCCGGGATTGGCAAATATGATTTTGCACGTCATTTTAGCCAGGCATTATTATGTTCAAATAAAAGTGTCGATAGCAAAGCTTGTGGGCTATGTTCAAGTTGTAATTGGTTTAATGACGAAAGCCATCCAGACTTTCGTTTACTTAGCCCTGAGCAAGAGTCCGAGTCTGAAGAAGAGGGCGCACCTGCCAAAAAAACCAAGAAAAAAACGCAAATTTCTGTTGCACAAGTGCGTGAGTTAAATGACTTTTTAAGCTTATCAAGTCACCGTAGTAACGGCTTAAGAATTGTGCTGATTCACCCGGCTGAAGCGCTTAATTTGGCCTCAGCAAATGCACTGCTCAAAGTGTTAGAAGAGCCTGCGCCCGGTGTTGTTTTTATTTTAGTTTCTCACCAAATGCAACGCTTGCTACCAACTATTATTAGCCGCTGCCATAAAATTAACATGCCTGTGCCAGATGAAAAACAGTCACTGGCATGGCTAAATGCGCAGGGTGTCGATCATGCCCAGCAACAGCTAGCATATTTGGAAGGGTCACCAATCAAAGTGTTTATTGAGCAAGCTCAGTTTAAACAGCGCACTGAAACATGGCGACTATTAAGCCTTGGGCACAAGCTGGAACCACACATTGCAGCACCTGCTTTAATTGCTAGTTCAGTAGAAACCGGCATTATTGCTATCCAAAAATGGATATATGATATTGTCGCCATTAAGCTAGGGCAGCAAACACGTTACCATTTACAGTATGTTAATGCTTTGCAAGCACTGGCTGAAAAGGTAAACTTAAGCCGATTGTTTGAAATGCAGAAGAAAACGAACGAATACCGTAAACTTGCTTTGCATCCATTAAATCATGAGTTGCAAATGGAAGGCTTACTTCTTGAATATACCAAGATTTTTCAATCTTGATAGCCCTTTAACTTGCTGAGATAAATGATGGCTGAAGATACACAAGACGAATTTAGAAGTTCAAGCGCGCCTAAACCTGGCGTGCTCTCGCTTGCCATTAAAGAAAAAGCCGCGCTATACGCAGCTTATATGCCTTTTTTAGACGGTGGCGGGCTGTTTATCCCCACCACCAAGCCGTTTAATATGGGTGAAGAAGTTTTTATGCTGTTAAGTTTGATAGATGACCCCGTTAAGCTTAAGGTGGTTGGGCATGTCGTGTGGATTACACCGACTACTCAGGGTAATAAACCACAAGGCATAGGCGTGCAATTTAATGACCAAAGTGGCGGCCTAGAGGCTCGTAATAAAATTGAAGGCCTGCTTGGCAACGCATTAAAATCATCGCGTACTACGCACACCATGTAATTAAAAAAGAATATGTATACGTTACAAGACCGCTATGCTCGTTGATTCCCACTGTCACCTTAATTTTCCTGAACTAGCCGCAAACCTCCCCGCTATCAAGCAGTCGATGCAAGATAACGGGGTAGGGCATGCACTCTGCATTTCGGTAACGCTGCCAGATTTTCCACAAGTCTTAGCCTTGGCCGAAACCAACGATAATTTTTATGCGTCAGTTGGTGTGCATCCCGATTACGAGAATATTGAAGAGCCCAGTGTAGAGACACTAGTCGCACTTGCGAACCATCCCAAAGTGGTTGCGATAGGTGAAACTGGCTTAGATTACTTCAGACTCACGGGTGATTTAGAGTGGCAACGCACGCGCTTTCGCAACCATATACGCGCAGCGATTGAATGCGGAAAGCCGTTGATTATTCATACGCGCGCTTCGGCAGAAGACACCATACGCATCATGACCGAAGAAAATGCGCAGCAGGTAGGCGGTGTGATGCACTGCTTTACTGAAAATCTAGAGATCGCTTTACAAGCCATTGCGCTTGGGTTTTATATTTCTTTTTCAGGTATCGTTACTTTTAAAAATGCATTGACGATTAAAGAAGTCGCACAGACAGTGCCCCTAGATAGAATTTTAGTTGAAACTGATTCACCCTATCTAGCGCCGGTTCCGTATCGCGGAAAAATAAATCAGCCCGGTTACGTTAAACACGTGGCTGAAGAAATCGCAAAACTACGCGGCATTTCATTTGAAGAAGTATCTGTAGCAACTACACAAAATTTCTTTCGCTTGTTTAAACATGCGACGCCCTAAGCACTGGGCTGAATTGCTTACTTGCGAATAGGGTGCTGAATGCAATTAACCATACTAGGCGCAGGCTCCAGCGCAGGCACGCCAATGATAGGCTGCCAGTGTAGCACCTGTACATCTCACGATAAACGTAATCACAGAACCCGCTGTTCCAGTATTATCAAGCTTGATAACGGTAAGACAATACTGATCGACACCGGTCCGGACTTACGTCAGCAAGCATTAAGAGAAGGGCTAACAAACGTCGATGCGGTGCTTTATACGCACACGCATGCCGACCACCTTCATGGCATAGATGATTTACGTAGTTTTTGCCAACTGCAACGCGCCCAAATTCCTCTTTATGGCAGCCCGGAGGCCATGACACATATTGCAGATAAATTTGGCTACACCTTGCGTGAGCCTAGTGACTTTTGGGATATGCCCGTTCTTAAAATAAACCCAGTCAACCAGCCTTTTCAATTATTTGAACAAACGATTCAACCAATACCTGTTAAGCATGGAAACAGTACTATTTTTGGCTACAGAATCGGTGATATAGCTTACCTGACAGACGTATCAGAGATTCCAGAAACCTCATTACAGATGCTTCAAGGTTTAAAGGTTTTGCTTTTAGATTGCTTGCGTTATAAAACGCATTATAGCCATATAAATTTGGAACAAAATCTACGCTATGCAGGTCTGATAGGCGCTGATTCAACTTACTTAATTCACATGACACACGAGCTTGAGTATTCAGAATTAAGTGCAAAGTTACCCGATAAGGTATTTGTGGGCTACGATGGGCTAAAGCTAGAGGTGAACTAATCATACTTGTTATGCTTAAAACTTAATAAATGAGATAATAAAACGCTATATTTTGGAGATAAAAATGCAATTAACTACAATGACAATTAAAACAAGTATAAAAAAATTATGTTTAAGCTTTGCAATGGGCACATTACTCGCTGTAACACTTTCTAGCGCACATGCCGCACCGCCTAAAGTTAACGCCTACACAGAGAATGAATTTTTGAATGCGTTCAGTGGTAAATCAATGAAAATTGTTACCGATAAACTAGGAAAACCTTTTAAAAAAGCACAATCTGTTAAACCTTCTGGCGCATCTACAGTGATGCTCAGAGCCGGCGCGGATGAAAAAAAATCCAAACCAGTAAAAGTTGAAATGTGGTATTACAAAAACATAGTGAAATACGACCCTAAAAACACTTACAAAGAAACAGAAATCACTTTTGTAAATGACAGAGTGATGAACATTGCTTTTTTTAATAACCGCTAATACCTACGCATCTAAATGCTGAATAACGGGTAATCCTCAATACTATTGTTTAAGAAAAATCCCGTTCGCCCTGAGCATGTCGAAGGGCTCTTGGTGAGTAGCTGATGGTTCGACAAGCTCACCACGAACGGTTAAACGAACAGTATGGGATAATCCTTACAAGTTAAGCTTTTAAACCGAGATTATTTAGCAGGCTAAATACCACGCCCAGCTTAAAGGGTGAGGGTTAGGGAGAGGTTGGAACGTGGCAATATCGTTACGCTACCTCATGCTAACATTCCCCTTGCTAACCTTCCCACCGCAAGGAGGAAGGGATGGCTCGGTTCTAATGACTTATCTGGGTTAAATTAGATATTTTTAATTTAATTGATAATTTAAAAAAATTTACGCAGAGGTAGCCCTTTATAGTGACAGCCAATTTATGAAAATACTGTATTTCATCATTGGCTTATGTGTATTGCTGTTATGCGGTTGCAATCAAACACATACGAATGCCCCAACTCCCGTTTCTACACCAATTCAATTTGTAGTGACGCAAGCACCGTTGAATTTAGACCCGCGTTACGCAAGCGACGCAGCATCGGAGCGAGTTAATCGGCTCATTTATCAGCCCTTGGTTGATTTTGATGCACAATCAAAGCCCGTACCACGGTTAGCGTCGTGGGTTGAAGTTAATCCTTATCAATATCGTTTTACTTTGAACAAAGCCCGCGCGCCGTTTCATCACGGCAAGCCACTCACGGCACGCGACGTCAAGGCAACCTACGATTCGTTAGCTCAGCTTAAAAACTCGCCACACACTGCCGAATTTTCTAATATAAAAAGCATTGAAGTTGAGAATGAAAACACGGTGCTTTTTCAATTAAAACAAGCTGATAAGCACTTTCCTGCCAAGTTGATTATTGGTATTTTGCCGCAAGATTTAATTGAAAAAAATCATGACTTTTCGCATCATCCTATTGGTAGTGGGGTGTTGCAGTTTGTGAGCTGGCAAAACAAGCTGCTTTTAAAAAGAATGACAGATGGGCAGGTGATTGCTTTAATTGAGGTGAAAGACCCAACGGTGCGCGTACTCAAGCTTCTACGTGGCGAGGTGGATTTACTGCAAGGTGATTTGCCGCCAGAGCTAATCAAACACCTGCAAACCAAACCTGAAATTACGGTTAGCACAAGCCAAGGGGCTAATTTTTCTTACCTTGGTTTGAATCTGCAAGATTCACTTTTGAAAAACCTTAAAGTGAGACAGGCCGTTGCGTATGCCATGAACCGCCAGGCAATCATAGCGCAGGTGATGGTTAAAAACACACGGCTGGCGGGCGCGATTTTACCACCAGAGCATTATGCAGGTAACGCTAATTTAACGCCGTATGAATACAGCCCGGCAAAAGCCAGACAGTTGCTGATTGAAGCCGGCGTTAAACTCCCGCTTAAATTGGTTTATAAAACCTCGACCGATGCACAACGCGTACGCTTTGCTACCATATTACAAGCGCAGATGCAGCCGGCTGGCATTGATTTAGAGATTCACAGTCTGGATTGGGGTACGTTTTTTGAAGATGTAAAACAAGGTGAGTTTCAATTGTTTGGGCTGACATGGGTTGGTATTAAAACACCTGAAATTTATACCAAAGCTTTTAGCTCGCAAAACTTCCCACCCCATGGCTTTAACCGTGGACGCTTTGCAGACACTAAGTTGGACAGTCTGCTTGCAAAAGAAGATTGGGCTTTTGCAACGTCTAGAATTCATGAGCAATTACCGTATATTCCCTTATGGTATGAAGGACAGTTTGCCGCTTTTAATAAAAACATTAAAAATTACGCGCCTAAACCTGATGGCAATTGGGATGATTTAGCTACAATAACATACAAAAAATGACAATGTGTTATATTGTACACAATGTATTTTAGGAGAAAATCATGAGCACAACTGTAACGCTAAGATTAGATGATGCTGTGAAGGATAAGCTAGAAAAGCTAGCGGAATCTACACACCGCAGCCGCTCATTTTTGGCGGCAGAGGCAATAAAAGCCTATGTGGATAGTAACGAATGGCAAATTGCAGAAATTCACCAAGCGATTCAAGAAGCTGAAACAGGTGACTTTGCCAGTGACGCAGAAGTAAAAGCCGTATTAGACAAGTGGAAAGCTCAATAAATAGCGATGCAAATCATCTGGCTAAAAACAGCGCTGCGTAATTTAGACGAAATTGCAAGTTACATTGCACAAGATAACCCGGTAGCGGCAAGCCAAGTAGTAAAAACCATTTATACGCAAGTAAACCTATTGTCGCAACAACCCGCATTGGGGCGCTCTGGTCGCGTGTTAGGTACGCGCGAGTTGGTGATTAGCAATACGCCGTATTTAGTACCGTACCGCATTAAATATAATACGGTTGAAATTTTACGTGTGTTTCATACTTCACGTAAACCCCCTACAAACTGGGTATAAAAAAAAGAAAGCTCCTATGTCGCTCCATGCCGCATTACAAACCGTCAGAAGTGAAGAATAAGCAAGACGAAAATACAGGTTTGCAAAAGACTATTGGAGAATGTTTAATATGCACATTGAAATTTCTATCCCCCGCCAAACCTTAACGCTATACGATGATGTAGGCGGCGTAAAAGCGCAATACAGCATTTCAACGGCTGCTAACGGCGTAGGTTGTGAGAAAAATAGCGGTTGTACGCCACTGGGTGAACATATTATTCGTGCCAAGATTGGTGCAAATACACCTATGAATGCTGTGTTTGTTGGGCGCCGCGCTACGGGTGAAATTTGCACGCCAGCGCTGATGGCTGAGTTTCCGAACCGCGATTGGATTTTGACGCGTATTTTGTGGCTTTCTGGCACCGAGGTAGGCAAAAATCGCTTGGGTAATGTAGATACCATGCAGCGGCATATTTACATACACGGCACGCCAGATGATGTTGCGTTGGGGCAGGCGGCCTCACATGGATGTATTCGTATGCGTAATGCAGATCTAGTTGAGCTGTTTAATTTGGTTGAAATTGGTACGCCAGTATCGATTGTAGAAAACTAAGCAACATGTCATTGCTACGCCGTTTTATGAATTTTATCACCGTTATTTTTGGCGTGTTATTACTTACATTTCTACTGATACATTTGGTGCCAGGTGACCCGGTAGAGGTCATGTTGGGTGAATCTGCCAGTAGCGCTGACCGTGCAGCATTACGTGCAGATTTGGGCTTGAACCAACCGCTGATCCAGCAGTTTGGCAGTTATTTAAGCAAGCTGGCACATGGCGATTTCGGTCAGTCTATTCACACTAAAACGCCGATTATTGACCTGCTAAAAACGCGTTATCCTGCGACAGTAAAACTCGCGTTGTTATCTTTAATGATCGGGCTGGTTGTTGGCGTGCCCTTAGGCATTTATGCCGCGCTTAAAGCAAACCATTGGCAAGATTTTATTGTAACCATTGTTTCAGTGCGATTATCTGCCATGCCCGCATTTTGGCTCGGCCCCATGCTCATGTTGATTTTTGCTGTTTGGCTGGGCTGGTTGCCTGTGAGCGGTATGGATTCCAGCACATCAATTATTTTACCTGCCGTCACATTAGGGTTTGGTTTGAGTGCAATACTTACGCGCATGACGCGCACCAGTCTGTTGGAGGTGCTCAATGACGACTATATTCGCACCGCGCGTGCCAAAGGGTTAAGCGAAAAAACCGTGATTTTACGTCATGCCTTGCGCGCTGCATTATTGCCGATTATTACCATTGTCGGTTTGCAGATGGGTAGTTTGCTGGCAGGTACGGTGATTACTGAAACGATATTTAGTTGGGATGGCATCGGGCGGTTATTGGTGGAGAGTATAGAAAAGCGTGATTACCCAGTGACGCAGGCTTGCGTACTGGTGGTGGCGCTGAGCTATGTGGTGGTGAATTTATGCACAGATATTTTATATCGGTTGGCAGATCCAAGAGTGCGCAGTGTTTAGTGGCTCTGCTTAAGATATTTTAATCGATGGATACGAAATTAGATCAATGAAAATTTTTGCCTATTCAATTTTAGGTTTGTGGCTAATAGCCGTATTAGCCGGGCACTTATTGCAGCTAAACCCAAACGCCATTGATTTGAATGTTATCTTGAATAATCCGAGTGCAAATCACTGGTTTGGCGCGGATGACTTAGGCCGTGATGTGTTGGCGCGTATTTTAAGTGGCGTTGAAGTGTCTTTTTTTGTGGCGCTGGTTGTTACCGTCATTACGATGAGTGTTGGTGTGTTCGTCGGTTTGTTGGCTGGGTTCTATGGCGGCAAGGTGGATGCGGTTTTGATGCAAATTACCGATGTGTTTTTGGCTTTTCCGGGTATTTTATTAGCGATTGCGTTTGCTGCGGTGCTTGGCCCAAGTTTAACTAATTTAATCATGGCATTGTGTTTAACCGGATGGGTGAGCTATGCGCGACTCACCCGTGGGCAAACCATGAGTTTACGCAATCGTCAGCATGTGCTGGCCGCTCAATCGTTGGGCGCAAGTGTTCCGCGTTTGCTGTTTCGACATATACTGCCGTTATTGGCTTCAGTTTTAGTTGTAGAAGCCACTTATAGCTTAGCCAGTGTGATGATTGCTGAAGCGAGCTTGTCTTTCCTTGGCTTAGGGCTACAGGCACCCAATGCCTCTTGGGGAGCAATGCTGCGTGATGCCGTGCGTTATATGCTGGTAGCACCCCATTATGTGTTAATTGTAGGTGGCTGCTTGATGAGTTTGATTTTAGCGATTAACCTAAGCGGCGATTATTTGCGTGATAAATTAGATGTTAGAAAAGAAGATTGAGAAAAGAGATTTCATGAGTTTAGGTCCAGTGATGTTAGATGTCGTCGGTACAGAATTGACAGCCGATGATATTCGCCGTTTACAGCATCCCCTAGTTGGTGGTGTGATTCTATTTAAGCGCAATTATGAAAATAACGCGCAATTAAAAGCGCTTACTGCCAGTATTCATGCGGTTCGGCAGCCACCTTTGTTGATAGCGGTTGATCACGAAGGCGGTCGCGTACAGCGTTTTAGAGATGGCTTTACTAAAATTCCACCGATGCGTGAATTTGGCAAAATTTGGGACAAAAACCCGAAAAAAGCTAAAGAACTGGCTAAAGAGGCGGGCTGGATTTTAGCGGCCGAACTGCGTGCGCATGGTATAGATTTTAGTTTTACGCCAGTGTTGGATATGGATTATGGCGATAGCTTAGTGATTGGCGACCGCGCGTTTCATTTAGACGCACATGCCATTAGTGAATTAGCCTTTGCGCTGATGCAAGGCCTTAAAAAAGCAGGTATGGCAGCAGTGGGTAAGCATTTTCCTGGTCATGGTTTTGTGGTGGCAGATTCTCACGTCAGCATGCCTGTAGATGAGCGTGAGTTTGATCAGATTGCACAGCAAGATATGCAGCCGTTTAGAATGCTGATTGATGACGGCATACAGGCCATTATGCCTGCACATGTGATTTACCCGAAAGTGGATGATAAGCCGGCTGGTTTTTCAACGCGCTGGCTACAAAAAATCCTGCGTGAGCGGCTAGGTTTTAATGGCGTGATTTTTAGTGATGATTTAAGTATGGAGGCCGCCACAGCGGGTGGAGATGTGACAACGCGCGCCTTGGCTGCCCTGAGCGCAGGCTGTGACATGGTATTGTTGTGTAATCAACCGGCAATGGCGGATGAACTGCTAGCCAACCTTAAATGGACGATTTCAGCACAAAGTTTAAGCCGATTAGCGCGCATGCACGGGCATAGGCAACCCCCAACGATGGATCAGTTGCATGAAAGTGCAGCATTTGTAGATGCGGTGCATCAGGTGGCGCAAGTCGGCGTGGCCGAAGGTGAGTTGTTCGCTTAAGGGCACCTCTAAAAAATTCCGTCTCTATGCGGCGTTACACAAAAAAAATTCGCCTTACATTATCAAATATAGGCAGCGTCATAATTTTGTTCGCGCCTTGTTAGCATCGGAACTTGAGTTTTTAGAGATGCCCTTAATAATTTAACTTGAAACTTATGTCGTTAATCGTTATCTTACTGTCCGTAGTGTTTAATTTTTAAAGGAAACAACAATGTTTGACAACACCCCAGTATTAGGCCGTACTGAATCGGCTCAGTTAGCAACCAATAAAGTTTTGCGTAATACCTACGCGTTATTAGGTTTAACCATGATACCAACGGTCATTGGCGCGTTTATTGGCATGAGTTTAAATTTTGCCTTTGTTCAACAGCACCCATTTATTTTTGCCATTGGCGCAATGGCCGTAATGTATGGCATGTTTGCGGCAATTTCGGCTAATCGTAATAGTAGTGTGGGCGTAGTTTTGTTGCTAGGTTTAACCTTTTTAATGGGCTTGCTACTTGGTCCAATTTTGCAACACGCTTTGCATTTAAACAATGGTGCGCAAATTGTAGGCCTAGCTGCTGGCGGCACAGGGATTATTCTTTTAACGCTGGCAAGTATTGCTAGCACCAGCAAAAAAGATTTCAGCTTCATGGGTAAGTTTTTGCTGGTAGGTATTGTTTTGCTGATTGTGGCATCACTAGCTAACATTTTCTTGCAAATTCCAGCAATGGCGCTGGCTTTATCTGCTATTGGCGTGATTTTATTCTCAGGTTTTATTTTGTATGATGTTAGCCGTATTGTTAATGGTGGTGAAACCAATTATGTCATGGCAACTTTAGGGCTTTACTTGAGCATCTACAACTTGTTCACTAGTCTGTTGCATCTATTGATGGGTTTAATGGGCAGTAATGACTAAGTAGTTCAGCTTGTAGATTTACTAAAAACCCGCTTGTCAGTTAGCGGGTTTTTTTATGGGCGCGATACTGTTGATTTTTTACGTCTGGCTGAAAAAAAAGCAGAGAGCATGGCACCGCACTCTTGCGCTAACACACCCTTTGTAATGTCTGTATGGTGGTTAAGTTTAGGTTCTGCCATTAAATTTACTACACTGCCACAAGCGCCTGTTTTGGGGTCACTTGCGCCATAAATTAGTCTGGCGATACGTGCATGCTGGATTGCCCCCGTACACATGGCGCAGGGCTCTAATGTGACATACAGGGTGCAGTCAACTAAACGATAATTGCCTAAATGTGTTGCGGCATCGCGCATGGCGCGAATTTCGGCGTGTGCCGTAGGGTCGCTTGTGCTAATGGGTGCATTGCTACCGCGCCCGATGATTACACCATCTTTTACAACAATGGCGCCTACAGGTACTTCGCCTGCGTCTGCGGCAATACGCGCTAACTCAAGCGCTTGTTGCATAAAGTCTGTGTCGGTTTGGTTTAGATTCATTGGTTTTTTTAATGGACTTAAGTATTTTGGCTCTACATCAAGAGCTGTTCCAGCGATAAACGCTCAAACCGCTTTAATAACCATTGTTGTGCTTTGCCCATGCTGCTTTTACGATGATTGCGCCAAGCTAAAAAAGTAGGTGCGAGCGTTTTGGGTTCTGCGACTCGTTTAATGATAAGTTTACCTTGCTCGACATAACGTTGCGCGAGTTTTTTTGGCAGGTAGCCAACCCCAAGGCCAATCACTTGGGCTTCTAATTTACTTTGCATATCAGGTACGGTAAGTACATCTTGCCCTGAAAGTATGCCTGAAGTCCGTGGCGGTAAATTGCGCGAGCTATCAGCAGCGGCAACGGCGCGATGTTGAATAATGTCTTGATTATCTAATGGTTCTGTAAAGGTGGCGAGAGGATGGTTTGTAGCAACGGCAAATACAAAATCAAGATGGCCTAATAGTTTTGTTGAGTAACCGCCGCCGGATGGCGCTTCGCCAGGGGCGCCAATCGATATGTCGGCACGGCCGGAAAGCAGGGCGTCCCAACTGCCGCCAAATACTTCGCGCATGAGTTTAACGCGAGTGCCAAAACCCTGTGCGTAAAAGTCTTGCAAAATTTCGTAAATAGGTCCGGTGTTGAATAGATCACTGATGGCTATGCCGATGTCGGTTTCAACGCCGGTAGCGATTCGCTTAACACGGGACTCTAAGGCCTGCGCTGCGTCTAGTAAGTGGCGACCTTCGTTCAGCAGCTCCGCACCAGCTTCGGTGAGGCTTGCTCGATGCCCGCTACGGTCAAATAACGTGACGCCTAAATCAGCTTCTAATTTTCTAACGGTATAGGTGAGGGCGGATGGCACGCGGAATAAAGACTCAGCTGCCGCGGCAAAACTGCCTTTGCGTGCAATGGCGTCGATAACCTCTAAAGCGTCAATGGAAATTTTAAGCATCATGATTTTTTAATGGAATATCAATCAAATTATTTGAACATTTAATACAAAATTATTAGCTATGAATGTTGTTGCTCTATATATAACATGCGATTATAAATTCAAAAGGTTTGAATAATTATATATGATTACAATTAGAAAATCTCAGGATCGTGGCCACGCTAACCATGGATGGTTAGATAGCTATCATTCTTTTTCATTTGCAGAATACTACGACCCCGCACATATGGGTTATTCAGTGCTACGCGTGATTAACGAGGATAAGATAGCTACTGGCGGAGGGTTTGGCATGCACTCACATCGTGATATGGAAATTATCACCTATATGCTAACGGGTGAATTAACGCATCGAGATAGCATGGGTAATGGCTCAGTAATCCATGCCGGGGATGTGCAACGCATGACGGCAGGCTCGGGTATTCGGCATAGCGAGATAAACGCTTCGGCTGAAAGTGAAGCGCACTTGTTACAGATATGGATTACACCGGCACAAACTAATTTAGTGCCGTCTTATGAGGAAAAACATTTTTCTGATAAACAAAAGCATAATCAGTGGTGTTTAATTGCCTCGCCAGATGGGCGAAAGGGTGCAATTACCATACAGCAAGCCGTTGACTTATACGCTACCGTATTAGATGCCGAGCATAAACTTAGTGTGCCGTTGCAACAAAAGCGTTGTGCTTATTTGCAGGTGGTGGCTGGTGAAGTGTTATGTGCAGGAAATCTGCTTAAAGCTGGCGATGCGGCAAAAATTGAAAACGAAACTAGCGTTGAAATTACCGCGCAATTAAATGCAGAAATGTTATGGTTTGATTTGCCCATGCTAGGTGAGTAGATTTAGGTGAGTAGATTTAAGCAACTATTGATAAGTTTTAGCAGTCTCCATGTAGTTAAGTAATCATGCAACTAACTGAAAATATTTATAATGAAAGGTAACATCATGAAAATAACTATATTTACCGCAGTATCAGCCTTGTTTTTGAGTGGCGCAGCTTTTGCCGCTAGCGAAACTTACAATATTGACCCAGCACATAGCTTTGCTAATTTCAGCATACGTCATGTGGTCGCTAAAACTTCAGGTAGCTTTAATGATGTTAAAGGTGTGATTAAAATTGACCGTGATAATCTAGCAAACTCTAGTATCGATGCCAAAATTAGCGTAGCCAGTATTAGCACAGGTCATGCTAAGCGAGATGACCATATTAAAAAGCCGGAATATCTGGATGCAGTCAATTTTGGTGAAATCAGCTTTGTTAGTAGTAAAGTTGAGGCTAAAACAGCGACAGAAGGTGTAATAACCGGAAAATTTACGTTGCATGGCGTTACTAAAGAAATCGCCTTCCCTTTTAAAGTGTTAGGTTTTGGATCAGACCCATGGGGTGGTGAGCGTTCTGGTTTTGAAGCGCGCACTACTATCAAGGCTTCTGACTACGGTTTTAGCTGGATGACAAAACCAAATGCGCCCGTGGGTGATGATATTGAAGTGACGCTGTTGTTAGAAGGCGTTAAAGCCAAATAGGATTCAACCGGAATGTTTCATAACTCAAGGATTACCGAATGACCAAAGATTTATTTTCCCCAACCAAGTTGGGTAGTATTGAATTAAAAAACCGCATTGTCATGGCGCCGCTGACGCGAAACCGTGCAGGTGAGGGCGGTGTACCGCAACCCTTGAATACAACTTATTATGAGCAGCGCGCCTCTGCGGGCTTGATAATTACCGAGGCCACACCGATTTCTACCATGGCGCATGGGTATCCAGCATTACCTGGCATTTACACAGATGCCCAAATTGCGGGCTGGAAAAAAATAACAGATGCCGTACATGCCAAAGACGGAAAAATCGTGATTCAGCTCTGGCATGTGGGGCGTATTTCTCACCCAAGTTTATTGCCAAATGGTGCGCTGCCTGTGGCACCTTCAGCAATTAAACCAGCAGGTCAGGCATTCACTTATCAAGGCTTGGTTGATTATGTTGCGCCGCGCGCACTAGATGCCAGTGAGTTAACCAGTATTGTTGCAGACTATGTGCATGCGACTAAAAGCGCCCTTGCCGCAGGTTTTGATGGCGTTGAGGTGCATGCTGCTAACGGTTATTTATTAGACCAATTTTTACGCGACGGCAGTAATAAGCGTACGGATAACTACGGCGGAAGTTTTGAAAATAGAGCGCGTTTGTTGCTTGAAGTGACTAAAGCTGTGGTGGAGGTTGCCGGCGCCGATAAAGTGGGTGTGCGTCTTTCACCAGTAAACCCGTTTAATGACATGCATGATAGTAACCCGCAGGCGCTGTTTAATTATGTGGCCGATGCGCTTAACGTATTTAAGCTGGCTTACCTGCATGCGGTAGAGGGCGGTATTCATGGCGGCGGCATTGCTGACCCCTTTGATTTTGATGCTTTTCGTCAGCACTTTAAGGGCCCTTACATTGCAAACCTGTCTTACGATAAGCAACGTGGTAATGCCGCGATTGCCAGTGGTCACGCAGATGCCGTTGCCTATGGTGTACCATTTATCGCTAATCCGGATTTAGTGGAACGCTTTCAAGCCGATGCACCGTTAAACGAAGCTGATGCAAATACCTTTTATGGTGGTACTGAAAAAGGTTACACTGATTATCCATTTTTAAGGGCTTAATATCATGCATAACCCAGCCATTACGCAAGTGCCCATCGATGCAACAATTGCTAACCGTTGGAGTGGTAGGGCTTACGATGCGGCAAAACTAGTTTCACATGAACAGGTGCTTGCACTACTTGAAGCTGCGCGCTGGGCGCCTTCCTGCTTTGGTGATCAGCCTTGGCGTTTTATTGTATGGAATAAAAATACGGATGCCAAAGCCTGGCAACTAGCGTTTGATTGTCTGGTGGCAGGCAATCAAGCCTGGGTGAAAGATGCGCCAGTATTGTTGCTGGTGTGTGCTGATACTTTGTTTAACCATAATCAGCAACCCAACCGTTGGGCGCAATACGACACAGGTGCCGCGGCAGAAAATTTATGTTTGCAAGCCAGCAGTATGGGATTGATGGCGCATCAGATGGGTGGTTTTAATGCTGATGCCGCGCGTGATGCTTTCGCTGTTCCAGCACAATATATTCCTATGGCGATGATTTCAGTGGGTTACCCGGCTGATATTGCCAGTTTAGAAGGTGAAATATTAAGTCGTGAAACAGCCGAGCGTAAGCGTCGCCCACTCAATGCGCTATTTTTTGCTAATAGTTGGGATAAACCAGTCGTTTAGTACTTATTCAATCGGTAGAACTTGGTTTACGCGCTTAACTTAATCTTCGAGCTCTGCTAAACTCTTGAAACTTATTTAAGTCAATTATTTATATTAGGATGTCGTCATGGCAGTTGTTGCACTCAATAAAGAAAATTTCAAAAAAACTATCGAAAACAATGATTTTGTCATCATTGATTTTTGGGCACCATGGTGTGATCCATGCGTTGCATTTACACCAACTTTTGAAGCAGCTGCAGCAAAAAACACGGATATTGTGTTTGGTTTAGTAAATACCGAGACTGACCCTGAAATTGGCGAGTACTTTGAAGTAAACCAAATTCCAGGTGTTTTGGTGGTGCGTGAGCAAGCAGGTATTCATGCACAAGTGGGTGAAATCGGTGCGCCAGCGTTAGATGAAATTATTAAATGGGCACGTGAGTTTGATATGACCCCAGTACGTGAGTATTACAAACAAGAGGCTAGTAAAGCGAACTAAGTTTAAAGTTAGTTGTTTTCCCCCAATAAAAACGCGGCTATTAGCCGCGTTTTTATTGGGGTTATCGTTTAACTCTGCCAAAACTCACTGTGTTTGGCAGTTGCCTAAAGTTTGTAAGGAAGCGGCTTGATTTCAATAATATTACCATCAATCAATAATTGACCTTCTTCAACACTTTCAAGTCTAAGCTCTGCCAGTACATCATAACCGCCAACAGGTGACGGGGCGCCCCTGACAACTTTACCAACAATTTCATCAGCACTATTCAAAACATCATCTCCTGCATTGGGAGGTGAGCTGGCATTAAGGTGGGCAAGGTGCGTGCGGCGTTTTACTGTACCAAGATAATGGGTGCGCGCCACAATCTCTTGCCCGGTGTAGCAGCCTTTTTTAAAGTTGATGCCGCCTAGTAGATCTAAATTTAGCATTTGTGGTACAAACGCTTCTTGTGTTTTTAACGTAACGTCTGGAATACCAGCCTGAATTTCAAGCCATTCCCAGCATGCCGCACCTGCAGGTTTTGCTTCTTGCAATAAAGCGTTCCAAATAGTTGGCGCATTGCCGATATCGGTGAAAATCTCGTAGCGCGGTTGCGTGCCAGGCAGCTTCAAAATAGCAGCATTTTCCAGTGATACCAATTCATATTCAATTTGAGGGGTTTGAGAAAATATTGAGCTGAGTAACGCAGTCGCTTTTGGGCCGTTTAAGCCGATTTTGATTATTTGGTCACTCACGTCTTTAATTTCAACCTTGCTTCGCATCACAAACATCTTCAGGCGTTTTGAGATTGGCTCAATGAGTTCTTTAGGTAGTTGCAAATGCACGTGGTCGTGATGCGAAAACGCCAGGAACAAAGCGAGTAAGCGCCCTTTGGGGCTACAGTAACCAGAATAGTGTGCATTGCGACCATTGAGCTCTTTAACGTCATTGGTGACTTGACCTTGCAGAAAGGTTAGCGCATCCAAGCCTTGTACTTGCAGTAAACCTAAATGAGAAAGGTCGCAGATAACGGTATCATGCAGCAGTGATTGCTGTTCAGTTGCCACATCGCTAAAGCCGATGACTTTCCCATCGACGATAACTGGTCGTGAATCATTATTAGCTAAATCCTGTGCGGCAGAATTCTGAAGAAATTGATGCCATTGTGTCATGCTCATGCTAACCTTTGTTTAAGTTATTCTTAGGAAATTTATAGTTTGTAATATGAAGCCAATCCGCATCAATTTCAAGCCTTCGATTTTATTGACGGCGTTTATTACCCTAATGAGTTTGGTCATGTGTAGTATTTTAATCCTGCTGCCATTGGCGTGGCAGATTAAATGGCTGCTAGTCGTTGTTATTTTACTCTTAGCCGCTTATTCGATTTGCGTACGCGGACTATTGTTGCTACCGGCGTCACTGCTGGCATTAAACATCAACGTAAAAAACGAATTGCAATTAACGTGTAGAGATGGGGCGAAATTTGTAGCGGTGGTGTACGCCGATAGCGTGGTTACACCGTATTTAACCATTGTGCATTTTCAAACCCAACAGCTTGATTTTGTTAGGCGATTGTTGTTTTCACACCTTGTTATTCTGCCCGATATGGTAGATGCTGAAAGTTATCGTCAACTAAGGGTTTGGCTACGCTGGGGGCAGGCACATCAATCGCAGGTTTAACATGCGTGATTGAACACGCTTAGTTGAATCCGTTTAAACATCAGTTTGTTGCATTGCTTTTAACGCGGCGGCGATTGATAAAATTGCGCCATTGAGTTTTTAGTTCCTGCACTGGGTGCTTAGGTGTGTAAGCCAAAATGAACATAAATCCGGCAAGCCCGGCTAATATCCAGCGAATTTCAAACCCTGATTTATCACGTCTTGCAGGCTTTTGCTTTTTCATTGCACCCAGTACGCTTTGCACGTTATCGCCGCGCACATACATGCCATTGACTTCTTTTGATAGCTCTTTTAAGTATTCTTCATCTAGTTTTGATAAATAACGATCGCCCGTTTCACCGGCCACATTGTCATTGCGTGTGCCAATGTTGGATTCTGAAATTTGCGCAATGCCAGGCTGCAAGGCAAAGCTTTCGTTGGACCAATAACCGATCAGTTGGTTGAATTCATCAAATTTAGGAATCGGCGCGCCCTTATCATCGCCAATGCCTACTAGTAACCAGTCTTCACCGCCTTGAAACGCGGTTAGATTTTCCCTATTAAAAACGTGGAGTTTTGGTGCTTCTTCACCGTCAGTAAAAAACACCACTTGTGCGGGTTCTGGAAAAGAGCGAATGGTTCTTGCAAGGGTTGTCATGCTCGCCCGTATGCGACTGTTGCCAGACCATGCCGTGCGCCAATCAAGATGATCGATGGTGTCATTAATGGCATCAAAGTTTTCGCAAACTTCTATCGGCGTGTAAAGTGCCGCCACACTGACGCCAGCAAACACGCTCATGCTCACATTGGTGCCACATGGTAGCTCACCCACCAATTTATGTAGCATGTCTTGCATATAGGCCACGCGCGACACTGGTTTTCCGTTGAGCGTTTTATCGACAACATTCATGCTTTGTGAGATATCAGCCACTAAAATGTAACTGTAAATGTCGCGTTTAACCGGTATTTTTGGGTTAAAAATAGCGAGGATCAGCAGTAAAAGCGCGGCTAGTAGCAACGTAATGTCGTGGCGATGGCGAAGGTGGCTGAAAAATTTGTGTAAAGTTGACATGATGATTCTTTATGGCAGGCCAACAGGGATGTTGCCCATAATGAGTCCTGGTGAGTCACTCTCCCCAGCGCCTGGCACTGCGGTTTCTGGTAGCATGCCCAGCAGACGATCCAGATTATGACGCGCGCCCCAGTTTGAGTTATCGAGTCTTAACGACTGTAGATAGGCGGTTTTAGCTTGGCGTACCAAATATTCGGCTTCATCACGCACCGTCATGTTAGTGCCGCTGATGGCTAATCCGCGCCTGAAGAAAATATTCCCCAAATTATAATGAATAGCGGCCTTTTGCTCGTCATTAGCGCCATTGAGCGCCTTGTTAAATAGTAAAGTGGCTTCTTTGTAGCGTTCTTTGTTGGCTAGCCAATACGCTGTTGAAAACTTAGCTTCAAAACTTTGCAAGTCAGTTTGCGGTGGTTTAGCCTTACTAATCGCTTGATTGAAATCATCAATTTGGTTGATGCGGTTGTAAAAATACGCACTGAACAATGATGCAGTTATCGCTGTGAGCGTGAGTAACACCGTTAATCTTTTTACAGTCAGAAAATGTTTTATAGATAACCGTATTTTTGTGTTTAGTGCCATGTTTTAACCTCTAGATATTTCACACTTAATAGCAAACTAATCATGATGGCCGCGATGATAAGGCAAACGTTGGAGTAATCTCGACCTGGTATTTTTTCAAAGTATTTGATGGGTTTTTTTTCACGATTGTTAATGTCGTTCATCGCCAATTGCAAAGATTTAGGGTCTTCTGCCTCATAGGCTTTAAATGGTGTTTTGAGCGTTTTAAAAAAATCATACAGCTCGATTTCTGCTGGCAATGGTTGATCTTCAACTGGTTTGTATGTGGTATCAAAAATACTTAAGCCATCCGGCTGGCGCAGTACAATCCAATACAAGCTTAGGTGCAAACGGTCAAACCAATCTTTAATTTTTTGCTGCGTGTTTGCATCCATACGACCGGCACCGTCAGACACCAGAATTACCGCGCGCGAACCTGAGTCGGGGATTTTATTGAATAAACCTGCGCTACTGGTTAAGCCGCTACCAATATTGGTTTGAAATAGCGCATTGCCACTGGTTGCCTGCACGGCAGAGATGATGGCTTTTTTATTTTCACTGAGTGGCAACACATACATGGCAGAGTTACTAAAGGTAATCATGCCAAACATATCTTGCTGGCGTGACTTTACAAACTCGGTGATGAGTCTTGCTGCGGCAACGGATTTAGTTTCACCTACCGTGGTATTGCCCGTAGCATCCGTGCTGCCTGAAAATGGGTCATCCATACTGGCGCTACGATCCAGCACCAAGGCAATCTGCGCGCCGACGCCGATACGTTCTACACTTTGCTCTTTGGTGTGAGGGGCGCTCAAGCCAATGATGATAAAGACCAGCGTGAGTACAGCGAGTGCTTTTAACAGTAGCCCAACAAGATCAGACAATGGATCCGCTGGCAGCATATTTACCCAAGAATAATGTTTGGCATGTGCGCGCTGTAATAACAGCGGCAGTATCGCTAGGGGCAGCAACCAAAGTAACCATGGATGTGAAAAAACCATGATTTATGCTCCCGCTTTGGTATCTAAAGGCGTTGGCGTTAAACCCCGTTCGCAGTCACGGCAGCGGCGTGCAAACTGCACCAGCCACTTGCTTGGGTTGTTGCCTATATCATGCGTTGCGTTAGGTTCAAAATAAACTTGGCGCGACAAGGCAAAGAACTGTTGAATTTCATATTTTAATGGTGAGAAATTAGGTTTTTTTGTTAAAAATATATCTAAATTGTCGTTGAAAATGCTCATTGCAGCTGTATTGTTAAAAGATAGGTGCAGTTTTGACACGGCTTGTTTTAAGCCTTCAGCAGAATTTGGCGTTTTGCGTAAGGTGCGATAAGCACTTGCAAACGGACCGCCCATACGTGGTAGCCAAGTATGCACGCCTAAAATATAAAGTAAGCCCAGTAAGCTGATTGCAAGTATTACCAGTGCAATTTTGAGCCATTGTTTTTCTTGGGTATTTGCCATTAACAAGGGGCCGAGCATCGGGCTCATATTATTTTCAACTTTAACTGCGCCAAAAATCGCTAACGGTGAAATGGCAATGTCTAAGCTAGGAATACGGTATTTGACCAAATCTTTATTATTTTTCATATTGATCAGGTTGAGATATTCAGGGCCTAATGCCGCATTTTTTGCCACCACACTATTGGTAAATACTTGATAGGCTAATTTAATGTGATGTGTGGTGTAGTCTTTATGCACATCTTTTTCATGATGAATATTTTTAAGTTCAATGCCGATTACTTGACCTCTGTAACGCTTTTCATAACCCTTGATTGGCAGTGATGTTTCAACCAGCGTGTAGGGTGCTTTAATGGTTAAAATGACTTCTCGCTCAATCACATCGCCCACTGTGTAGCCTACGCGTTGTGTAGGATCTATGGTTTTTATGGTGACAAAACCTTCTTTAATATCAGGTAGATCTTGGCTATCTATTGCAAGTGCGGAAAGCGGAGCCGCGCAAAATAGAAGTATTAGAGATAAAAAATGGTTAAATTTTGTCATAGTGTAAGTTTTACTTAGGTTAAGCCGCTACAAATTGGTGAAAATACTCTGTGAGTCTATCTGCATCAAACTCGCCTTCAACATAAAACGGAGGCATGTCAAAGCGCATGAACAGCTCGTAAATTTCATTGCGTCTATCTTCAAAAGATTGCACAATTTTTTCACGTAATTCTTTACGCAAAAACAAAGTACGCATTTGTCCTGTTTCCGCATCGGTGACGTTGGTTAAACCAAATTCAGGTAAATTTCTGTATTCCGCAGCATCCCACAACACAATCGGCACAATATGGTGGCGCAACAAATTAGAAAGTGCGTCTTCAAGTAAATCGTTAGGCATGTGAAAGTCAGAGATTAAAAACACCAGTGAGCGTTCACGTGGTAAATAACGATAAACTTCAGTAATGCCAGTGCAATTGACGGGTGCGGGGTGAAAGTCTTTTAACGATTCAGCCATGGCAATCGCCCGATGCGATTTGAATGAGGATGTGCTTATCCAGTCTTCGCGCACGGTTTCATCAAAGCCAATAAAACCAAACGGGTCGTGATGTTCGCTTGCAGATTGTGCAATAGACTCTGCAATTTCCGCCGCTAATTTGATTTTGCGCTTTTTTGCACCAAAATTCATACTGCCCGATAAATCGCAAATCACATAAACCGGCGTCGCACTTTTTTGATTAAATAAGCGCACATACACCTGCTCCATTGGATCGCGTATGGTTTGGCGTATATCGATACGACGTGGGTCAGGATATGAAAGTAGGGTGGTGTGACCACGAAACTCCATGCCCATTCCGCGCTGGGTACTCGCGTGCCGCCCCGGGTGGCGTCCACGAGAACGCCAGCCTATGTGGTAACTAAAAGATTTAATGTTTTCAATCATCAAAAATCACTTTATGAGCAAAAGGCTAACTTTGGCTATGATTTATAAAGTTAAGGCGCAGCAACCGCATTGATAATGCCTGATAGCATCTCGCGCGCAATCTCTGTGCGGCGCATTTCATATACCGGGCTAAAAACTAAACGATGTGCAATGGTGGAATGAAATACCGCATGAATATCATCTGGCAATACGGCAGTACGATTATTCAACCAGGCATTGACACGTGCTGCGCGCAACATCATGCTCATGCCGCGTGGGCTGGCGCCTGCGAGTACTAAGCGGTTCATATCAACGCCTGATACTTTTACACCGTAATCAAGCGGCGCTTTGGTTGCTTTCCATAAATTTAGCGCATATTTTTTAAGCGTATCACTGGCTGTAATGTTGCTTTGAATTACGCCTGAAAATCCGTTAAGTTCATCAAATTGCAACACATCAGGCTTTACTGTATCTACTAACGCGTCAACGTTATGGAACTTGGTGTCAAATACTAAGGCTTCCATAATGGCATCATCATTTGGAACGACAATTGGAATTTCCATCATAAAGCGATCACGTGCCGCAGACGGGATTTCAAAAGTCTCTTCTTTTTCTACTTGGTTGCGGTCAGCAAACACAATCATGTGCGGGAAGTAATGCTCTGCATTAAACGCAGATAGGCTACGCTCAGCCATTACTCGTAATAATAATGAGTGAACCTGTGGGCGAGCACGGTTGATTTCGTTAAAGAAGAATACGGATAGATTTTCACCAGACATTAATAATGGACCGGCGCTTACATGCGGCTTACCATCCTCACCTAGATAGGTGTGGTAAACCAGATCGTTAGGCATTAAGTCGATAGTGCCTTCAATCCGTTGATAACCGCCACCGATGCCACGAGTGAAGGCGCGTAACAAGGTGGTTTTACCCACGCCAACGTCACCCTCTAGCAACACGTGGCCACGAGCGAAAATTGAAGTTGTAATCAAGCGTATCGGCGTATGTTGGCCTACCACGACTTTATTGACTTCTGATTCTAAGGCAAGCGCATGGTTGCGCCAATCGGTTAGCTGAAGGTCACTCATTGAAATTTCCCGGCTCTTTTTTTGAAATGGTTAAAATTAGATTTAACACATCATAAACGTTTTTTTATCAGGGGTAAACAGATCTGTATACCCCTTGCATAAATTTGTATGAATTTACGTTTAAGCTTAATATAAATGCTGATAAAAAGTGAATAAAGCTTTCGCAAATTTGCATTTCCAGCGAAAATAGCAATCATCCTAAAATATAAAAATTAGAATCATGCAAAAACAAAATAGTTTTACAAAAGAAGAGTTGCTCAAATGTGGTCGTGGTGAGATGTTTGGAGTGGGTAATGCGCAATTGCCATTGCCACCGATGTTAATGTTTGACCGCATTGTTTCTATTACTGAAGATGGTGGTAAATACGGTAACGGCCAAATTATCGCTGAGCTGGATATTAGGCCTGACTTATGGTTTTTTGAATGTCACTTTACGGGTGACCCAGTCATGCCAGGTTGCTTAGGGTTAGATGCGATGTGGCAGTTGGTTGGGTTTTATTTAGGCTGGATGGGTGGTCCTGGTCGTGGGCGAGCACTGGGTGCTGGTGAAGTGAAATTTACTGGACAAGTATTGCCAACCGCTAAAATGGCCACTTATACCATTGATTTAAAACGCGTAATTATGCGTAAATTGGTGATGGGGCTAGCCGATGCCACCATGACGCTAGACGGTCGTGAAATTTATGTGGCTAGCGATCTGCGTGTAGGTTTATTTACGCGCACAGATAATTTTTAATTAGAATAAAAAAAGTTTTTAAGGAGCACGAAATGCGTCGTGTCGTCGTTACGGGGTTTGGGATTGTTTCCAGTTTGGGCAACAATAAAGCTGAAGTGTTGGCAAGCCTGAAGGCAGGCAAGTCAGGTATTACTTATCAACCAGAATACGCTGCAATGGGCTTGCGCTCGCACGTGGCGGGTTCTATCAAAAATCTGAAAGTAGAAGAACTGATAGACCGCAAGCTGATGCGCTTTATGGCAAAAGGTCATGCTTACGCATGGCTTGCGATGCAAGAGGCTATTGCGGATTCTCAGTTGCCTGAAGAAATGGTATCCAATGTGCGTACAGGTTTGATCGTAGGCGCGGGTGGTGCATCACATGAAAGTATTTTAGAAGGCATCGACACGCTGCGTGAAAAAGGCGTGCGTCGCGTAGGGCCCTATATGGTCACAAAAGCGATGGCGAGCGGTGTGTCGGCATGCCTTGCTACAGGCGCAAAAATTAAAGGTATCAATTACGGCATCAGTTCTGCGTGTTCTACCAGTGCGCACTGTATTGGCGCGGGCGTGGAGCAAATTCAATTAGGCAAACAAGATATTATTTTTGCAGGTGGCGCGGAAGAGGAACATTGGACGTTGTCATTTATGTTTGACGCAATGGGCGCATTAAGCAGCAAATATAACGAAACGCCTGATAAAGCCTCACGTACCTATGATGCGAACCGTGATGGATTTGTGATTTCTGGCGGTGGCGGTATTGTTGTGCTTGAAGAGTACGAGCACGCTAAAGCACGTGGCGCAAAAATCTACGCTGAAGTTGTGGGTTATGGTGCAACTTCTGATGGGTATGACATGGTGGCACCAAGCGGCGAAGGTGCGGTGCGCTGTATGCGTCTGGCTTTGCAAGGCCATGATGGCAAACAAATTGATAGAATCGATTACATCAACACGCATGGCACTAGTACACCGGTGGGGGACACCAAAGAGTTAGAAGCAATCCGTGAAGTATTTGGCGCAAATAACCCCGTGGCGATTGCTTCGACTAAATCGCTTTCAGGTCATGCACTTGGTGCAGCTGGCGTGAATGAGGCGATTTATACCTTGCTAATGATGGAAAATAATTTCATTGCCGCTTCTGCCAACATTGAAACATTAGACCCAGCGGCGGAAGGCTTAAATATAGTACGTACTGTGATTGAGAATGTGAAGATTGAAACGGCATTATCCAATAGCTTCGGTTTTGGTGGGACTAATGCAACGCTGACGTTTTCACGCAAAGGACTTTAAGCACATTTTATGTAAATTTAGAAAATTCTCTTTTAAAAGGTGTTTAGAAATAATATTTAGATAAGCTACTTATACTGATAAAAATGATAAACCCGCTTCAACGAGTTTCAGACTATTTCTCAATTAGCCCATTGGATGATATACATGGGCATCGTGTAAAAATTGCTCTAGAGATAGGTAGTTTAGCGCTGATGGTGGTAGGGACAGTATGGGTTGTGTTTCTAATTTACGCTGGGGCTTGGTCTATTGCTTGGGTAGATGGTTTACTAGTAGTATTGGGTGCAGTAACGTTAGATTTAACAAGAAAAAGCCGCATACGTAGTGCGGCTTTTTTGTTGCTGTCTAGTCTGTTTACCATGATTTTAGGGATGAGTCTGTTTTTGGATGTTCCGAGTACTTCAGCACCAAGAGCTGTGCATCAATACTTTTTATTGCTGGCATTTTATGGCTACTTGTTACTTAAAAATGAATATAAGTGGCTAAGGTACGGTTTTTTCTTATCTTGCATGGCTGCCTTTGTTGTATTCTCCAGCACCAATTTTGGACTTACAACGCAGTATGTTGTTATAGATGATGTGCGCGTACTTGGTGCATGGGGCAACAGTTTAATTGCAACCAGTTTGTTGTGTTTGATCCTATATATTATCCAGTCAGATTTTGTTTTGCGGACACAGGCCGGTAACGAGTTAACCATTGCACTATTGGATCATCAGTTTGAGCTTTACTATCAACCGCAGGTAGATCAAACGGGTAAGGTGTTTGGCGCAGAAGCCCTTATTCGCTGGCATCATCCAGAGCGCGGGCTGGTCTCCCCTGCGGAGTTTATTCCTGTAGCGGAGAAAATGGGCTTGATGAATCCAATCGGGCATTGGGTATTAAATACCGCTTGTCACCAATTGGCGCTGTGGGCGTCTAAAAATGAAGTAGCGCACTTGACATTATCAGTAAACGTCAATGCTCAGCAGTTTCATGAGGCGGAGTTTGTGCCAAAAGTACTTGCTTTAATTAAGCGCACAGGAATTGATGCTACCCGATTAAAGCTGGAGCTTACTGAAAGTATTTTGCTTGAGAATATTGAAGAAGTCATTATGAAAATGATGCTTTTGAAGCAAGCAGGAATCGGTGTGGCATTGGATGATTTTGGCACGGGATATTCATCGCTTAGTTATCTTAAGCGCCTGCCGTTAGATCAATTAAAAATCGACCAGTCATTTGTGCGAGATATTCTGACTGATTACCATGATGCAGCTATCGCACGTACTATTATTGCCTTGGGGCGGGATTTAGGCCTAAAGGTGGTTGCCGAAGGGGTTGAAACTGAAGCCCAGCAGCAGTTTTTATTAGAAAACAGTTGTTATGCATTTCAAGGGTATTGGTTTAGCCATCCTTTACCTATCAGTAAATTTGATGTCTTTATCTCTAAATCGCCCCTGTAAATAAGTTTCATACTACTAAAGTAGTAAAGCTGCCGCTACTTTGCGTCCCTCGCTCATCAAAATATTGTAAGTTCTACAAGCCGCTACGGTGGTCATGCACTCTACTGCAACTCCTTGTTGGGTGAGTGCCACGTTTAGTTTTTGGTGTAAAAATCGATGCGTTTTACCAGTGCC
>JBAYTS010000013.1:0-61585 GCA_041675545.1 Methylotenera sp.
ATGCGCGTCAGGGAAAATGTTCGGTTTGACCAAATATAAATGCTGCAAGCCCATGGTCTTCATGGCGCGCGCGGCAGAGCCGATGTTGCCGGGATGGCTGGTTTGGCATAACACGACACGGATGTTGTTGAAAATATGTTGATTGTTCAATGAGGCGGCCTAATGAATTTGACAGTTGTTTAATACCCAACCCTAATTGATAAAACATTCGGGTTAATTTGGAGTTAAGGGCAATAAAAGTTAAAATAGCATTTTATCAGCTCTTTAAGAAAATTTAAGTATGCATCCAATGCTATCCATTGCTACCAAGGCCGCGCGTAAAGCTGGCGCTATTATTAACCGCGCATCGCAAGATGTAGGTTCACTTACGGTTCAATCCAAAAGCTATAATGATTTTGTGAGTGATGTTGATCGCGCTGCCGAACAAGCCATTATTGATATTCTTAAAGACGCTTACCCAGATCATGGCTTTTTAGGTGAAGAAAGTGGTGAAAGTAATCAGGATGCCGATAACATCTGGATTATTGACCCATTAGATGGCACGACTAATTTCTTGCATAGTTTTCCTCAGTACTGCATTTCAATTGCATTGCAACAAAAAGGTGTGCTTACACAAGCCGTGATTTACGACCCAGTGCGTAATGATTTATTTACGGCAACAAAGGGCCGCGGTGCATTTTTGAATGACAAGCGTATTCGCGTGACAAGTCGTAGTAAATTGCAAGATTCTTTAATCGCTACAGGCTTCCCGTTCCGCGACTTTACGCATCTGGAAACTTATCTCGACATGCTGAGGGATATGATTAAAAAAACCATCGGCATACGCCGCCCAGGCTCCGCAGCGTTGGACTTGGCTTATGTGGCTGCAGGTTGGGTGGACGGTTTTTTTGAGATTAACTTATCGGCATGGGATATTGCTGCAGGTGGTTTATTGGTGCAAGAGGCCGGCGGTATTGTGGGCGATTTTGAAGGTAACGAAAGCTGGCTGAAAACAGGCAATATTGTAGCTGGCAACCCAAAAGTATTCGCACAAATGGTGCAAGTGTTAAGCCCGCATTTGACTGAAGCGCTTAAAACGCCTAAATAACTTAAATGCTTCAACTTAAATTCTCTAACTTAAGTACTTTGTAAATTAAGCAGCCTCTGCTAATCATTAGCAGAGGTTGATCTTCACTACCAACCTCACACAAAAACATACGCCACTAAAGCTAAAGATAATTTTTCTTAACTTCATCTAAAGCGGTTAGACTGTTTTCAAACATTGAGATACATTCTAACTTATGAAAAAGATTGTTACTGAAAACGCAAACATGATAGAGCAAGCTTTTGCGCAATATAGCCAGCATCAACGCGCGCCTCAGTTAATCGCTGATTTAATCGCACAAATCAGACCGTTCAAACCAGATCAAACAGAAAGTGCTGTCAAAGCTATTCATGCGCTTTGCTATGTTCTAAATACTGATTTTGAAAAAGCCAGATTGCTGAGAGAGGCAATTTTGCAACTGTTAAGCGAATACAAGCCTATTTCATTATTTGTCATCGCACGTCACTCAGTATTTACCGGTTTTTTTGTTGAAATGCGTAGGCGAATAGCGCATAAAATTTTGCCTGATGCGGTTGATACCTCTTATTTGATTGATTTATTTTCCTTGTTTTTTACTAAGACTACTGATGAGTTGTGGGTAGGCGCAGTGTCTGATGACATTTGGACCGAGCTTATTGCAGCAATCCGTTTTGGGGTTGCAGGGGCTGACGTCACAGATGTGTGCCGGCAGAATTTATTAGCAGCGGCGCAGGTGTTATCGTACCGTATTGCAGCACTGGGGCTGGAGCCTGAATTACTGCGTAACCATCCTGAGCTTGAGCAACACAGCTCGCCGTTTATTATGCAGCAAGCAGAATTGGCTGAGTTCTTAACCGCACAGAGCAGTGTTGACGTTGAAGCGGACATTAAACATATTGTAGTGATGCTTGATCAGTGCAACGAAGTTGTTGCCAAAATTCGACGCAATAGCGCGCAAGTCGGTACCAGTGTTCAACTGACACAACTGCTACAACGTATGTTGCAACAGATTGCTCGCTTGGAAACTTTGCTGAACATTCTCGATAGCTTACAACAAGGAGTCGCCCCTAACACTGAAATTGTACAGCTGTTTAAAGCCTTGGTTTATAGCGAGTGCCACAAAAACGATTTGCATGAACACTGGCAAGAAAATATTGAAATAATGGCATTGCGTGTGACTGAAAATGCAAGCCGCACTGGCGACCATTATATTACTGAAAACCGTGGTGAATACTTTGCATTGATGCGTTCTTCGCTTGGTGCAGGCGTGGTCATCGGGGTCATGGCCATGATTAAAATCATGCTGGGAAATCAACAATTAGCACCGTTAACCGAAGCGATTGTGTTTAGTTTAAATTATGGTCTGGGGTTTATTTTAATCCATATTTTGCACTTTACAGTAGCCACCAAGCAGCCCGCAATGACGGCGGCGGCTATCGCCGCCAGCATAGATGCTACTGATGCAAAAAGTAAGGAAATGGATAACTTGGTGGAGATGATCGCCAAGGCGATGCGTAGCCAATTTGTCGCGATTTTTGGTAATGTGTTGCTGGCTATTCCTACTGCGATGTTCATTGCATGGGCGACACTTCACTTCACAGGCCAACATTTTATCACCCAACAAAAAGCACATATTTTATTGGCAGATATTGACCCAATTCATAGCGGTGCCTTGTTTTATGCGGCAATTGCAGGCGTGTGTTTATTTTTGTCGGGGTTAATCGCTGGGTACCATGATAATTTGGCGGTGTATAACAAAATTCCACAACGCCTGCGCGCAGCCAAATGGCTAAAAAAGTTATTAGGCATTTCACGTTTAGATTGTGTTGCCAATTATGTTGAAAACAACCTAGGTGCGTTGGCTGGTAATTTTTATTTTGGTTGCCTATTAGGTGCGATGAGTGCAGTCGGTATCTTGTTTGGTTTAGCGTTTGATATTCGGCATGTGGCATTTTCATCAGCATTTTTAGGGTTTGCATTAGTCGGTTTGAATTTTATGCTGAGTTGGCAAGCGGTCATGTTTGCTTTGCTTGGCGTGGCGCTCATCGGTGTTGTCAATCTTGCTGTCAGTTTTAATTTGGCGTTATACGTGGCAATGAAATCACGCAAAGTTAAGTTTAAGCAATGGCGTTTGCTCATGAAAAACTTAGCCAGCAGACTCAACCAACACCCCGCTGAATTTGTGATGCCACCTAAAAAATTAGATTAATCAATAAGCTTATTCACCATTGTCATCATAGAAATTCATGTGGTTGTGTTATAACCAGTATGCTTCTTTAACCAATAGAAAAAAGTGCATATTAGTTGTGGTTAGCGGTCACAGCCTTTCGCTTCCAAAGGTCTAAGTATTGATTGGATTTATTAAGTAAGTCTTCATTCATCTCTTCATACTCGGTTGCTGGCGGCAAGACTATATCCTTAGAAATTGCCGAATAGCCTAACCCTAATTTACCGCCATGCACTTTAAAACCGATAAATTCCAATATGGTTGGGAACATATCAAAAGGCACAATATCCTCACGGTTTTTGCTCATTGGATGATTAGAAATAAAACGGTTAAAAATATGACGCTCTTTTATTGTTTTTAGTTTTTCATATACAGGGTTTTCCATCGCAAGGTGATCACCCAATATCACTACACTGGTGTCTTTTAAATAGCCACTTTTTGTGATGAACGCTACAAGTTCAGATACCTGATTTGCAGAGCATTCGACGATACCTGCAAAATCCTTGATGCCACGTGCTTTACAATATTTTGAAAAATGGCCATCTGGGCCATGAGTATCAATAGTTGTGAAGGTTAGGTTAAAGGGCTGCTGTTTTGCATGTAATTTAATCAATTTTGCTTTGACGACTTTTAATAAATCATCGTCATATAAACCCCAATAATTCATATCTGTTGATTTTAAACTGCCTTTTAACTCTTCACGGCCATAGATTTCATCGTAATGATGATCTTGAAAGAACATGCCCTTGCCAGCGAAGGCGAGGGCATCTCCGCCTATATACACGCTGTGATAACCGGCATCATGCAATACATCACCCAAGCAAACGGCATTGGGTAAAAAGGCTTTAATTCTTTCGCCTTGGTCATTACCATCGTACAAACTCACGCTTTTGAGCGGCAAAGCACATTGTGTTGCAGTAATGCCCGCAATTGTCCACCAGCTTCCAGGCGCTGTTTTGTAGTTAGCAAAACTCGAGCCTTTTAACTGATCTAAACTTGCCAGTAAATTTTTACCAAATAGGGCGTGGTCTTTATAGGAGTCTTCTAGGCTTTCAACGTAGATAAGCACAAGGTTTTTAGGCTTTACCTGACTGATTTCGACGTTTGAAGGTGCAACATAATGTTCAGAAAAATAGTCTTTACCAAATTGGTGTTGAATAAAAACAGTGAGTGAAAACTGCATTCCGAAATAGATGCCAGCAATGACAAGGGTGTATAAAGGGGCACGATGCCCAATAAACCAATAAAAAACTTTCAAGAAATGTATATTGGCTCGGCGGGCAGGCCTCGTTAGCCAATGCGTAGAGCCGTGAGTCAGAAATAAGGCAATTGAATATTCTGTCAGCACTAAGAGTATAGCAATAAGCAAAGGCAGGGCAATGCACCAGATCAGAAAGCTTTTGATGATTGCGGCGTCAGTGTCAACTAAGCCTCCCACGCCAAATTGAGCGTGATAAAGAATCTGTTCGAGCGAAGGCTCTCCAAAGTTTTCCGCAATCCAATAAGCAATTGAAATTAAAAACAATGCAGCAAGGTAGGTGAGGAATCTAACGAATCCTCGCACCGTATGTCGATGGCGATGATGAAGTTGTTGAATATGAGTTGGCATGGTTAATCTATCCGTAATGCTTTATTTGAGACTCGCATAGCATTAGTTTTTATTGGGACGTTGTGAAATAAACTGACAGGCTACCGCACTAGCATAAGGCAAGCACTGTAGGGACAGCATCGCCACCCACAGTTGGGCATCAATATTATTTAATCCCCGTGTAGATAGCATAAAAAAGCTACATAAAGTAAGCGCTATCAAAAGACTCATTTCTTCAATAATTGGATTGAAAATCTCGAATTTTTTGCTTATATTTTTGCCTTTAGCCGTGACTTTAAATACACCGTCTTTTTTAATAATTCCCATTATTACGCCTCTGGCAATAGCATGAGATAAGCCAAGACTGGCAAGCGAAGCACCAAAAATATCAGTCCAACTACAGTTCATAGTTTTTCTATATAAAATAGGGCCAAGTGCTGCCTTAATGACTAAGAAGCACAAAATTGGCACGATCATAATTGTGACCGGCAAGCTAAATGCTGTTGGAAAGGCCAACATCGCAATGGTCCAGCCAATAGAACCTATTGTGAAAAAAAGCTGCAGGGCATCGCCGAGCCAGCCAAACCAGCCAGTTAAGAAGTGATAGCGCTGACCAAAAGTTAGCGTGGAGTCGCCTAGCAATTTAGGCAGGTGATGTTTGAGAATTTGCATCGCACCAAATGCCCAGCGAAAACGCTGTGACTTAAGCGCTTTGAAGTCGGAGGGGGTTAAGCCGCGACCAAATGTCTCATCGATGTATCTAAGTTCATAACCAGCCTCAAGCAAACGTAAGCCTAGTTCGGTATCTTCACAAATACACCATTCTGACCACTTGCCACTATCGACTAAGGCTTGATGACGCACTAATGTCATGGTGCCATGCTGGATTAGGGCATTGCGTTCATGGCGGTGGTGCATACCAATACGGAAAAAGCCTTCAAACTCCCAGTTGCTCATACGGCGAAAGAAGTTGTTTTCCCAGTCTCGATGGGCCTGAGGCGCTTGTACTACGGCAACTTTTGGCTCAGTAAAGTGTGGTACCAAGTCAGAAAGCCAATCTGTGGTGACTTCGTAGTCGGCATCTACCACGCCAACAACTTGCGCTTTAGGATTGGTTTGATCAAGTGCAAAATTTAAAGCGCCTGCTTTAAAGCCTGGCCATTGCGGTAAATGGAAAAATCGGAAATTATCCGGCATCTTCGCCATATAAGCTTCTAATGGTTTCCATTTAGCTTCATCTTTGGTGTTGTTATCAACCACAATCACTTCAAAATTGGTGTAATTAAGGTTAGCCAAACTTTCAATGGTGGTAATGACCATTTCCGGAGGCTCGTTGTAACAAGCCAAATGGATGGAAACGAATAGCTCTTGATCTGAAGGTAAAGGTTTCGCACGTTTGTAAGCACGCTTCCAACCACCCTTAAACATCACCTCGCTAAACTCTACGCCATAGATCATCAATACCGCAGAGGTGAGTCCCATGCCAATAATTAGCGCGATTAGCACGATAAAGTCGCGCAGGGTGTAGTAGTAGTCGCCAGGTAAATTCCAGGCGACGACCAAGGTGGTAATGCAGGCTTGCAATAAGATAGCCATTGAGAAACGCCCACCTAAGCCCCATTGCCTAAAGCGATAGCCAATGAATAGAATGGGTAAAAAAGCTAATAATGTCGCCCACAAAGCTTTTTCTTCCCAACGGCTGTCTTTCGACACCGTACCGTGTAATGAGTACTTTTCGTGACGATCGGCAGAAAACATTCCCCAGTAAGGTCCGGCCCAACCTTCAATTTTTTGCTTCCAAGGTTGGTCAAACGCTTCCATCAAATAATAGTCGTAGTTCTTATGCGCAGTTTTTGCTAAAAACTCTCTTACAAAGCGTGCTTGGTTAACATCTGATGCGACAGCGGCACCTAGTGTTGGGCCATGGCTAGGCCAGCCGATTTCAGTAATGACAATTTTCTTGCGGGGAAATGTTTCCATTAGTTCTTGATAGCGCTCGAGGGAGTAATCAACGGCGTTTTCGACTGGCACGCCCTCGTGATAAGGAAGTAAATGTACCGCGATGTAATCGACATGCTTGACTAGGTCTGGATTTTTGAGCCAGACATGCCAAGGTTCCGCCGTCGAAATAGGCAATTTTGTGGTCTTACGCACTTCATCCAGATAGCTAAAAAGCGCTACAGGTGTGAGATCTTTTCTAAGCAACACTTCGTTACCCACAATGGCGCGTTCAATATGAGGGTAGTTTTTAATTTTAGCTTTTAGCGCGTCAACTTCACGGCGATTAGCGATTGAATTGTTCCCTAGCCATGCGCCAGCGGTTACGTAAAAGCCGAGGTTAGAAGCAAGGGCAGTGACTTCGCTATTTTCCAGGGCACCGTAAATGCGAATGCGGTTGGTCAGCGGTTTTAATATTTTAAGATCCTGCTCCAGTTCAGCGGTGCTTGGATATTCTTTTTCAAGGGGGCTTTGATTTTCTTGAAAACCGCTATAGGCAAAACCATGTACGATTGTTGGCGCGTTCATGACTGGTAATGAGCGATTGAAAATGCTCCATATACCAAAATGAATTAAACCAATAATGGTCGCAAATATGAACGGGTTGATAAAGCGCTTGAGTGGGGCAATCATAAAAATTAGCGAGTACTTCCTGAAGTAATTAATGCGTCGAGATTTGGCGCTTAGGCCAAGTGCCAGCTGCAATCAACATACTGATTGCTAGCCAAAAGGTTGCGAGTAAATTCTTGGGCTCTAGGTATAGGCAATATGCAGCGGATACAATCAGTATCAAATGCAGTAAATAGTAAAGTTGTAACCTTGGTCTAACGCTGTGTTTGAGTAAATATAAGCCAAGCGAGAGTTGTATCACGGGCAGTGCATATAAACTGATTGAAAAATCACGATAGCGACCATCCATAATTAACAGTATGCTTGAAGTAATTGCAGCCAGTAGTAATATAGTTAAACAGGTTTGTAACAAGCGTTGGTTATTTTCGTTAGCTTTGCTTACAGTCCAGATGATACTGATAATGGCAATCCAGCCAGTCACCGCCACGCCACCTAACGCTAGCCACTCCTGTCTATTTTGACACGCAGTTAATAAATATTCAGTTTGCAATAAAGCGCTTATTCCAAACAAGGCGCCTAAGCTTGCCACCCCAATCAACGCTGATCTGCGACGTTCATTCAGGTAAAGACTTAAACCTAAAAATAGCAGCGCACTTAGGCCGCCATAGAGCAAAGGTCGCAATCCATCAGTGCGCGCTTTAATGTCGCCGTTGAATGTAAACTTTGGGCTAAGGTCCGTGTTGTAAATTCCCCAGTAACCGCCAACAGCGCCTTCTAGGCCACGTTTCCAAGGTTGGTCTATGGCTTCAATGAGATTGTAGTTCCAGTTTTTTCCATGGGCGAGCTGGATGAATCCGCGCAAATAAATGGCCTGATTGATGGCGCCTGGTTGCGACTCCTGGCGTGGCCTGCCAACCGACGGCCAGCCGGTCTCGCCAATCAAAAGCGGTTTTTTAAAAGTGTTTTTGAGCAAGTTCATCACATTATTGGTGTGGTCTAAAGCATGTTCTATGGATTGCGGGTTGTCTTCCCAGTAGGGGAGAATATGTACGGTTACAAAATCGACGGAATCTTCCAACGCCGGATGTTTACGCCAAAACTCCCAAACGTCGGCGTAAGTAACAGGTACTTGGGTCGCTTGCTTTGCCTTTGTTAAGTAAGCTTTCATCGCTGCTTCAGTCTGCTCTCCCCGCAGTAATACTTCATTGCCGACAATGAGTGCTTTGATGGTCTTGGGGTGTTTGTTGGCGACTGCAATGGCTAAATCAAGCTCTTTATCATTCAGGGCTTTTACCCAGCCTATCCATGCGCCCAAGTAAACTTGCATGCCTAGCTTAGACGCTGCTTCTGGAACGTAATCCAAGCCTTGGCCTACAGAATAAATGCGCACACAATTGAATTGCTTGGAGAGCAGAGTTAAATCCTGGTCAATTTGCGCAGGTTCAATAAACGTGTTGGGATTGAGCGGTGTTTGGCCCTGATGGTAGTAAGGCGAGTATGACACGCACTGAAGTTTACCATCGCTAGGTAGTTGAGGTTCAATCACTGCTGTAGGTTGATTTTGCTGCCAAAGCCAAACGCTAAGCAGTGTGAGTAATGCAACATTAAATAGAGTGAAATACCATGTTGGTTTAGCGCTGAGGATAGTCATAAATTTATGAAGGTGAAACTCAAGCCTTAGATAGGTAAATCAAGCAGTCGCTATGATAATCTAGGCGTTAAACAAAACAAAATATAACGCAAATATAAGGCATAAAAATATCAGGATATTTACTTTGCTGACGGGGCTCACGTTACAATAGCACCTTAAAAAATCATTGAGTAACCCGCATGAAAAAACTGTTTTTACTTCTCTTGGTAATCGCCAATGCGGCGTTGATTAACGCTGTAGAAGCAAAACCTATTTTTACAGGTGCAGATTATAGCGGTGTTTATGCTTGCAAAGGCAGTAACAGCAAAGTTGGTGACTATGAAGTACAGGCAACCTTAAAGCTTAATCGGTCAATTAGCCAAGGTGCTTACGGCGTGTATGATTTTAACACGGAGACAGAAAACGCTCTGGTATATAGAGGTCAAGCCATTGCTAAGGGTTATAAGCTTGCATTGACATTTAATTTGATAGATGGCCTTAGGGCTGAATTTAGCACTGGGATTGCTGACGTTAAAAGAATATCGTCAACCCGTTGGGCTTACACTAATCATTACTATGAGCCTAATGGCCGCGGTGGTGATTACGGTACTGAGTATTGCGTGATGAAAAAACCTGCCAAAGTCGCCAAAAAGGCAAAAAGCGTTGCAGTTAAAAAGACAGTAGAGTCAGTATTAAATGCTAGTATGGGTTACGCTTGAGTTTAACGGTTTGTAACAGCGAATAGAAGTTGTGGCTATTGAGTACCAAAAACTCATTTAGCCTGGCTGCGTAAATCGGGTCGTTTATTTCACTTCCTGACTTATTGATGGCTGGGTGACACATTAAAGCAGGCGTATCCAGGCTGTTGTCGGCGGCTGATATCCAAGTGGCAAGCAGTTTTTCATAAACTTTACTATCACCAGCAAAGTTATAAACCCCGAGTAAATCTCCGCTACAATTAAACCCCATGGTCTTAGCTTTGCGTTCTAAAGCATTGGCGCCAAGCAGCTTAATGATTTTACCTTTAAAACCATCACTGGCTGGCGGTTTTGCAATACGTATCCAAGGTAACTGATTGCCGTATCTCTGCTTTAAAATAGCAAGTAAGGCATCGCGAATTTGCGGTAATTGATGCACATGTTGATGCCCGTCCACATAATCTGGCGCTGTACCAAGCGCCTCTTCAAACTGGTCCAGTTGCGCATGAATACTTAGCTGTATCGCTTTGGTGGGTAAACTTCTAAGTAAACTGCGCGCTATCAATACCGGGTGGGCATAAGCATCACCAAACTGGGTGAAGTCAAGGTGTAAGCCAATATCCGCTTTACTTCTTATTTCTAGCGTGAGTGATTTTGCAGCTTCTACCCAGCGTGGGCTTAGCACCATGCAGGAAGCTGCACTGAGCCTGTTTTGCTGAATCAGCTGAATAATCCCTGCATCAATCGCCGGGCTTTGCGCGTAATCATCAGCACATACAATAAGCGATTTCATCGCTCACCCTTAAATGCCCAATAGCGGCTTAATAAGTAAGTAGATATGGCAATGACCACCATGATAAAGCCAAGCATCAGCCAAAACGGCAGTTGTGTAAATCGTAAGGCCCCGATAACCAAAGACTGATTAGCAATAAAGCCTGCTAGCGCGACTGCCAGAAAACGTGGAAAAGCCTGTTTATGCGTAGCACTTTGACTGGAAAAACTCAGTTTTCTGTGTCCAAAATAGCTAACGGGAAAAGCGGTTATAAAACCGATGATATTCGCTTGAGTAGGAGGCAGCAGATGATTCCACTCAAGCCCAACTGCAACTATGTAATGCACGGCGGCGGCAATGATGCCGATGACTGTAAACCATGAGATTGATTGGGTGTGTGTTTGGCGCATTAAGCGTTTTTATTGCTTATTTTAGGTTTAGCTACTTCTGCCACAATGTAAGGTGGGCGACCTTTTACTTCATCGTAAATACGTGCCAAATACTCACCTAAGATACCAATAAACAAAAGTTGTACGCCAGCAAAAAACATCATGCCAGCGACAATGGTTGGCCAACCGGGGACGGATTCATTGAAAAATAAATGATCTATCACTACGTACATGCCATAAATAAATGCTAAAAATGCGAGTGATGCACCAACGGCACTCGCTAAACGCAGTGGCATGACAGAAAAACTTGTAACGCCTGTCCAAGCAAGTTGCATGAGTTTTAGTTTAGAGAATGTACTTTCACCGTGTGTGCGTGGCAAAGGGGTAAAGGGAATGCCAATGGAGTTATAACCAACCCAGGCGTAAATGCCTTTCATGAAACGGTTGTGTTCTGGTAAAGAGAGCAGGGCATTCACTACTTGCCTATCCATCAGGCGAAAATCGCCTGCATCTCTTGGAATGTGGATTTGACCACCTAGACTAATGGCGCGGTAAAAAATGCGAGAGCCCCAGCGTTTAAAGTGTGATTCCGATTCACGGTCTTGACGCACGGCATATACCATATCGTAGCCTTCGCGCCATTTTTCCAGCATTTTTTCCAGCAACGTAGATGAGTGCTGCCCATCTGCGTCCATGCAAATCACAATGTTGCCACTCGCATGTTCTAAGCCTGCGGTAATGGCATATTCTTTGCCGAAATTACGGGAAAATCTTACTAAGGTTGTGTGTAAGTCAGCCGATAGGCCGCGTACCACCTGAGCGGTTTGATCGTGGCTGCCATCATCAATCACTATGATATCCCAATGTGGGCTAAGCTGCGCCAGGTGTTCAGCAATGTTCTTGATCGTAGTGAAGATAGTGGCTTCTTCATTGAAGGCGGGCACGATTACCGTAAGGTGAGGTTGAGTGTTGTTTCGTGTTGAGACGATATTTTCAGTCATGTTTTTAATCTCGTGGTGCTGCACGTGGGCGGCGATCTTCACCCGTCAAATCTCGGCGATCTTTAACAATAGCCAGTGGGGTGCCCAAGCGTTCGACTGTTCCAATAACTTTGCCTTTAAGTACTTTATCGCAATTCATGTTGGTGCTCGACATGTAAAAATCAGCAGTGACCCAATCCTCAGTAATATCGAATCGTTTGTCTAAATAGGCGCTACCTTGAAAAGCTTCAGCGCAAACCGCTACAGAATATACTTTATTGTGACTATTTGGCAGTATCACTTGTTCGGCATCAATATAATTTTTCAATAGCTTTGTTGCATCTATTAGACTGCTCGACCAATAGTCACCTTCCCAATGATGAATCGCTTTCTTGAAGTTTTCACCTGCAAAATGATTGTAGTATAGGTACTGATAAGGATGCAGTGCATACAGTGTGTAGATGGTGTTTGAAGTTAATAGTATGCAAAATGCGATAAAGCCTAAACGCAGTTTTTTATAGGGCGTCAGCATGTCGAATGCTTTGGATAGGCCAATGCCAGCGACAATCGCAAGCACTGGGAGAATAAAGGTGAAGTGTCTGACACCGTTATAAAGTGCGGGTCTATCAAAAAGCACAAATAATAATGGGGTTAAGAGTGCAATCGCAACACTTATTTCGGGCCAGCTATTTGCTAGCTTTAGCCCTTCTATTTTGATGATAAGCATTAACGCGACGCTTAACAGACCTAGCAAAAAGATTTCAGGTAGTCGAATAGATAAGTAATTAAACAAATAAGAGCGAGGCACGTCACCAATGCTGACAAATTCACCATCAACCATTGTATTCATATCAAATGCAAAATGAGAAAACGATTTTGCGGCAATGAGAATATGGTCGCTACCCATGACAGCCCACGGCCAGAAAATAGCCATTAAGCTGAAAGCGATAGCTCCAGCAGGCAATAAACTTAAAGCACTCTGCCAGTAATAGTCTAATTTATTTTTTAAAGTCCTGGCATTCAACCATCCTGCTATCAGCACTAACAAAATAATATAGATGACCGCAAATGCGCCACCAATTCTTAAGCCCAATGCAAAGCCAATTGCCGCACCCAATTTGAGCGCCAAATGAAGGGGAATGCGTGGCAAGTGTTTAGAGATCATGATTGTGTAATAAAGTGCCCAGGCCATGCATGCGCCAAATGACACATCTTTGGTATGGGTAAACATGGCACCAGTCCATGTCCCTGTTATTATGAGCAGTAACAACGCTAAAAAAGCCGCGCGCTCACCAGAAAGTTCACGCGTGCTTTTGTAAACGGCGATCATGCCAGCCAAGCCAAAAGCTGCTGAGAGTAAATGTCGAATATCCCAAACCCAAAGTGGCAGTATTTTCTCTAAAAAGGCAGCGATTAAATCAAAAAATCCACCATAGAGATAAAGGTTTTTGTACATGAATGCTGATTGGTCGGTAAAGCCTGAGCTGTAAAACTTTAACAGTAGCTGACCATAGACGTGTTGAACTTGCTCATCGTTGCTAATGCCATATTGTTTAAACGTTAGTAAAATAAAAATGACCAATGCCGCAAATAGGGCGTAAGAAAGTTTTTTGTACAAATTTAATGTCATAGATCTCTGTTTTATGCTCACAATAAGTGGCAGGATTATACAGTTATGTCGTTTTTTTATTACAGCAAAGATGTATGCTGAAAATCAGAGGCGTTTATAGTCAGCTGGCTTGAAAATGTAGGTTGTTGTGTGACTGCCATTGTGAAGATTTATTTTAAGTTAGCTTGTTGGATCAATCGTTAAATTTGCTTTGTTTTAGCAACAACAAAATTACGAATCAATCACAACATTCAGATGCCAACTTTTAGTGGAATGCCTTATATATAAATAACTAATAGTTATTTTCAGTGATCGATGTAAATTGGTAGAGTATTGATTTTGACTTAGCGTAAATAGCATGCCACGGCATGCTGGCACATTAGGAGAACTCTCATGTCAAACTGGTTTGATGATAACGCTCAATCCATCGGCAATACGCCTTTAATAAAACTTAATCGGGTTACGGATGGTGCAGTAGCGACTGTGTTAGCCAAGATAGAAGGACGCAACCCTGCATATTCAGTCAAGTGCCGGATTGGTGCGGCGATGATCTGGGATGCTGAGAAGCGTGGTTTACTAGGTGCGGGTAAGGAAATTGTGGAGCCTACCAGCGGTAATACTGGCATTGCCTTAGCATTTGTTGCCGCCGCCCGTGGCATTCCGCTTACACTCACGATGCCAGAAACCATGAGTATTGAACGCCGTAAATTATTAGTGGCTTATGGCGCAAAACTAGTGCTGACCGAAGGCGCAAAAGGGATGAGTGGCGCCATTGCAAAAGCAGAAGAAATCGCAGCTTCTGACCCAAACTGCTACGTACTGTTGCAACAATTTAAAAATCCAGCTAATCCTGATATTCATGAAAAAACCACGGGTCCAGAAATTTGGGATGCAACCGATGGCAATATTGATATTTTTGTTTCCGGTGTTGGTACCGGCGGCACCATTACCGGCGTATCGCGTTACATTAAAAACACCAAAGGTAAGCAGATTGTGACGGTAGCGGTAGAGCCCGCTGCGAGTCCAGTGCTGAGTCAACAACGCGCGGGTGAGGCGCTAAAACCTGCGCCGCACAAAATTCAGGGCATCGGTGCTGGCTTTGTCCCGGACGTTTTAGATTTATCTTTAGTGGATGACATTGCGCAAGTCAGTAATGAAGAAGCCATTCTTTACGCCCAACGTCTAGCGCGTGAAGAGGGTATTCTCTCTGGCATCTCTTGCGGAGCAGCCGTTGCGGTTGCGGTGCGCTACGCCAAGCGACCTGAAAACGCCGGTAAAATTATTGTGGTGATATTGCCAGATTCAGGCGAACGCTATTTAAGCTCTATTTTGTTTGAGGGTTTGTTTGATGCACAGGGCAAGGCGATTTAATTAGTCTGGCTGGTTGCAGTAAACAATTTTTTAATATCTTCTTCCAAGGTCATGCGCTTGCCTATCTGTCCGCAAACTAACTCACACAGTTCATACACGCTGGGGTCTGCAATTCTGTAATAGACATTAGTCCCACGCGACTCTCGTTTAACTAAATTATATTGCGCGAGCAGTGTCAGGTGCTTGGAGATGTTGGCTTGCGTGCCGCCTGATAGTTGCGTTAACTGGCTGACATTTTTTTCGCCATCCTGCAGTGCGTTTAGCACTTTAAGCCGCATCGGCTCTGCGAGGGCTTTGAAATATTTAGCCACGTATTCTAGTGCTTGTTCATTGAGTGCGCTCATTTTACTTTCCATTGTGATATGCAATTACTTAATACTAATGCTCATTAGTACAAACAACATTATACATAAAATTATTATTTGACTATATAACTATACAGTTATATAGTGCCATTAAAGTTAATAAGCATCAACACGTTATTGGAGGAAAATCGCTTGGTTAAATTATTGATAAGTGTGCTGACGTTGGTTGCAACATTTTTAAATGTTGCTTGTTTAAATGTTGCATGGGCAGAAGGCTTGGCTACGTTTAGTGTAAAACAGTCCGATCAAGCGCAAACAGTAACCGTTGAAGGTTCAGTAGAAGCCATCAAATACAGCCTGATTGCTCCGCAAGTTTCAGGCGGCCTCACCGCATTGCCGGTTAAAGCTGGCGATCACGTCCGGGCTGGGCAGTTGCTGGCACGCATTGACACGCGTATTGCTAGCCAGCAAATGATGACTAATCAAGCACAAGTTGCGGCGGCCAAAGCACAGTTAACGGCGGCACGGCAAGAATATGAGCGTAAAAAACGCTTACATGAAAAGCAATATATTAGTCAGGCAGCACTGGAGCGCGCGGAATCTGATTACAAAACCGCACAGGCGCAAACCAATGCACAATTAGCGCAGACTGGTGTGGCAAATGTGCAAACGGGCTTGCATACTATCAATGCGCCTTATGACGGGGTGATTGCCGAAGTGATGACTGAGCTTGGCGATATGGCGATGCCAGGTAAGCCTTTGCTATCTATTTATAATCCGCAAGCACTGCGTGTGGTCGTTAACGTACCTCAAAGCCAAGTGGCGGGAATCAAAAATGGGATGGCAATTAAAGTGCTGATTCCTGCAGCGATAGAAACCGAGCGGCATTTGGTGGGGACTCAGGTCACCATATTGCCGACAGCAGATATTGTGAGTAACAAAGTTAAGGTATGGGTAACGTTGCCGCAAAATCTTGCTAGTGTGAGCCCCGGCATGTTTGCGCGCGCCATGCTACCAGTCAATGATGCAAGTGCTAAGTTCCAAATACTGGTGCCAATAGCTGCCGTGATTAAACGCAGTGAATTGATGGCGGTGTACGTGGTTGATAAGCAAGGTCGCCCGCAGTTAAGGCAAGTGCGCTTGGGTCGCCAGCAAGGCGATAATATTGAAGTTTTTGCTGGTTTACAAGTTGGCGAGCTTATCGCGCTAAATCCAATCGCAGCGGCGAACTTCAAGTAACTAGGTCTAAATAACCGGATTTTAAGTAGAAAGCACCGTGACTACAAATAACACAGACAACTTAGGCGTTTCTGGACGCATTGCCAGATACTTTCTATCAGCGCAAATCACACCGCTGATTGCGCTGGTAGCATTGCTGCTGGGCTTGTTTGCGGTGCTGGTCACGCCACGCGAGGAGGAGCCGCAGATCAATGTGACGATGGCGAATGTACTGATTCCGTTTCCTGGGGCATCAGCCAAAAATGTAGAGCAAATGGTCTCTATTCCTGCCGAGCAGGTGTTATCGCAAATTGCAGATGTGGAGCACGTGACTTCGGTTTCTCGCCCGGGCATGGCCGTGATTACCGTGCAGTTTCAAGTCGGGGTGCCGCGCACCGAGGCACTGGTGCGCCTTTACAACACTATTCAGTCTAATCAGGATTGGTTGCCAAAAAATCTTGGTGTCGGTGAACCCATCGTCAAACCTAAAGGCATTGATGATGTGCCTATTTTAACGGCTACTTTATACGCTAAAAATAATCAGGACGGCGCTTATGAGCTTGAGCGTGTGGCACATGCGCTAGAGGCTGAAATCAAGCATGTGAAAGGTACGCGTGAAGTGGTGACGCTTGGCGGGCCGGGCCGGGCGGTAAATATTGACATAGACCCTGTACGCATGGCGGCATCCAACATCACTATCGCAGATATGCGGCGTGCATTGCAATCAGCCAATGTTGGCGCTCCGTTGGGTGAAGTGACGAATGCCAATCAGTCGATTGCGGTTGAGGTGGGAAAGTATTTTACCGATGCTAAAGATATTGCCGAATTGGTGGTGGGCTTGCATGCTGGCCACCCGGTTTATCTTGGTGAGGTTGCTGACATTAACGATGGGCCGCCGCCTGCCGAGCGTTATGTCTGGTATGGCGAGGCTAATAAAAAAGGGACAAATAACATTGCTGAATATCCCGCTGTTACCATTAGCGTGACCAAAAAACCCGGTCAAAATGCAGTGGCAGTGGCCGATGCTGTTATTAAGCAGATTGATAGCTTGAAAAATGTGTTGATTCCAGCGGGTATGGCAGTAGAAATTACCAGAAACTACGGTGAAACCGCTAATGATAAAGCGCAAAAACTCATACAGAAGCTGATTTTTGCCACTTCTGCCGTCATCGCATTAGTATTTTTAGCGCTAGGTCGCCGTGAGGCGGCAATCGTTGGTGTAGCGGTTACGCTGACGCTCACCGCTACTTTATTTGCTTCGTGGGCATGGGGGTTTACGCTTAATCGCGTTTCATTATTTGCGCTGATTTTCTCGATCGGTATTTTGGTCGATGATGCCATTGTAGTGGTTGAGAATATTCATCGGCACATGAAGCTTAAACCTACCGCAACACTGACAGAAATTATTCCAGCTGCGGTAGATGAAGTTGGCGGACCGACGATTCTGGCTACGCTGGCGGTGATTGCCGCGCTATTGCCCATGGCTTTTGTGACTGGCTTAATGGGTCCTTATATGAGCCCGATTCCGATCAACGCCAGTATGGGCATGCTGATTTCACTGGCGGTGGCCTTCATTATCACGCCATGGTTATCGCGTATTTGGCTACGTCATGCGCACCATGAAGATGCGCTTACTAAAAAGATTGCGCCGGTCTTTACACGCATGTTCAATCCATTTTTGGGTGATGCGAGTGGCAAAAAGAATCGGCGTAAATTGTGGTTGGTGGTACTTGGGTTGATTATCCTGTCGCTAGCGTTACCAGCGGCCAAATTGGTGGTGCTGAAGATGTTGCCGTTTGATAACAAATCCGAGTTTCAGGTGGTGGTGGATATGCCCGCAGGTACGCCGTCAGAAACAACGGCCAGCGTACTGCATGCCATGACCGCTTATATGTCTACCGTGCCAGAAGTCACCAATTATCAAGCTTATGTAGGGCTTTCAGCGCCTATTAATTTTAACGGCTTGGTGCGTCAGTATTACTTGAGAGGCGGCGGTGAGGTTGGCGACATTCAGGTGAATTTAGTCGATAAGCATCATCGTAGCGCACAGAGCCATGCCATTGCCAGCCGTGTTAGACCCGCGCTGCAAAAGATTGCCCAAGCAATGGGTGCCAAGGTAAAGGTCGTAGAGGTACCACCCGGACCACCAGTCATTTCGCCGATTGTGGCTGAAATTTACGGGCCAATCGATGCTGACAGGTTAAGGCTGGCAAGACAAGTGCAACAGGTGTTTGATAGCACTGAAGGTATTGTGGATACTGATAACAGCGGCATTGCCGATGCTAAAAAAATTGAGTTAGTGGTCGATAAGAAAAAAGCAGCTTTGTTAGGCGTTTCACAAGCGGCAATTGTCAGTACCTTGCGTACGGGTCTGGCTGGGGAAGATGTCACCTATTTGCATGATGCCACTAAATATCCGGCTGGAACGCGCCTGCGTTTGCCAGTATCTGCGCAGGGTGATATTGAGGATTTACTCAAGCTTTCAGTATCAACCTCCAGCGGCAAGCTGGTGCCAATACGCGAACTGGTGTCTATTGAAAACACTTTGCGCGAGCAGCCTATTTTTCATAAGGATTTACTGCCGGTGAATTATGTGGTGGCAGATATGGCCGGTAAGCTGGATAGTCCGCTGTACGGCATGTTTAGCATGCGTGACGCCGTAAGTAAAATTCAGGTGCCTGGTGGCGGCAAGCTTGGCGAGTCATTTATTAGCCAGCCAGAAGATAACCAGCGCGGTTACGCCCTCAAATGGGATGGCGAATGGCAGGTAACGTATGAAACATTCCGCGATATGGGTGCAGCTTATGCGGTTGGGTTGATATTGATTTATCTACTTGTGGTGGCGCAGTTCGGATCCTATTTAACGCCGTTGATTATCATGGCGCCCATTCCGCTGACTATTATTGGCGTGATGCCAGGGCACGCGTTGCTGGGCGCGCAATACACGGCCACGTCAATGATCGGCATGATTGCGCTGGCGGGGATTATCGTCCGAAACTCTATTTTGCTGGTTGATTTCATTAACTTGGAAGTTGCCTCAGGCAAGCCGTTTAAAGAGGCGGTCATCAATTCTGCCATCACGCGTGCACAGCCTATTGTACTCACGGCATTATCGGCCATGCTGGGCGCATTCTTTATTTTGGATGATCCAATATTCAATGGCTTGGCTATTTCGTTGATATTCGGCATTTTTGTTTCAACCTTGCTGACACTGATTGTGATTCCGTTGCTGTATTTTGTGGCTTATCGCCATAAGTTTAGCTAGATAAATTTAATTAGGAGATTTAAAACATGACTTCATGGAAACTGGTTCGAATTATTGCAGGCTTGTTGATTTTATTATCGCTTGCGCTTGGTGTGCCAGAGAGCCCTTTGTTTGTGAATAAATACTGGTTGTACTTTACCGCCTTTATTGGGGTGAATCTGTTTCAAAGCGGTTTGACTAACTGGTGTTTGATGGAAAATATTTTGCGCAAACTTGGTGTACGCGCAGGCTGCTAAGGGTGCATCTAACCATGTTGATGAAAAAATTTGCCCAGGCTTCAATGTTACTGCTGACGTTGCTTGCCAGCCAGGCGCATGCTTTTGATCTATTAGAAGCATGGCAAGCCGCGCGTGTTTACGATCCGCAATTTTCCTCAGCTCGCGCCAGTGCCGGAGCTGGCCGCACTAAAAGCTTACAGGCGCTGGCACTAAAAAGCCCGCAAGTGACGCTTAATACAGGCATGGCGGGGGTGAGTAGCGATAATAAAATCAGCAATGCGCAATTTTCAAATGCACAATTCGCTGGAGGTGGTGCGGGTGCAAGTGGCACCACAGATTTCCGCACCAGAACAGATTCCGGACTGAATCTTAATCTGAATCTGCGCGCTGAGTATCCGCTTTATGATGCTGCACGCAATGGCTCTGCCACACAACTCAACAAGCAGGCGCAACTGGCTGAAGTACAGTTGACATTAGATGAGCAGCAACTCATGCAACGCGTGGCACAAACCTATTTTGATACGTTACTGGCGACCGATACGCTGACAACCTTGCTCGCCCAGCAGGCTGCAGTGAGCGAGGCGCTGGCGAGCGCTAAGGCGCGCTTCACAGAAGGTGACGTGGCCATTATTGATACGCATGAAACACAAGCGCGTTACGATTTACTCGCATCGCAGGTGCTTGAGGCCGAAAGCAACCTACAGCTTGCCCGCGCAGCTTTGGCTGATATGACGGGTATTCAGGATGCCGCATTGGTGCAACTGCCGAAAAAAACCAAGCTGGCAAGTGTCGCTAGCGGTGATTTGCAGAGTTGGCTGGAGCGCGCACAAATTGATCATCCGCTGGTGCATGCACAGCAGTTGCAGCAAGAAATTGCCCACACAGAGAGTAGTAAATTCCAAGCTAAATATTCCCCCGTGCTTAATTTAGTGGCGCTTGCAGGCGGAGAGCGTTTGCAGGGCTTGGGCGGCAGTGATGCCGATGTGACCAATCGTCAGCTGAGCCTCGGGGTACAACTGACTATTCCTCTGTATAGCGGCGGTATGCGTGATGCCCGTTACCATGAAGCGCTTGCGCTAGAAGAAAAATCTCGCAATCAAACCGAATTTGTGCGCCAGCAGGCGGCGCGCGAGGCAAGGTCTGCTTGGCTGGCAGTCACTGCAGGGAAGGGGCAAGTGAAAGCGCTGGAACAGGCTGAACATTCCGCCGAAATTAAACTTGACTCCACCCGCGTCGGTCGCGATGTGGGTGACCGCACCACGCTAGATGTGCTGAATTCTGAGCAAGAGCTTTACAACACACGCCTTGCACTTTATCGCAGCCGTTATCAAGTGTTGCTGGCCTTGCTTAACCTTTCAGCGGCAGCGGGTGAGTTAGGTGAACCTAGATTGCAAGAAATCAATCAGTTACTTAATGCTAAGTAAATTTTAAAAAAGGATAGAAAAGTAATGACCAATCAAAGCGCTAATCAAAATTTTTTTAAAAGTGTTTCAATTGCAGCATCTACAGCGACGCTGCTATTAGCAGGTTGCCAACCATCGAATGTCGCTTCAGTGACGCCGAGCGAGGCTGCAAAAATGTTCTCTGAGCAAAAAGCTATTATTGTAGATGTGCGTGAATATAGTGAATGGAAAGAGGGCCATATCGCTGGTGCGATACACATCCCGCTGGCACAAGTTGAAAGCAGGCTAAGTGAACTTGCAAAATTTAAAGATAGCAATGTGGTAGTGCAATGTCGTAGTGGCAAGCGTTCAGAAAAAGCTGCCGGTTTGCTGCAAAGTGCAGGTTTTGACAAGGTTTACAGTCTGGCAGGTGGCATTATAGCTTGGGATAAAGACGGGCTAAAAACAACGAAGTGATTTATACCTACGTGGAATTTTGTCAATCAATCCACAATTTTTAATTAAGGGGTAAGAACATGGCGCATATCGTAATAATGGGTGCAGGCATCGGTGGCATGCCGACAGCCTACGAACTAAAAACCAAGCTTGGCAGTCATCACCAGATTACCGTGGTCAATGCGGTAGATTATTTTCAGTTTGTGCCCTCTAACCCATGGCTTGCAGTGGGCTGGCGCAAGCGTGAAAAAATCACCTTTCCGATACGGCCGTATCTTGAGAAAAAAGGCATCAATTTCATTGCGCAGCCGGTGACTAAAATTGATGCGGAACAAAATACGTTGCAATTTGAAAATGGCGATCATCTTAATTATGACTATTTAGTCATCACCACAGGACCAAAATTATCCTTTGAAGAAGTGCCTGGTTCTGGCCCAAATGGCGGCCATACGCATTCAATATGCTCAGTAGATCACGCAGAAAAAACCTGGGAGGCTTATCAAGAATTCTTAAAAGAGCCAGGTCCGGTGATTATTGGTGCGATGCCTGGGGCAAGCTGTTTTGGGCCTGCCTATGAGTTTACATTTATTATGAATACGGATCTGCGCAAGAAGAAAATTCGTAATAAAGTGCCTATTACCTATGTTACCAGCGAGCCTTATATTGGGCACTTAGGTTTAGGTGGCGTGGGCGACTCTAAAGGCATGTTGGAATCAGAGTATCGCAACATTGATGTTAAATGGATTACCAATGCCAAAGTAACAAAAGTTGAAGCAGGCAAGATGTTCGTCACTGAACATGATATGCACGGCAGTGTGGTGAAAGAACATGAGCTACCATTTAAATTCTCTATGATGCTACCTGCATTCAAAGGCGTTGACCCGGTTGCCGCAGTTGAAGGACTATGCAACCCAAGAGGTTTTGTGTTGATAGATGAGCATCAGCGTAGCAAGAAATACCGCAACATATTTGCCGCAGGCGTGTGTGTGGCTATTCCACCAGTTGAGGTTACGCCAGTGCCAACCGGTGCGCCTAAAACTGGCTACATGATTGAATCGATGGTAACCGCGATTGTGCATAACATCGCGGCTGACATTGCTGGCCAAGTGGCCGATGCAAAAGGTACCTGGAACGCCATTTGTATTGCTGACATGGGGAGTACGGGCGCAGTTTTTGTTGCATTGCCACAGATTCCGCCGCGGAATGTGAACTGGATCAAAAAAGGTAAATGGGTACATTTAGCTAAGATTGCCTTTGAAAAATACTTCATCTACAAAATGAAAAAGGGTAGTTCAGAGCCGATTTATGAAAAGCATGTACTCAAAGCGATGGGGATTGAAAAGCTGGATTAGTGTCTGCCATGCGTGTTTGATAGGTTTAAGTGGGTTAAACCCAGACTTTCCATTAGGCGATTTTGCATCTACTTGAATGTCAACTTGCCCATTTTGCGTTTTTTTTGTGCATATTTTCTGTCAATAGAACGACTATTGCCCATAAAATCTGCACAAAAAACCCATCAAACTGTGCGGCGTTGCCACGCCAAGTCCTAATGGAAAATCTGGGTTAAAATATACCCACTCTAGAACCTGCGAATCATTGAATGACCACCAAGAAAAATAGTAACACCACTGCAAATCAGCCGGTGGACGTTGAGAATCACACCCCCATGATGCGCCAGTATTTAGGGCTTAAAGCACAACATCCTGATATGTTGCTGTTTTACCGCATGGGTGATTTTTACGAGCTGTTTTTTGAGGATGCTGAAAAAGCATCGAAGTTACTTGGTATTACTTTAACGCACCGTGGCAGCAGTAATGGGCAGCCGATTAAAATGGCGGGGGTGCCTTACCATGCTGCTGAAGGGTATTTAGCGAAGTTAACCAAGCTGGGCGAGGCAGTAGCCATTTGTGAGCAAGTGGGCGACCCCGCTACCAGTAAAGGTCCTGTAGCACGTGAAGTTGCGCGCATTTTAACGCCTGGCACTTTAACCGATGCTGCGTTGCTGGATGAATCCCGCGATAATCAATTGTTAAGTATTTTTCAGGCTGATGGTTTGATTGGTCTTGCACGCTTGAATTTAGCTTCAGGCAGTTTTATTTTAAGTGAAATTGCGGTGGGGTTGTTAGGCCAGGAGCTTGAGCGCATTGCCCCAAGCGAGATATTATTAGCTGACGATTTTACCCATGCGGCTTTGAGTTTGAACAAGGTTGCAAAAAAGCGTTTAAGCCCATGGCAGTTTGATTTTGACAGCGCATTTAATACGCTGACCAAGCAGTTTAATACTTATGACCTGAATGGTTTCGGTTGCGCCAATCTAAAACCTGCGATCTGTGCGGCGGGTGCCTTGCTCGATTACGTCAAACATACACAACGCTCCACCTTGCCGCATATCAATGCCATTAGTGTAGAAGCGACCAGTGCTTATCTTCAGTTAGACGCTGCTACACGTCGCAATTTAGAAATTGATATGACCTTGCGTGGAGAGCCTAGTCCTACGCTATATTCGCTGCTCAATACCACGCAAACGGCCATGGGCGCACGCTTGTTGCGGCATTGGCTACATGGACCCTTGCAAGACCGAAATTTGAGCATGAAGCGACATGAGGCGATTGCTGATTTGATGCAAAGTGATCAGTTTCAAAATCATCGGTTTTCAGGGTTGAGGCAGTCGTTAAAATCGATAGGCGATATTGAGCGGATTACCGCGCGCATCGCGTTAAAAACAGCGCGACCACGAGATTTGTCAGGCTTGGCAATGAGCTTGCAACAATTGCCTTTATTGCAAGCACAACTTCAAAACCTGCCAGCAAGTTTGCTACAAACGCTAGGCGCGCATTTGACGGCACCAGCGGCGCTTATGACACTGCTCACCAGTGCCATTAAAGCAGAACCCAGCGTGGTGCTGCGTGAAGGCGGTGTCATTGCGGATGGCTATGATGCCGAATTAGATGAGCTGCGCGCGATACAAACTAATCACGGTGATTTTTTGTTGCAATTTGAAGCTGCTGAAAAAGCGCGCACCGGCATTGCCAACCTAAAAGTAGAATACAACAGCGTGCATGGTTTTTATATTGAAATGAGCCGCACCCAGGCTGAAAACGCGCCTGCTGAATATAGGCGTCGTCAAACACTCAAAAATGTTGAGCGCTTTATTACGCCAGAACTCAAAACCTTTGAAGACAAAGTGCTGAGTGCAAATGACCGCGCCTTGGCGCGTGAAAAAATGCTGTATGAACAAGTGTTAACGCAATTGGGCCAATACATTGTAGCCCTGCAAACCAATGCGGGTGCGGTGGCGAGCTTGGATGTATTATGTTGTTTTGCTGAACGTGCCCTTAGCTTAAATTATGTTGCCCCACAGTTTATTGCCGAGGCGGGTATTGAAATTGTAGGTGGTCGTCATCCGGTAGTTGAACAGCTTTCCATGCAGTCTTCCGGGCAGCCGTTTATTGCCAATGATGTTACGCTTAATCCTTATCGTCAATTGCTGTTGATAACAGGCCCGAATATGGGCGGTAAATCCACCTTTATGCGGCAAACGGCTTTGATTGTGTTACTCGCGCATTGTGGCTGCTATGTGCCGGCAACTTCGGCTAAAATTGGCGAAATTGACCGCATCATGACACGTATTGGTGCCTCTGATGACTTGGCAGGTGGGCGTTCTACGTTTATGGTGGAAATGACCGAAACCGCTAACATTTTGCACAACGCCACGGACAAAAGCCTGGTGCTGCTAGATGAAATTGGTCGCGGTACTTCTACGTTTGATGGCCTAAGTTTGGCATGGGCTGTGGCTAAACAGCTATTGGAAAAAAACAGAGCTTACACTTTGTTTGCTACTCATTATTTTGAGCTGACGCGCATTGTAGATGAGTTTAAATACGCAGTTAATGTGCATTTGGATGCAGTTGAACACGGTCCGGAAAATCATAAAGCCATCGTATTTATGCATAAAGTGGAAGAGGGGGCTGCCAACCAGAGTTATGGCCTGCAAGTGGCGCAGCTGGCGGGGATTCCTAAAAGCGTGGTGGCCAGCGCTAAGCGAAAACTTATTCAGCTTGAGCGTAATCAGGTGGCAACAAATACAGAGCAGCCTGATTTATTTTTAATGGATGCTGTGCCAGATAGTCTGGCACTAAACCCAGTAGTAGCAGCGTTGGAAATTATTCAGCCAGATGACTTAACACCAAGGCAGGCGCTAGAAGCTTTGTATCGATTAAAACATATAGCGGCGGAGCAATCTTAAGATTTAGCCTGGACTCACTTTGTGCTCAAGTTGGAAGTTTCCATTAGCATCCAGATGACTTGATATTATTTTCGAGTTCTACTTTTTCTTGTTTTAAATCATTCATGTAACTTGCACTGCCACCTTTGCGTCGCTGTGTGGCAACTCTTTCAGCATCAGCTTTGAGTGATGCGCAAATTATTTTCTGGTCATGGTGAGTTGCGGGCAGCTCTATCCCGCTCTCTTTGGTTTCTGCGGCGGGAGTAGGTTTCAGTTGAGTCTTACTATTGGTAGCGCCTTCTACAGGAAGATTGCCATTTCCCCTTAGTCGCTGCGCTTCAATCATGAGTTTGTCTGCGAGCTTATCCTGCTCTTTTTGCTGCATACACTCCTGCTCTATGGTATTTCTGACTTCTAAAGAAGAGCCTCGATGATTGTAAACATCTTTTATCAACACCTGTGTGTGGCCGTCTTGGGCACCTTCTAATTGTTGAGCTTGCGTTTTACCAACTTCACGAAGCCACATGATTTTTTTTGCGGCATCACCACGTTGTTTGCAATCGGCATCTATTCTGATGGGCGATAAATCTCCATTTTGCGAGGTGTCGCTAGTTGCCTTTGCTGCACCTTTAATCGTTTTGCTGTTATTGCCGTTTGCACAAGGTGTGTCTTGAAAGCTGTTGCCACAGCGATACATATCGGCTGCATGCGTTGCCTGAGCGCAAAGTAACAATGTGCCAGCAAGGATTTTTAGCAAAATGGATTTCATGAATGTGCTTGCTTAAGCGCCTTAGTGGTGATGACCACCAGCACCATGTACGTGCTGATGCGTAACTTCTTCTTTATTTGCCGTACGTACATCGGTAATGGTGGCAGTAAAGACTACACGTTCACCGGCCCAAGGATGATTGCCATCGACAACTACTTTGCCGTCTGCGATTTCTGTTACTGAGTATAAAATCACTTCACCTGTTTCATCTTCGCCTTCAAATTGCATGCCTACTTTGAGCTCTTCAGCTGGAAAAGCACTTGCCGGTTCAATTTGCACCAACTCTTCATCGTATTCACCAAAAGCATCGGCAGGCTGTAAATCCACAATCACCACATCGCCAATATCTTTACCGTGCATAGCTTCTTCAACTTTAGGGAAAATATTATCGTAACCGCCATGTAAGTAAGCGACTGGTTCGTTGCTTGATTCAAGCACGTTGCCATCGGCATCTTTTAATTCATAAGTCATGGTGACAACAGTGTTCATGGTAATTTGCATGGTTAAATCCTTGAAGTGTGAGCTATATAAAAATTAAGGCTAAGATTTTAATCTATTTTTTGAAAATGCTTAAATGCTGTGCGAATTTATTTTTGTATCTCTTTGTAACTGATGAGGTTTTAGTACGAGGTCTTTTTTAATATTTACCATGTCTTTGTACAAGCTGCTTCAGTTCCGGCACACAAGAGCCGCATTCAGTACCACATTTAAGTTTGTTTTTCAGGGTAATTAAATCAGCACCGAGTTGAATGTTTTCGATGATGTCATTTTCAGCCACATCTAAACAGCTGCATATAATTTTGCCACGGCTGTGCTGGCCCGCAGGCGGTGCACTTAGTGGCGCTAACCCCCAGCGGCGGAGTTCGGCACTAAATTCGCCTGTGGTCATCACATCTTTCAGCCAGTCTGCTGCAAGTGTTTCGCCTACCAAACGCACGCCTGTCACTTCTGGTTTGCCGTTGCTAACATTGTTTTCAACCAGAATACGTTTGCTGATGCCACGTTTGGCATCATTGTAGTTAAGTAATGGCATGTCGTCGGTCATGCCCAGAATGCTATCAATTTCGGCAATCAATGTACTATCCGGCGCTTGTGCGTGGGCGGCACGTAAAATCAGCATACCAGCGTGATGTTCTGTTTTACGGCCAAACAAGCCACAGCTGGCATACTCAAAGTTTGCTAACAAACTACTTATTTTTTGTAGCATCTCTAAATTTTGGATGGTACGCATCACCGTCATACGCCAAGGTAATTCTAATTTCTCAATTTTAATAGCGGTATGTTTGAGTTCAGGCTGTTTGGAGGTTTTGTCAAACGCAGGCGGCATCAGCGCATTAACGCCTAAGCCATGCATAAATTGGCTGCCCCAATGCATGGGGATAAACGTTTGCGAAGGCTGAACCTCGTTTGACAATTGTGCAGGCAGCACCAAGCTACCGCGTTTATTGCTGACTTTTACAATGTCGCCAGTTTTAATCAAACGGCGTGTCATGTCATCGGCATTGATATGAATAACAGGTTCTTCAGCATGATTAAATAACTGTGCCACTGTGCCGGTGCGGCTCATGCCGTGCCATTGGTCGCGCAGGCGTCCAGTGAGTAAATGCAGGGGATGGCGCGCGTCTGTTTTATCTGCGGTGCCTTTATACGTAGCGTTAATAAATTGCGCTTTTCCATCCGGTTTCTGAAATATGCCATCTGCGTATAGACGTGCTTTGCCAGTAACGTCGCCGGTAGTAAATGGCCATTGTTGCGGGCCTTGTGCATTGAGTAGGGCGTAGCTTAATCCTGTGATATCTAAATCACGATCACGTGTGGTTTCTCGGTGTTCGTTAAAAATTTGTTCAGCACTGGTGTAAGGAAATAGGTTTTTAGTCACACACTTTGATAAGCTTGGGTTACCGTTGGCCGCCAAACGTTTTTCTAAACGCTGTGCAAACTCCACCACGATTTCCCAATCGTGACGTGCTTCGACAGGGGGTTGTACTGCTTGGTTTATACGAGTAATACGGCGCTCAGAGTTAGTAACAGTGCCTTCTTTTTCGCCCCAAGTACTCGCTGGTAACAAAACATCGGCATATTGGCTGGTGTCAGTGTTGCTGAAGGCATCTTGTACCACAACTAATTCAGCCTTGGTTAAAGCTAATCGTACGTTATTGAGATCGGGCATGGAATGTGCAGGGTTAGTGCAGGCAATCCAAATCGCTTTGATGCCGCCATCTTTGACCGCATCGAACATCTCCACTGCGGTTTTACCGGGTGTTTCTGGCACACGTTTTACGCCCCAAAGCTTGGCGACTTCTGCACGATGTTTAGCATTGCTCAAGTCACGGTGACCAGATAGCAGATTGGCCATGCCGCCTACTTCACGGCCACCCATTGCATTGGGTTGCCCGGTGAGTGAAAGTGGCCCTGCACCTGGCTTGCCTATTTGTCCTGTAGCCAAATGCAAGTTAATCAGGGCGGCATTTTTATCAGTGCCGTGAATAGATTGATTTAGCCCTTGGCAATACATAGACAGGGTTGGACCAATGCCGAACCATTTGGCAGCAGTGATAATGTCTGCTTCTTTGATACCGCAAATATCAGCCACCATCTTAGGGGTGTATTCACGGATGGTTTCTTTCAGTTCCGCAAAGCCGTTGGTATGGGCGTTGATGTAGACCATATCCAGCAAACCTTCCCACAACATCACATGCAGTAAGCCGTTAAATAGCGCGACGTCTGTGCCTGGCAAGATTGCAAGGTGCAGATCAGCCGCCTGTGCGGTATCTGTGCGGCGCGGGTCAACCACGATGATTTTTAAGTCGGGATTTTTTTCTTTGGCGGCTTCAATGCGGCGAAAAATAATCGGGTGTGCAAAAGCAGTATTAGACCCTGCAATAAACAAACAATCGGTATGGTCGATATCCTCGTAGCAGGCCGGCGGCGCGTCTGCGCCCAAGGTTGCCTTGTAGCCAGTGACCGCAGAGCTCATGCAGAGCCGGGAGTTAGTATCTACATTGTTAGTGCCTATCAGACCCTTGGCGAGTTTGTTAAATACATAATAATCTTCAGTAAGCAATTGACCTGAAATATAAAAAGCCACGCTGTCAGGCCCGTGTGTTTCTATGGTGCTGGCGAACTTTTCAACGATAAAATCAAGTGATTCATCCCATGTGGCGCGCGCTCTGGGGGCGTCGCGGGTGGCGCGCAGTTCTGGGTAGAGTAAGCGGTTATCAAGCTTGGCGGTAAGGTGCAGTGTAGCGCCTTTGGTGCATAAGCGTCCAAAATTAGCGGGGTGGTCAGGGTCGCCTTTTACATCAATAATTTTGTCATTTTCGGCGTGAATAATCACTCCGCAGCCAACGCCGCAATAGCAACAGGTAGATTTTGTTTGTTTAATCAAGGTATTTAATCTTTTAGTTCTAAATAAACGTAGCCATCTTCAACCTTTGTGTTGAAACAGGCGGTTTCGCCCACATCGGGTTCTTCAGCTTTGCCGTCAACTAAACTGATTTTCCAGCTATGTAGTGGGCAGGCGACTTTGTCACCATACACAATGCCTTGTGATAAGGGCCCGCCTTTGTGAGGGCAGGCATTGTTGATGGCAAAAATACGGTCATCCTCGGTGCGAAAAACACCAATTTCGATGTCGGCACTCTCTTTGTTTTTTGTACGCACAACACGTGCACCTAATTTAGGAATGTCTGCAAATGGTGCTACTTTTACCCAGTTACTCATAATTTCTTTCCAAAATGGTCTTCATGAGACCGCTAATAAATAAATTAATAAAATATTCAAAACAAATGAAAAAATAGCGATCCACTGCCATTTAATCAGCCTGGCACGTGCGATCAATGGCGTGCGTACCGGCGCTAAAATCGGTTTTAACTCGCCATGTTCAAGCGCCAGTAACATTTCTTCCGCCGTTTCAAATCTCAGCTTTACATCATGTGCAATGGCTTTGAGAATGATGTTTTCAAGCCAATACGGAATATCCGGGCGATATCTGGTTGGCGGAATCGGTTGCCCAAATTTAGGGTGCTGAAACGGTTCAATTTCGCCATAGGGATATTTGCGCGTGAGTAAATGATACAAGGTAACGCCTGCTGCATAAATATCACTTTGTGGCGTAGCTGGCTCGCCGTTAAACAGTTCATGCGCCATGAAGCTGGGTGTGCCCGGGTTTTGCATGGTTTCGATTTTTCCAACGCCGCTACTTAGTGCCACACCTAAATCTAAAATACGCAGACGTTGGTCGCTGGCCTGATGCAGATTGTCAGGCTTAATATCACGGTGCACAATGTTTAGCCGATGCAGGGCGCCTAGCCCACGCATCATATCCATGCCAATTTTTGCTGTACCAGCTACGGTAAAGTGATGCCCGCTATCCAGGCGTTGCTGTAATGTGGCGCCTTCATGCCAGCTCATTATGTAGTAAAGCTTGCTGCGTTTTTCTACCGAGACTGGAAACACTTGTGGCACATATTGTGACACCACGCGCTTTGCCAGCCATTCTTCATTCAACAAACTATTGCAGCTATCAATATCACTGGCTAATAGTGGCTGTAATGTCTTTAATACAAACAGTTGACGGGTAGCAGTATGACGCACTTTGTATAGTAAGCTGGCACGTGATTCATACAGAATCTCGATCACTTCAAAATCATCAATCACTTCACCGACATTTAATTTATTCGGCAAACTTAGATGCTTACCACCTGCCAGTAGTTCAGACAATGTATCTTCACCCAACTGCGTTATTCTAATGGCGACAGCAGTCGAATTATCCAGGCTGCCTTTTTCAATGGCGGATTTGGTGAGATGGTCACAAATCATTTGCGGGTTATCATAAAGCCCCAATGCCTTATGGATATTTTGTTCACCCAGAACATCCCATACGCCGTCACTCATCAGCGCAAATACGTCGCCTACCTGTAGTGCGCCTTCAGCATAATCTACTTCCAAATGTCGATCCAAACCTACGGCACGTTTTAGTACGTGGCGCATATCGGGTCTATCCCACACATGGTCTGTGGTGAGTTGTTTTAATTTGCCGTCCCGTAACAAATAAATACGGGTGTCTCCCACATGGGCCGTGTAGTAACGCTGACCACGTAACACTAATAGTGACAAAGTCGTCGCCATGCCCACCATATTTCTGTTGGCGTTGGCTTGGGCAATCAGCCAGCGGTTGGCAGCGGTCAATACCTTATCCAGCGATGTTAACGGCTCCCAGGTATCAGGCGTGGCGTAGTAATCAGACGTTACTGTACGCACCGTCATCTCTGATGCTTCGCCGCCGCCTGCATTGCCACTCACGCCATCTGCCACCGCCATGAGCGCGCCTTTAATGCTCAATTGTTCACTCACTGGCGTGACCACGCCAACGTAATCTTCATTACGTGTGCGTGGGCCCGTTAGGCTGGATTGACCAATGGTGAATTGAAGTGACATGGCTGTATTTTAACCCTTGATATTAAACTTTAGCCGTCGTGGCTGTTCCCCAAGTGGTACGCCATCTAGTTTTAACGCCAGCTAAACCTATCATTGCTAATACAGCAAGCCCAGCAAAAATGATCAAACCCATTTGATAGCTACCCGTAGTTTGCTTAAAGTAACCTAAGCTTGCAGCTAAATAGAAACCACCAACGCCGCCCGCCATACCCACCAAACCTGTCATCACGCCGATTTCTTTGCGGAAGCGTTGTGGCACTAATTGAAACACGGCACCGTTACCCATGCCCAATACCGCCATGACGGGAATAATAATGGCTAGTGCCAGCTGATAGGTCGGCTGACCAAAGCTCATGACAAATAACAAGAGTGCAGCAATCGTGTACATCACGAGCAGCGTGCGTATGCCACCGACCCGGTCTGCAATCATGCCGCCAATCGGGCGTACCAGCGAACCTGCAAATACGGCGGCAGCAGTGCAATAGCCTGCTTTAACCGCGCCTAAGCTGTATAAATCATTAAAGTAAATGGTAAGGCTTGAAGCTAAACCTACAAAGCCACCAAAAGTGACGCTATAAAAAAACATAAACCACCAAGCGTCTTTGTCTTTTAATATGGCTGCATATTGGCTCAAAGACTTGGCTGGCGTTGTGTCCGGGCTATCTTTTGCAAAAATAATATACACGGCCAACGCGAACCCTAGCGGAATTAACGCTAAACCAAATACATTATTCCAGCCATAAGCAACGGCTAAACTAGGCGCAAATAATGCGGCAAACACTGTGCCGGAATTTCCAGCACCAGCAATGCCAAGTGCAGTCCCTTGATGTTCTGGTGGATACCAACGGCTAGCCAGCGGCAATGCTACTGCAAAAGCGGCGCCTGCAAAACCTAATCCCAGCCCCAACATTAAAGCTTGTTGAAATGTTTCTATGCCGTGCAGCCAAGCAAGCATCAAACTTAGAATCACGATGATTTGCCCGATTAAGCCGGCCATCTTAGGTTTAATATGGTCAACTAACACGCCCATCACAATGCGCAGCAAGGCACCTGCCAGCACAGGCGTTGCTACCATCAAGCCTTTTTGCGTTGATGTAAGCTGTAAATCGGTGGCCATTTGCACAGCTAGTGGGCCAAGTAACACCCACACCATAAAACTTAAATCAAAATATAAAAATGCCGAGAGTAACGTTGGCGTGTGACCGGCTTTCCAAAAGTTGCTTTTCATAAAACTTTCCTTTTTTACTAATTATTTTTATACCAAAAACTTTACAACTTTCCGTCATTCCCGGGAATGACGGAATGAAAGGTTTTACACGGTAATGGTTTCAAACTCTTTATGGTTTTCGCGGTTTTTTACGCGTTCACCCCAAGGTTCCACTGCGCCCTGTAAGGCATATAATAAGCGCTCATAAGCTGCTTTACGGCCTTCAGAGTCTTCCAATATGCGTTGTTTAACGTATTCCAAACCTACACGCTCAATCCAATGCACAGTGCGGTCTAAATAACGTGCTTCTTCGCGGTATATTTGAATAAATGCACCTGAGTACTCTAGTACTTCGTCATGGCTTTTAACTTTACATAAAAACTGAGCAGCTTCGGTTTTTATACCGCCGTTACCGCCTACATAAATTTCCCAGCCTGAGTCCACACCGATAATGCCAACATCTTTAATGCCAGACTCTGCGCAGTTGCGCGGGCAGCCTGATACTGCAAACTTTACCTTATGCGGCGCCCACATATGGTCAAACGCTTTTTCAATATCAATACCCATCTGCGTTGAGTCTTGCGTACCAAAACGACAGAATTCTGAGCCCACACAAGTTTTCACGGTGCGGATCCCTTTGGCATAAGCATAGCCTGATGGCATGTCGAGGTCTTTCCACATGCCGACTAAGTCTTCTTTTTTAACCCCCAGCAAATCGATACGCTGACCACCGGTGACTTTCACCATCGGTACGGCATACTTATCAGCCACATCGGCAATTTTGCGCAGTTGGTCTGGTGTTGTAACGCCGCCGTACATACGCGGAATCACCGAATAAGTACCGTCTTTTTGAATATTGGCATGTACACGCTCATTAATAAAACGTGATTGCGGATCATCCACCGCCTCATGCGGCCAAGTTGAAAGCAAATAGTAATTAAGCGCTGGTCTGCAAGTTGCACAGCCATTAGGTGTGCGCCAACCCATGCCTTTCATCGCATTTGGGATATTTAAGTATTTATGAGTGCGAATTTCTGCGCGAACTTCTTCATGGTTTTTTTCAGTGCAACCGCATACCGCCTTGCTGGTAGAAGGCGGCGCGTAACCACCACCTAAAGTAGAAGCCAGAATTTGCTCAACCAACCCTACACACGAGCCACAGCTTGAACCGGCTTTAGTTTGCTTTTTTACATCATCAATGGTGAACAGGCCATGATCTTGAATCGCTTTGACAATGGTGCCTTTGCACACGCCGTTACAGCCGCAAACTTCCATTTCATTGGTCATCGCAGCAGCTTTGTCTTGGCCTTGGTGGCCAGTATTGCCGAGTGAGTCTTGTCCAAACATCAACGAATCGCGAATCTCGTGAATCGCTTTTCCGTCTCTTAACATTTGAAAATACCACGAACCATCCGCGGTATCCCCATAAAGCACGCTGCCAATGATTTTGTCATTTTTGATGACGAGCTTTTTGTAAACCCCGCCAACTGCATCGTGTAAAACTATCTCTTCGCGACCATCATCAGCACCTTCGCTGCCCGCAAAGTCGCCGGCACTGAATAAATCAATACCGGTGACTTTTAATTTGGTTGAAGTGACTGAGCCTTTATATAAGCCAATACCAAAATTTGCTAAATGTGTTGCACAGACTTTAGCCATTTCAAACAGCGGTGCGACCAAGCCATAAGAAATACCACGGTGCGCTACGCATTCACCTACAGCGTAAATGCGCGGGTCGTAGGTTTGCATGGTGTCGTTCACTACAATACCTTTATTGCAATAAATTCCAGCCGATTCCGCCAGAGCAAAGTTCGGGCGTATACCTACCGCCATCACCACTAAATCAGCGGCGATTTCCAAGCCGTCGGTAAAGCGAGCAGTTTTTACGCGCCCGTTACCATCACCAATAAGTTGTTCAGTATTTTTTTGTAATAGAAAGCTTAGACCTTTGTCTTCTAAGTTCTTTTGCAGCATTTTGCCCGCAGTTTTGTCGAGTTGCTTCTCTAATAGCCACTCATTTTTGTGTATCACGGTTACTTCCATGCCCTGAATTTTCAGGCCATTAGCGGCTTCCAAGCCCAGTAAGCCACCACCAATCACAACCGCGTGCTTGTGTGTTTTTGCGGCAGCTATCATTTCATTGGTATCTTTAATATCACGATAGCCAATCACACCTTCTAAATCTTTACCTGGAATAGGCGGCATGAATGGTTTGGAACCGGTAGCTAACAGCAATCTGTCGTATTCAGCGCTGGTGCCATCTTCCGCATACACTACACGGTTTTTACGATCAATCTTATTGATGCGCGCACCGGTATGTAGTGTAATGTTGTGTTCTGCATACCACTCGCGCGTATTTAAAATAATGTCATCAATGGTTTGCTCATTGGCAAGAACGGGCGACAACATGATGCGATTGTAGTTAGGGTAGGGCTCATCACCAAACACAGTGATGTCATAAAAATCCGGCGCGATTTTCAGCAGTTCTTCTACAGTGCGCATACCTGCCATGCCGTTACCAACTACTACTAATTTCATTTTTTGCATAATTCAATCATCTTTTAAAGTGGATTATGGTTTGGACTACTTGTGAACATTAAGCAATCTATGTGCCAAATTATTTCAATAGTTAAAAGTTTATAAGATACAATTAGTTAGCTAGTAAATTTACTATTACTACAATCAACTAAGCGCTTAAAGTGTGCTAACGCACCAAAATAGAAGTCTGTAATGGTGCGTTTTATATCGAGCTAAATAACCTTATAATCGATAGGGTAAAGAGGTGCTAAAACGTATACATTCCCGTTAGCCAAAGTTTGTCGGTATCGCGAATACGGTTACGATTACCAGCAACGTTATTAGCTATACCGGGTGTTGGTGCGTAATGGTCATCTTCAGTGAATTTACCGTATTCAAGTTTTGCCATGATATTTTTGCTGTAGTTGTATGTTGCAGCCACGTTCCACTCTTTGCCATATTTATCGCCATTGGTTTTTGTGCCGCCACCTACGGTGTTGAAATCTTCATCAGCATTAATAAAGTGGTAATCTGCAAAGAATAAAAAGTTATTATATTTATAGGTTGCAGTGACAAAAGTGTCTTTAATTCCTGATCTTGGTGTTGCCAGAAATTTATCTACCCAGCCTTGGAACAAGTGGTTGGTACCATAGGGTGTTTGGAATGCGTATTTATTATCATTGCTTGATAATAATTCCTGATCCACACGGAAATTGAAATTATCAAAACCCAAGCCGCCGCCCACCTTATAGTAGTGCGCATCAATACGTTTGTCGCCATTGGCGTAGTCGCTTTGCTTGGCGTATTCGGCCGTATAGTGCGCTCTAAAATTAGGATTGAATGGATGCGTGCCATCTAAACGTAAGCCTAGCGTTTTGTTAGATTGGTCAGCATCGATGTTATTTTTTGTCCCATTATTTAGTTTGGCTGCACCAAACCACGCATTGCCAAAACCTAAATTGTCCACATTAGAAAAATAACCGTAACCTACGACAGATTCAGTAGGTGATATGCGGTATTTAACATTGGCAATATCTAAATTGCCATCACGTTGCTCTGATGTGATTTGCGTGATTTTCTCAAAATGTGCTGCAAAAATTTCGGTATCAGGAAGGCTTTTGTTTAACACTGAAGCGCCATCAAATACTTGCATTACTTGTCTAAAACCAATATCGCCAATAAAGCGCACATTGTCTAAATTGGCTTGCTGGCGACCTAAGCGAAAACGCGTATTTTTTAGGCCTGTCCAGTCTAAATAAAGTTGATTTACACCTGTGTAAGATGGGTCAATCACTTTTGCATACTCAATAGTTCTGCTTTGGTTTGATGCACCATTGACGAGTATGTTGTTGGTGCTGTCATTAAAATTATCCATCAGTTTTGTTACGTCAATCAATTGCGCGGCAAAACTGAAGTTATGGTAAGGAGCTGTTTGCCAACCAATCAAGCTGCGTAAAGTTAAAGCATCTGCATCTTTTAACTCTCTTGTAGCTGTGGGATTAGCTGTGCCATTTGCAAAAGTACCTGGTTGCAGGCCATCTTGATTGACGTTTTCGTAGCGCAATCTAAAGCTGGTTAAGTTTTTGCCTCCTTTAACAGCATCCATAAAAGTATATTCAGCTTCCGGTGCCTCGTCTGCCAATGCCGATTGCGTAAAGCCAGTAAGCGCTAAAGCTGTGCAAGACATCATTAAATTGAGCTTAAATTTGGTGTTGGTTTTCATGATTGATTCCTTCTTAGGGTTTGTAAAAAATCTTGCTAAATAATATGGTGCCCATGTGTCGTTTGAGATGGCTTAAGCGGCTTTTTTAGCGTGTCGCTCATATAAAAAACGCAACACTTCGCCACGTAAATGGTTGTAATCCTTATTTTCTGCGAGATCTAAACGCGCTCTTGGCCGTGGTAAATTAACCTCCAAAATCTCGCCAATGCCAGCGGATGGGCCGTTGGTCATCATGATCACGCGGTCTGACAGCAATATTGACTCATCTACATCGTGCGTTACCATGACTGCGGTACAACCGGATTTCGCCATAATTTTCATCAGCTCATCTTGCAGATTAGCGCGTGTTAACGCATCCAATGCGCCAAAGGGCTCATCTAATAACAGCACTTTTGGTTCCATGGCTAAAGCACGAGCAATGCCAACGCGTTGCTTCATACCGCCTGAAATTTCATTAGGGTGCTTATTCTCTGAATGTGATAGCCCTACCAGCTCTATTGCCGCATGTGTGCGTGCTTCGAGTTGCGCTTTAGATTCCCTTGATTTTGAGCTGACACCAAACACGCGTTCTACCGCTAAGTAGACGTTTTCATAACAGGTGAGCCAAGGCAGTAATGAGTGGTTTTGAAAAACAACTGCACGCTCAGGTCCTGGGCCAGATATTTCTCTGCCAGCACAAAATAGTAGCCCTTCAGTTGGTTGCAATAAACCTGCGATTAGGTTCAACAACGTAGATTTACCACAACCGGAGTGGCCAATAATTGAAATAAACTCACCTTCTTTGATGCTTAGGTTAATGTTATTAAGTGCGTTGAATGTGCCTTTTTTAGTAGTGAATGTCATGTCAACATTTTCAAGCTGCACATATTTTTCAGCATTTGCCTTTTCTACTTTTTCCATGATAATTCCTTATAGGGTAGTGCGTTATTTACCGTAAATTATTCGTAACTAAACCGTTTAGCAATTTGTGTGAGTGCCAGTTCTAGTAGCAAACCTACAATACCCACTATAAAAATTGCGATAATGATGTGCTCTACATTCAGGTTGTTCCACTCATCCCACACCCAAAAGCCGATACCAACACCGCCTGTGAGCATTTCTGCCGCCACGATCACCAACCACGCCACGCCGATAGACAGGCGTACTCCAGTCATCATGTAAGGCAACGTAAAAGGAAACAGTATTTTTGTTACAACTTTCCACTCGCTCAAATTCAGTACCTTGGCCACATTCATATAATCTTGTGGCACTTTGCTAACGCCTACCGCAGTGTTGATAATCATCGGCCATACCGCTGAAATAAAAATTACCCAAATTGCCGCAGGGTTTGCTGCCTGGAACACCAATAGACCAATAGGTAGCCACGCCAGTGGCGATACTGGACGCAGTAAGCTAATGACTGGCGCTGTCATGCGCGCTACAAATTCAAACCGGCCGATAATGAACCCCATCGGAATGCCAACTAACGCAGCCAAGCCAAACCCTAAGGCTACGCGTTGTAATGAAGCCAGAATATTCCAGCCCACGCCCATGTCGTTTGGACCATGGTCGTAGAAAGGGTCGCTGAAAAGCTGAATGGCGGAGTGCCATGTTTTGAGTGGCCCAGGCAGGTTTGGTGATTGATATGAAATCAATGTCCAAATTGCAAGTAACAACAAAATTCCAAAAACAGGCGGTAGCAGCCATTTAAAAAACTGAAAAGTTTTAATGCTTAGATTGCTTGGTTTTAATTGGATTGATAGGGTTTTGGTAATACCCGCTACGTTCTCAATGGCTTCATTTTTGTTTCCAGTCATTACAACTCCTTTACTGACCATCGTATCTTTGCTTTGCATGATGCTTTTTAAGCTCTCTTTACTGATACTGATCGCGCTCATAAATGTTCCTTTTAATCTTTACAGTTTCGATATTCCCTCCCCCTTTTAGGGGGATGGTTAGGGTGGGGGTGTAGTCGTGATATGTTGCCACTCGACCCCCATCCCAGCCTTCCCCCTGCGGGGGGAAGGAGCGGCGATTAAACTTTTAATCTAGGCTTTTATCTTAAATCCAGCCGCATAAGCCGCAGGATTTTTTCCATCCCAAACCACGCCATCCATCAGTTTGCTGCTGCGCATCACATCTTTAGGTACACTAATGCCGAGTTGTGATGCCGCTTCTGAGTACAGTTTTACTTGATTCACTTTGGTAGCAATGGCTAAGTAGTCTGGGTCTGATTTGAGCAAGCCCCAGCGTTTATGTTGGGTTAAGAACCACATACCGTCAGATAAGTACGGAAAATTCACTTTGCCATCCCCAAAGAACTTCATGAAGTTAGGATCTTTCCATTTTTTGCCGATGCCATTGTCATAATCACCAATAAAGCGTCCTGCAATCACGTCTTCAGGCGCATTCACATAAGCTTTACCAGAAATTAGTTTAGCAACCTTGGCGCGGTTTTCCGTGGCTTCGATATACCGGCAAGCCTCTAAAATTGCCATAATCATGGCGCGTGAGGTATTTGGATTTTTTGCCACAAAATCAGCGGTGGTTCCTAAAACCTTTTCAGGATGATCGACCCAAATATCTTGCGATGTTGCCACGCTGAACCCAACTTTGTCGTAAATGGCGCGTGCATTCCAAGGCTCACCTACACAGTAGCCATCCATACTGCCGATACGCATGTTGGCGACCATCTGTGGTGGTGGCACTACAATGTTTTTAACATCTTTAACTGGGTCAATACCATTGGCCGCAAGCCAATAATTTAGCCACATGGCGTGTGTGCCCGTCGGGAACGTTTGCGCAAAGGTATAATCGCGGTTTTCGTTATCGAGTAAGCGTTTCAAGCTTCTGCCGTCTTTAACCCCTTTTTCTTTGAGTTGGTTGGATAAGGTAATGCCTTGGCCGTTATTGTTCAAACTCATCAATACCGCCATGTCTTTTTGTTTGCCACCGATCCCTAACTGCACGCCATACATCATGCCGTACAACACATGTGCTGCGTGCAGTTCGCCATTGACTACTTTGTCACGCACGGCCGCCCATGAAGCTTCTTTTGAAGGGATGATTTTGATGCCGTACTTTTTATCAAAACCCATTTGAGCAGCTACAACAATGGGTGCGCAGTCAGTCAATGGAATAAAGCCAATTTTCACTTCGGTAATTTCTGGTGCATCGGAGCCAGCTGCCCAAGCGTCGGTTTTAATTGCAGTAGGTACCAGACCCATTAGCGTAGCCGCACCAAAGGCGCCAGCCGCAGTGTTGCGAAAAAAGTCGCGACGGCCGGCGTCCACTATGTTAGTTACAGTGTTTTTAATATTTTTATCGGATGTGTTGTCGTTATTACTCATGGTTATCTCCTTAAAATCAATCAAATTTCCTAAAAATACATCACCTTTAAAACTTAAAATCTAATCATTTATGCCAACAAAAAAGGCGTCTGATAAGAAGCTAAATTCCGATTAAAGAATTTAGTACTTATCAAGACGCCTTTGTCCTAACCTGCTTTATACGAGCCTACTTTGGCTCTATATTTTTGTTAACTATACATAAAAGCCCATCGTTGGATTTTTATGCTATACCGCTAATTTCTATCTACTTTATTAAAGCAACAACGCTGCTGCTTGCACTATTTGTTTTGACAACGTGCCTATGCGCATATTTTTTTGCATCGCCATCGTACGCAACATGCTATAAGCTTCATCTTCATCAATTTTCCTTTGCTTCATCAGCAAGCCTTTTGCGCGTTCAATTACCTTACGCTCACTCAGCTTGATATTCGCTTCACTTAACGCTTTACGCAAATGCCTGAATTCTTCAAAACGCGCAACGGCCGCATCAATCACAGGCTGTAAACGCTCATTCGGAATGCTGCCGACCACGTAGGCACAAACACCTGCCTGCGTAGCCAATTTAATCTGTTCTTTATCACCATCGTGCGTAAACATCATAATGGGCCGAGGCTCATGCATCGTCATCACGCAAATGTTCTCTAAAGTATCGCGGCTTGGTGAATCTGTATCAATAATCACAATGTCGGGCTGTAGCTTACAGCAGACATCATTTAAGTTAACGGTATCTTTTAGATGCGCAATTACCTGATACCCGCTGTCAATCAAAGATTGCTTCAGAGGTTTTGTGCGCTCTAAATCGCTATCAACAATCATTACCTTTAACATGATAAGTAAAATTCATTCATTGATTAACGTATAAGCAATAGCTGTGCCAATAGATGTTAAATAATCTAACCCTATGATTTAAATTGTTAATTTAAATTTATGTATGGTTTTTATGGTAATGGTAAACATGGAGAGCGCACCTATAAAGTGCAGACGCACCTCTCTATTTCGGTGCATTGATTGATCCTGAGGATGCTAAATTTTACATTGCTACTAGGTGATTCTCTAAAAAGCATAAGCCCGCACTAGGGGTGCGGGCTTATGCTTTTACTTTCGGATATGGTCTTCGTGTTTAAATTTTAACGACCTCTGCCACCGCTTCGGTGCGGGCTGTTTGGGTTGTTGCTTCTGCTGGCACTGCCATGATTGGTGTTTTGACGATTTGGCTGATGACGGTTGGGGCTGGGTGGTGTAAATAAAGCAGGTTGTGGCATCGCTTGATGTCGAGCGGCTTCAGATAAAAGTTTGGTCGGTGCATTTTGCGCATTACCTTGAGCGTTACGTGGTTGTTGATTGCCAAGCTTGTGCGATGGTCGTCCTTCTGTGTTTGATGCTGAAGGATTCCTCGCTGGCTGTTTATCACGCCCTTGATTTCGCGCCGTTTTTTGACCCGCGCCGTTTTCTGTATTATTTGATGCGCCTTGTGGTTTTTGTTGTTGACCACGCGGTGGGCGGCCGTGTGGCTGCCTTGGTGCGCGTGGCGCTTCAGGTTCAGGGTTCGCGTTGGGCGTAAAACCTTCAGCGATTACTTTTGGAATCTCACGTTTAATGAGTTTTTCAATATCCTTCAGCAGTTTGAGCTCTTCACGGTCAACGAGTGATACCGCTGCACCGCTACTACCTGCACGGCCGGTACGGCCAATACGATGCACATAATCCTCAGGTACATTAGGTAATTCAAAATTCACCACTTGCGGTAATTGGTCAATATCCAATCCACGTGCTGCAATATCAGTTGCCACCAATACGCGCATGCTGCCATCTTTAAATTGTGCCAGGGCTTTAGTGCGCGCACCTTGGCTTTTATTGCCATGAATCGCAGCAGCTTGAATATCATCTTTAATCAGCTTTTCAGCCAAGCGGTTTGCGCCATGTTTGGTACGCGTAAATACCAGTACTTGTTTCCAATCGTGATGCTTAATCAAATGGCTCATCAAATCGCGCTTATGTGCCTGTGGCACCATATGTACGGTTTGTTCAACTAATTCAGAAGCCGTATTGCGGCGCGCGACTTCAACAAAGCCCGGGTTATGCAACAAGCCATCGGCCAGCGCTTTAATTTCGTCAGAGAAGGTGGCTGAAAACAATAAATTTTGGCGCTGCTTTGGCAACATAGCCAATATTTTTTTAATGTCACGGATAAAGCCCATATCCAGCATACGGTCGGCTTCATCCAGTACTAAAATTTCAACGCCTGATAAATCAACATTCTTTTGATTAGCGTGATCAAGCAGGCGGCCAGGGGTGGCGACTAAAATATCCAGCGGCTTTTTTAAACGCGCAATTTGCGGGTTAGCATTAACACCACCAAAAATCACGGTAGAAGTTAGCGGCAGATATTTGCCGTAAGTTTTTACGGATTCTTCAATTTGTGCTGCAAGTTCACGCGTGGGCGTAAGCATGAGGCAACGCGGACGGCCTTTAGCAACTTCACTCAAAGGTTTTTGATTGAGGATATGCAAAATAGGCAAAGTAAAACCAGCGGTTTTACCCGTGCCGGTTTGAGCCCCAGCCAGTAAATCACCACCACTTAATACTTGCGGAATGGCTTTGGCTTGGATTGGGGTTGGTGAAGTATAGCCCGCGTCAGCAATGGCGCGCAAAATAGGTTCAGATAAGCCTAACTCGTTAAAGTTAAGTGATGTTGTTGTTTCAATAGTCAAAGTAAAGCTCCAGCTTGAGTTTAAGCCGACCTATTACTTGTTTATGAAGCAACACCAATCGAGGTAGGCAATTTTAATAATCATTCATTAAGTGATTTTAGAAATCAGAAAGATTAAGGTAAAGAGACCGCTACGCAGATTGGTTGGCGCAGGGGTTTTGATATTTCGTGCCTGGCATTATACGGTAGATTGAAATTAAAGCTAGTTTTGTATCTTTTAGCGAGAGCATCTCAATGCAAAGGCATTTAGTAATCTAAAAGCAGATGCCATGTAAGCTAATAGGGACGAGCTTTTCAGGTTTTCTGCCGATAACTACTTCTTTGAGGCTACGCTGGCTATGTCAGTAAACTAGTTTGAAAGGTGTAAAGGCTGAATGGACGTTGATACTTCATCGTGCCACATCAATAGTATGCATGATTATGCCGCCAAACCCAAGGTGGCATTGGCTTCTTGTTTCTCCATAACCCTAATCTTTTTTGGCGTGCAATGGCTTCTGCATTTAATGTGGCACGGTTGCTAGAGTATTTTGCGTTGTGCCAAGCCAAACCTCGCTCGACTAAATAAAGACCCGCATCAACCCCATTACATTGCAGTTTTCCTAATGATCGATCATATTTGTCAGTGCCAGTTATTTGCGTGGTGACACTGATTTTGGCGCCCTTGCAAAGTTTGCTAAGGGCACGCCGTGATTTTTGACCATAGGCTTGGTTGCGTTCAGGCGCATCAATGTCAGTGAGGCGTAATTTTAGTTTGCCTCTGGAATTTTTTAACAGAACGGTGTCACCATCATAAACCCGGCTCACGGTGTAGCTATTATCAGCTTGGCTTACCGTGGCAAACAGTAAAAACAAACCTGCAACAACACAGCGCGTTACGACCATTTAGTGATGGTAATGCTCGTGTTCGTGTCCATGTTCGCGGTCAAGTAGGCTGTAATAGTTTGATGGTTCTAGTATGGTCGGAATAGGCTCTAGCTCGGTATCGGGGTGATCTTTGCTGTAATGCAAGCCACGACTTTCTTTGCGTTCCATGGCGCTTTTTACGATAAGTTCAGCGACTTGTAGCAAGTTGCGTAGCTCAATTAAGTCATTGCTGATTCTAAAGTTACTGTAAAACTCGTATACTTCATCACGTAACATATGAATGCGGTGCAGCGCACGGCTGAGGCGCTTATCGGTGCGCACAATGCCCACGTAGTTCCACATAAAGCGGCGCAGTTCATCCCAGGTATGCGTGATGAGTACTTCTTCATCTGCATCTGTCACGCGGCTTTCATCCCAATAGGGGAGTGTGGGGGTATCTGTGTCAGGTTGACGTAAAATGTCCTCTGCTACTGCTTGCCCAAACACTAAGCACTCAAGTAAGGAATTGCTGGCAAGGCGGTTAGCCCCATGCAAACCCGTGCATGCAGTTTCACCAATCGCGTAAAGATTGTTAATGTCGGTGCGACCTTTGTCATCCGTCATCACACCGCCGCAGGTGTAATGTGCAGCTGGCACTACGGGAATCGGCGTTTTGCTGATATCAATGCCTAGCTCTAAACAGCGGCGATAAATGTTAGGAAAGTGTTCTTGAATAAATGCTAAAGATTTGTGTGAAATATCCAAGTAAACGCAGTCTAGGCCGCGTTTTTTCATCTCAAAGTCAATTGCGCGTGCAACGACATCGCGCGGGGCTAGCTCTTCTCGTGGGTCATGTTCAGGCATAAATCTGGTGCCGTCTGGCAGTTTTAACAAGCCACCTTCACCACGGACTGCTTCAGAAATTAAAAAAGATTTAGCATGCGGGTGGAATAGGCAAGTAGGGTGAAATTGAATGAATTCCATATTGGCAACGCGGCAGCCCGCGCGCCACGCCATGGCAATGCCGTCGCCAGTGCTAATGTCAGGATTGGTGGTATAGAGATACACTTTGCCTGCACCGCCAGTGGCTAATACCGTATGGTGCGCGCCGATGGTAATGACTCTTCCGGTGCCGTTATCCAGCACGTAAGCGCCCAAGCACGCGTTGTCGTTAGAAAGTTGGGAGTGTATGTCTTTGACTTTACGTGTGGTGATTAAGTCCACCGCAATGTGGTCTTCAAGCAAGGTGATGTTCGGGTGCTGACGTACTTTTTCAGCGAGTGTGGTTTGTACCGCATGGCCAGTGGCATCGGCTACGTGGATAATGCGTCGCTGGCTGTGGCCGCCTTCACGCGTTAAATGGTAAGCACTGTTATCATGCTCACGCGTAAAGCTTACGCCTTGTTCAATCAGCCACTCTATTGTTTCTTTGCCGTGCTCAACCACCATTTGAGTAACAGCGCTGTCGCACAGGCCAGCGCCAGCAATTAAGGTGTCTTGGATGTGCGCTTCAATGGAGTCGTTGTCATTGAGCACTGCGGCGATACCACCTTGTGCCCAGTTGCTGGCAGTATCGTTAATTTTGCGTTTACTAACCAGACATATTTTTTTATCCGTAGCCGTCCGTAGTGCAAGTGATAAGCCTGCTAGCCCACTGCCGATAATAAGAACGTCATATTGCTGCATGATTTTGGTCTATGGTTAAGTGATTGTTGAGCGTAAGTCTAATGAACTTATAAGAGTGTATCGCGGTCTTTATAAAACGCAATAAAAATTGCTTAACAAAATTTAAGTTAACGCTTAAATACTATATTTGTGATGATGGTAAGGGGACAAAAGTGATGATACGACCCAGTAAAATTCAAGAATTAGCGCAATTTAGCTTCATTCAACCTGAGGCTCAAGGTTATACTTACGCCAGTGATAAGCAGATAAGTAAAACTCAACTTGAGAATACAAGACCTACAGGAAATTTAACCGCAGTGACCACTACACCAACACATGGTAATCGTGAGATAGATCATGAGCTCGTATTGCGCGCACAGCGTGGCGATAAGCGGGCTTTTGGTTTGTTGGTGGACAAGTATCAGCGCAAACTGTGGCGTTTGTTATCACGTATGATTCGTGATCAATCCGAGATAGAAGATGTGGTGCAAGAATCCTTTATTAAGGCCTACCGCGCGTTGCCTAACTTTCGTGGTGATAGCGCGTTTTATACCTGGCTGTATCGTATTGGTATCAATACGGCAAAAAACCACTTGGTTTCATTGGGACGTAGGCCTACGGTTAGCACCGATATTGAGATTGACGACGCAGAAAACTTTGATAGTGGCGATGAGTTGCGCACAACAGAAACGCCAGAGTCCAGCTTGATGACCAAGCAAATTGCGCAAACAGTCAATGATACGGTGGAAAGTTTACCAGAGGAGTTGCGTACAGCGATTACCTTGCGTGAAATTGAAGGTTTGAGCTACGAGGAGATTGCAGCCGTGATGAGTTGCCCAATCGGCACAGTGCGCTCACGTATTTTTAGGGCGCGTGAAACCATCGCCCTTAAATTAAGACCATTGCTGGATACGCCAGATAATAAGCGCTGGTAATAGGACAAGCATGCAAAAAATGAACGTACGTGTTTTAGGAGTAAGTAATGACTGAACAAATATCCGCTTTAATGGATGATGAGCTAGCAATTGAAGACGCAGCTCACATTTTTACATCCATGCAATCTAATCAGCCCGCGGCTGAGGCTTGGCGTCAATATCATTTAATTGGCGATGTAATGCGAGGTGGCGCAACACTTAGCCCGCATTTTAAGCAGAACTTGATGCAAAAACTGGAGCTTGAGCCAACGGTCTTAGCGCCCAATGCAATACAAGATAAAGTGAGTAAAGTCGATCAATTGAGAAATAAGCTACCTGCTACGTGGTCAATCGCCGCGTCTTTTGCGGCAGTAATGGTGGTAGGTGTGATGGCGATGCAGGTGCAAACCCAGCCTGATAATGAATTCGCACCTGTTGCAGTCGCCGAGATTGAGCCTGCGGAGCAGTCGATTCCGGCTGAGTACTTAATGGCTCACCAAGCCTTGGCACCCTCCGCAAGCTCGTATTACATTCAGTCAGCGAGTTATTCGGAGTCCGTTCGATGAAGCGTTTGGTTCTGGCTCGATTTTTCGCCAGTCTAAGCCCAGCGCTAGTGTTGGGCGTTATTTCATTCTTAAGTTTTAATGTGCAAGCGGCTACTGATGAGAACGCGTGGAATGTGCTACAGAAAGCTGCGGTAGCTGCGCGCGCGCTGAGTTACCAAGGTGTTTTTGTCTGTCAAACAGCTCGGAAAACTAATTCAGTTCAAATTACCCACCTGTTTGACGGTAAAAATGAATTTGCGCGCAATGTGCTGTTAGATGGCTCTCCGCGCGAGGTGTTGAGCCAAGGCGGTGACTTGGTCATCTATAACCCTAAAAATGAAAAAATTGTGATAGAAAAACGGCGTGGCCAGAATATGTTTCCTGCTGTATTGCCTGTCAACTTAGAGGCTGTTAAAGAAAGCTATTTGTTACGCCTTGGTGCATTAGAGCGCGTTGCCGGGCGAGAGTCGCAAGTGTTAATTTTAGAGCCCAAAGACGGGTTAAGGTACAGCTATCGGTTTTGGATAGATACTGAGTATGGTTTGCTATTAAAGTCTGTAATGTTTAATAGCCGTGATGAAATTATGGAAAGTATTGCCTTTAATCAACTCGCGTTACTTAATAGTGTTGAGCTTGACTGGTTTAAACCTAAAATAGATCATAATAAAAACTATGTGATGGAAGATGAGCTGGTTGTGATTGCCAGCAATGGCACACCAGTAGATTGGGTTATCAAGGATTTACCTGCGGGTTACCGAAAAATAGATCAAATAACGCGTATGGTGAATGGCAAGCTTCATCCGGTTACCCATATTATATTTTCTGATGGATTGGCTTCGGTTTCTTTGTTTATTGAGCCTGCGCCTAAAGGTAATAAAGCTAAAGTATTGCTAAGTACGATGGGCAATGCCAGTGTTTATGCCAACATCAATAAAGGACATCTTGTTACCGTTGTCGGTGAAGTGCCTGAAGCGACTATTGTGCAAATTGCCAATGCTGTTGTGTTTAAAAAGTAATGCTAGTTCAAAGTAATGTAGGTCATTGATATGATAGAAGAATATGCGGTTGTTACTAAGTGTGTAGATGGCTTTGCGTTAATAGAAATTGAAAGGCGTACCGCCTGTGGTTTGTGTGGTCAAAAACGTGGCTGTGGCAATGCAACTTGGGGAAAGTTACTTGGTCATAAAAGCCAAACGATTCGCGCCAAAAATGAAATTGGCGCTAAGCCGGGTAATAGCGTAGTGGTAGGGATAGACGAACGCGCCGTGCTAAGTACGGTGTTTTATCTTTATATTGTGCCGTTACTTAGCATGCTGATAGCCTCAGTTTTGGCAGACATCCTTTTTGATAATGAGTTTTATGTCATTTTGGCTGCAGCATTAGGCTTAGTGTTAGGTTTTTTGTGGGTAAAAGGTCACCTGAAGGGGTACGGTGACGCAAATCATGCTTACAGTAGTCAATATCAAGCGGTGATTTTGCGACAAGCTAATGATACGCCATCGTGTAAAAACTCTGCTGATGCCAGCTGCAGAAATGCAAGCAGTGATGATGCAAAAAATAAAGATGTTAATAGTGGGCACCTCTAATAATTCAACTTTCGTACCACAGGCACTCCGATTTTCTAAGTGCTAAAGCACTTGAAAAGTCGTATGTCGCAACACTGTGTTGCTCACAAAAAATAACTCCTTATCAGAGGTAAACTGATAAGCACTACTAAGCCAGTAAACTGGCAAGTATTGCTAATATCTCAAATGTATACCGCGTCGTTATTTTTTGTTAGCGTCTTGTTTTGCTGATCGCACCACTGTTCTGGCTTTAGCCAGTTTACAGTGGTGGTGATGCCAAGAACTGGTAGAAATTTGAATTATTTGAGGTACCCTAGTGTGAAATTTGAAACTAAACGAGGTGAATAAATGATAAAAAACTGGATTGCCGCTGTAGCTTTTAGCTTGATTTCTGTGGTTCATTTAAACGGATACGCCAAAGAATTGCCGGATTTTACCGTGCTGGCTGAAACGCAAGGGCCTGCCGTGGTGAATATCAGCATCACACAACGTATTCGTACAGCAAATGCAATGCCGTTCCCTGGTATGCCCGGGGATGAGCAAATGCAGGAGTTCTTCAAGCGCTTTGGTATTCCAAACTTTCCAGGGCAAGGTGTTCCCGGACAAAATGGTCAGCAGCCGGAATATAAGTCGCAGTCATTGGGTTCAGGCTTTATTATCAGCAGTGACGGTTATATTTTAACCAATGCACACGTGGTATCAGAAGCGGATGAAGTGATTGTAAAGCTTTTCGACAAGCGTGAATTTAAAGCTAAAATTATCGGCGCTGACAAACGCACCGATGTGGCATTGGTGAAAATTGAAGCCACTGGTTTACCTAAAGTAACAACTGGGGATCCTGATAAGCTTAAAGTGGGTGAATGGGTAGCCGCGATCGGCTCGCCATTTGGGCTGGAAAACACCATGACAGCGGGTATTGTGAGTGCAAAAGGTCGCGCACTGCCGCAAGAAAACTTCGTGCCGTTTATTCAAACAGATGTGGCAATTAACCCGGGTAACTCAGGTGGTCCCTTGTTTAATCTGGCAGGTGAAGTTGTTGGCATTAACTCGCAAATTTATAGTCGTAGTGGCGGTTCAATGGGCTTGTCATTTGCGATTCCCATCGATGTTGCCCTTGATATTTCTAATCAGCTAAAAGCCACGGGAAAAATCACACGGGGTTGGCTGGGCGTTGTGATTCAAGAGTTGAGTAAAGAGCTTGCTGAATCATTTGGTATGAAAAACACCAACGGTGCATTGGTGGCGGCAGTTGAAAAAAACGGCCCTGCTGATAAAGGTGGCCTTGAGGTCGGGGATGTCATCACCAAGTTTGATGGTAAGGTGATTATGACCTCATCTGATTTGCCGCGTGCAGTGGGCGCGGCTAAACCTGGCAAAGCCGCCCTTGTTGAGATTTTACGTAAAGGCAGTGAGAAATCCCTCAAAATTAACGTAGGTGAAATGCCGACCGATGCCACCGAGGTCGCTCAAGCTAACCAGCCGGCAGCCAAGCCTGAGCTTAATCGTATTGGCTTGGTACTTAAAGAACTTACTGCGCAGCAAAAGAAAAAATTAAACGGAAAAAATGGTTTGTTGGTGATAGATGCGCAAGGCGCAGTAGCGCAAGCAGGTGTGCGGCGTGGTGATGTAGTGTTAGGTCTAAATAACACCGAGGTGCAAAGTCTGGATCAGTTTAATAAGCATTTAGCCAGTTTTTCTGCCGGTAAAACGGTTGCCTTATTGGTGTTACGTGGCGAAAGTACACTTTATGTGCCAATAAAAATTCCGGCCTCAAAGTAAACCTCTTTCGTGTCAACACAGCAATCAATAGATGTTAATACTTTGAATTTGCTGTAAAATCCGACTAGTTCAACTTAACAACAAGGGCGCCAACGGCGCCCTTGTTGTTAACAAACCACTATTCAGTTGCTGGTTTGTTAAGTTGGTGCTGCAATATTGCTGCCATTAAATAGCCAATCTTTAAAAAATACCATGAAAAACATTCGTAACTTCTCTATTATTGCCCACATTGATCACGGTAAATCTACCTTGGCTGATCGTATTATTCATTTATGCGGTGGCTTGGCTGACCGTGAGATGGAGGCGCAAGTGCTTGATTCTATGGATATTGAGCGTGAGCGCGGCATTACCATTAAAGCGCAAACAGCCGCATTGCAATATAAGGCTGATGATGGCCAGATTTACCATCTGAATTTGATTGATACACCAGGCCACGTGGATTTTAGCTACGAAGTTTCACGCTCGCTGTCCGCATGTGAAGGCGCACTTTTGGTGGTAGATGCCTCGCAAGGTGTTGAGGCGCAGAGTGTGGCCAACTGCTATACCGCGCTAGATTTGGGCGTAGAGGTTACCGCGGTACTTAATAAAATTGATTTACCTTCAGCCGACCCAGAGCGTGTTAAACAAGAAATTGAAGATGTGATTGGCGTGGACGCGAGTGATGCTGTCATGTGTTCCGCCAAAACAGGCTTAGGCGTACGCGATGTGCTAGAGGCTGTGATTAAAAAAGTGCCAGCGCCTGTAGGCAATATCGACGGGCCACTCAAAGCTTTGGTGATTGATGCGTGGTTTGATAACTATGTTGGCGTGGTGATGCTAGTGCGCGTGATTGATGGCGTACTCAAGCCAAAAGATAAAATTCGCTTAATGGCCACGCATAGCGATTTTTTATGTGAGCAAGTAGGTGTGTTTACGCCAAAATCGCTACAAAAAACATCACTTTCTGCAGGTGAAGTGGGTTTTGTTATTGCAGGCATTAAAGAATTGGCTAGCGCAAAAGTGGGCGATACCGTTACTTTAGCCAACAAACCAGCCGCAGAGCCACTTGTAGGTTTTAAAGAGGTGAAGCCGCAAGTATTTGCAGGCTTGTATCCTACAGAATCTAACCAGTTTGAAGCCTTGCGAACAGCGCTTGAAAAGCTGAGTTTGAATGATGCGAGCTTGTTATTTGAGGCTGAGAACTCAACCGCTTTAGGCTTTGGTTTTAGATGCGGCTTTTTAGGCTTGTTGCACATGGAAATCGTGCAAGAGCGTCTAGAGCGCGAATACGACATGGATTTAATCACCACCGCGCCAACCGTAGTGTATGAATTGTTGCTAAAAGATGGTTCGGTAGTGCAAATTGAAAATCCATCACGTTTGCCAGAACCGTCACGTGTGGAAGAGACGCGTGAGCCGATTATTGTTGTGAATTTGTTGATGCCACAAGACTACGTAGGTCCAGTGATGACGTTGTGCAACAACAAGCGCGGCATACAAAAAAACATGCAATACATGGGTCGCCAAGTGATGCTTAGCTATGAAATACCGCTCAACGAAGTGGTGCTGGATTTCTTTGATAAGTTAAAATCCGTATCGCGTGGTTATGCGAGTATGGATTACGAATTTTTAGAGTTCCGTGCGGCAGACTTGGTGAAGCTGGATATTATGGTCAATGGCGAGAAAGTAGATGCACTCTCCATGATTGTACATCGATCAACCAGTGTGCATCGTGGACGTGAAGTAGCGGCTAAAATGCGCGAGTTGATTCCGCGCCAAATGTTTGATGTGGCGATTCAGGCTTCTATTGGTGCCAACATTATCGCGCGCGAAACCGTAAAGGCTATGCGTAAAAACGTGATTGCTAAATGTTATGGCGGTGATGTGTCACGTAAGCGTAAATTGCTAGACAAGCAAAAAGAAGGTAAAAAACGCATGAAACAAGTGGGTAATGTAGAAATTCCACAAGAGGCGTTCTTGGCTATTTTAAGAGTTGAAGATAAATAACACTTCGACAGGCTTAGTGAGCGGTTTTTTTTGAGCCATCGAAGGGTGAGTTTTTTTAAAATTAGATACAGGGTTAGGATACATCAACAATGATATTTGCATTATTCATGATCGTGATACTGGTAATCACCGGGCTCATTTGGCTACTTGATATTTTTGTACTCAGCAAAAAACGCCTCGCAGGCGCAGATGAACCAATTGTAGTTGAATATGCTAAAAGTTTTTTCCCTGTGATTTTAGTCGTGTTTTTTGTACGCTCTTTTATTGTTGAGCCGTTTAAAATTCCATCCGGCTCTATGATGCCAACGTTGTTAGCAGGTGATTTTATTTTAGTGAATAAATTTACTTATGGCTTGCGCGTGCCTATTCTAAATAATACGTTTATAGAGGTGAGCCACCCTAAACGCGGTGATGTGTTCGTGTTTCATTATCCACCAGAACCGTCGATTGATTATATTAAACGCGTGGTCGGTTTGCCTGGAGATAAAATCCGCTATCAAAATAAAAAGTTAACCATTAACGGTCAACCATTACTTGTACAGGATGGTCGAGATTATGAGTATGTGATGTCCGGACTAAATTTTATGACGGCCAAGCAATACACTGAGCAGTTAGGCGATGTAAAGCATGATATTTTGGTGCATGATGTCATCGGTAATTATGATGCAGATGCGATTGGTGCTAAGTTTGCAAATGATGAGGAAGTTGTAGTCCCTGCTGGACATTATTTAGCGATGGGTGATAATCGAGATAACAGTTCTGATAGTCGTGTTTGGGGTTTTGTACCGGAAGGAAATTTAGTCGGTAAAGCGTTTTTTATCTGGATGAATTTCGATCAGGGTTCTAGAATAGGATCTGTAATACGTTAGTTTTTTGATACTAATCTGATTTAAGTGATGGAGATTAAAGTGCTTAATAGTTTAAATAATCGTAAAACGCAGGGTGGCGCTACCTTACTTGGAATGCTTATCGTAGGGGCTATGATCGTGTTTGTTGCGCTTATCGTGATGAAAATGGTGCCGGCTTATACTGAATACTTCTCTGTTAAACAGGCACTTAAAGCGATGAAGCAAGAGTCGTTAAGCACCATGAGTAAAAAAGAAATATCGAATTCTTTTGATAGACGTGCATCAACGGGCTATATAGATGTGGTGAAGGGGCGAGACCTAAATATTGAGAAAAACGCGGGTGGCGATACGGTGGTGTCAGTTGAGTATCAGGTAGTTAAGCCTGTTATCGGCAATGTCAGTGTGTTAATTGATTTTTCAGCAAGCAGTGATGGCAAGTAATCATTCTTTTGCTAATGCAACTATTTTATAAACCTTTTTATACCACTAGGCATGATGCATTCAGACTTATCAAGACGTTTAAGCTATTCATTTGTAAATGCAAACTTGCTCACACAAGCCTTAACGCATCGTAGTTATGGTGCTCAAAATAATGAGCGTTTAGAGTTTTTAGGCGATGGTGCGCTTAATTTTATTATTGCAAATCAGCTATATCAGCGATTTTCTAAAATTGCTGAGGGTGATTTAAGCCGCTTACGAGCGCAAATGGTTAAGGAATCAACTTTAAGTGAGATCGCACTTTCACTTAATTTAGGCGATGCGCTCAAAATGGGTGAAGGCGAGTTAAAAAGTGCGGGTTGGCGTAGGCCGTCTATCTTGGCTGATGCGCTAGAAGCCATTATTGGCGCGGTGTACTTAGATGGTGGTTTCGCAGCAGCTGAGGCCTTCGTATTGGGGCTTTACGCTAACAAGCTAGATGCAATTGACCCTAAAGTGATTGATAAAGACCCTAAATCATTATTACAGGAATTATTACAAAGTAGAAAAATAGCCGTGCCTGAATATACCGTTACGCATACCAGCGGAGAAGCGCATGCACAGATGTTTGTGGTGGAATGTTTCGTTGAAAAGCACAGTATCCGTACAGTGGGCGAGGGTAATAGTCGCCGCATCGCAGAGCAGCAGGCTGCACAGCTGGCTTTGCTTGAATTAAAAAAAGTACGTATTGGAAAAAATTAAAATATGACAGACCTAGAAGTAAATTCAGAAGTAACACCATCCATTTTCAAATGTGGAACGGTAGCGATTGTTGGCCGCCCTAACGTGGGGAAATCAACACTGTTAAATCACATTTTAGGCATGAAATTAGCCATTACCTCACGTAAAGCGCAGACTACGCGCCACCGTTTGCTAGGCATTCATACTACGGATGATACGCAATTTTTATTTGTGGATACGCCTGGCTTTCAGCAAAAACACCTGAATGCACTCAATAAAGGTTTAAACAAAACCGTGACGCAAGTATTAACGGAAGTGGATGTCGTACTGTTTGTGATTGAACCGATGAAATTGGGTGATGCAGATCGCAAAGTATTAGCATTACTTTCAGAAAAAACGCCGACGATTTTAGTGGTGAATAAATTAGACTTAATGGGTGACAAAGGTAACGTGTTGCCGTTGATTCAAGACTTTGACTTAGAGTTCCCGTTTTCAGAAATCGTACCTGTGAGTGCTAAGAAAAGCCTCAACTTAGATGAACTGTTACAAACCATACGCAAATACTTACCAGAGCAGGCCGCTGTATATTCTGAAGATGAACTCACCGATAAAAATGAACGTTTTTTAGCTGCAGAGCTAGTGCGCGAGAAAATTTTCAGATTATTGGGCGATGAAATTCCTTACTCAGTAGCCGTCGAGATTGAAAAGTTTGAAGTGGAAGGTAAGCTACGCCGTATTTTTTGCGCCATTATTGTAGATAAAGACAGCCAAAAACCGATGATTATCGGCAAAGGCGGCGAGAAGCTAAAGCAAATTTCCACTGAAGCGCGGCACGATATGGAGAAACTGTTTGGCGGCAAGGTTTACTTAGAAACCTGGGTGAAAGTTAAAGGCGGCTGGGCTGATGACGCGCGAGCGTTAAAATCTTTAGGGTATTAACTACACCTTAGCTGATTTACTATTTATTTCGTGATGGTTTTTGTTTTTATCTGCGGGCATCTGCGTTTATCAGCGGCTAAATAAAAAACCTATGGCTTTAATCAATGCGCACCGTCAAGACAATCAAGCAGTTTACGTACTGCATACTTACCCGTTCAAAGAAACGAGCTTAGTGGTTGAGTTGTTCGCACGTGATTTTGGGCGTGTAGCCACCACCGCAAAGGGTGCCAGGCGTCCACGCTCAGCCATGCGCGGTATGCTACAGGCATTTCAGCCCATGCTGGCAACTTGGTCCGGCAAGCTGGAGCTCAAAACCTTGCATAGTTTGGAATGGAATGGCTGTTTGTTGCTATTGCAAGGCGAGGCACTCATGTGCGGTTTTTATCTAAATGAGCTACTGTTGCGGTTATTACCGCGCGAAGATCCACATGAAGCGCTATTTGATTATTATGCCGACACGTTAAAAACCTTAGCGAGTGGTGAGGATTTAGCCGCCACTTTACGCCGCTTTGAGTTGAAGTTTTTGCAAGAACTTGGTTACGCCATACCATTGCAACTGGATATAAATGCATCACCAGTGTTAGCGTTGCAAAACTATCGTTATGAAGCTGAACATGGCGCTATTCCGATCAATGGTGCGACAACTCGTTATGATGGCGGTGTGCAATTATCGGGAAAAACATTGATTGACATGTCGAGTGATGACTATGCTAATGGTCAAACACAGCAGCAAAGTAAACAGTTAATGCGTTATTTGCTAGCGCATTATTTGGGTGATAAACCCTTGCATACAAGGCAGTTATTGATTGATTTGCAAGGGCTTTAGTTTTTTTAATTGGTCACAGTTGCATTTGTGGCAAAACTATATTTCTAGGTTTTATCTATGATTAAATTAGGCGTGAACATCGACCACGTTGCCACTATCCGTCAAGCGCGTGGTACTAAATACCCTAGCGTGGTGCAGGCGGCTTTGCGCGCTGAGCAATCAGGTGCAGATAGCATTACGCTACATTTGCGTGAAGATCGCCGTCACATGCAGGATGCCGATATTTTTGCACTGCGCCCATTGCTACAAACCAAGATGAATCTTGAGTGTGCAGTGACTGATGAAATGCTGGATATTGCGATTAAAGTGATGCCACAGGATGTGTGCTTGGTGCCAGAGCGGCGCGAGGAGCGCACGACAGAAGGCGGGTTGGATGTGATCGCCCATTTTGATAAAGTTAAACATGCGGTGCAGAAATTAAGTGATGCCGGTATTCGCGTTTCATTATTTATTGCGCCGGATTTAGCGCAAATTGATGCTGCCGTTAAAGCTGGCGCACCAGTAATAGAACTGCACACAGGCACCTTTGCCGATGCTCAAGCTGATGTGGTGCAAATGCTAGAGCTGGCGCGCATTGAACAAGCGTTGCAACATGCTAAAGATGCACGATTGATCGTGAATGCAGGGCATGGTTTGCATTATCATAACGTACATTTGGTTGCCAAATTGTACGGCTTTGAAGAGCTTAATATCGGGCATGCCATTGTGGCGCATGCTTTATTTGTGGGCTGGGATAACGCAGTACGCGAGATGAAAGCCTTGATGAAAGCGGCTGCGCCTAAGTAGGCTGTTATTGCGTATTAGAATATGGGTACCTCTATTAATTCAATTTTGCGAGCATCCGATTTGCGGCTTGCCTGCTTAAACCATTTCGTCGCGATACTGCGTTGCTCACAAAAAATTATTCCTTACATATCAGATATATGCTGCATCATAATTTTTTACTCGCGCCTTGTCTGGCTTGGCAATTTGACTTAATAGAGGTGCCCATATGATTTTTGGCATAGGTACAGATATCGTTGAAGTTTCGCGTATTGAGTCTTCAATTCAACAGTTTGGCGATGATTTTGCTAAACGTATTTTGGCGGATAGTGAGTTTGCCAGCTATCAGCAATCACAAATAAAATCCAGGTTTTTAGCGAAACGATTTGCCGCAAAAGAGGCTTTTTCAAAAGCACTGGGCACAGGCTTGCGCACGCCTGCAACCTTCCAGAATATTGCGGTTTCACATGATGATTTAGGTAAGCCTATTTTGGTGTTGGCGCCAGAACTACAGGCTTTACTGCAGTCCAAACATATCACGCAAACGCATATTAGCATTAGCGATGAAAAAAATCTGGCCGCAGCCTTTGTGGTGTTAGAAACATGAAATCATTTTGTCGTTATTCTGAGCATAGCGAAGAATCCATTATGCAGTATCAAAGCATTGAGAAATATCAATATACTGGATGCTTCGTTGCACTCAGCATGACGGAACGGAAAAATGGCTGAATTTTATTTTGAGCGTCCAGACTTAAATCGTCGCTTCGGTGGCGTTGCACGGCTGTATGGCACCGATGGCTTAGCTAAATTACAAGCCGTGCATATCTGCGTGATAGGCATTGGCGGTGTGGGCAGTTGGGCTGCCGAGGCCTTGGCGCGCAATGCCGTGGGTACCATTACTTTAATTGACTTAGACAATATTGCAGAATCTAATGTCAATAGGCAATTGCACGCGGTAGATGGTGCTTTTGGAAAAGCCAAAGTGACCGCCATGCGTGAGCGTATTCTCAGTATTAACCCGTTGGCAATCGTGCATGAAATTGAAGATTTTGTGACGATTAAAAATGTTAATGCGATGCTTGACCGTGATTATGATGGCGTGATTGATTGCATTGATGATGCAAAAGCCAAGGCTGCTATTGCTAATTTCTGCAACGCAAGAAATATGCCTTTAGTGATGACGGGCGGAGCGGGTGGGCGCTTAGATGCCACGCGAATTCAACAAGCGGACTTAAGTGAAGTAAGCCATGACAAATTGCTTGCCAAAGTGCGTAATCTGTTGCGCCGCGACTATGGCTTTAGCAATGGTCACAGCACAAAGGGTAAATCATCAAAACTAGGTATTCACTGTGTTTATTCTGATGAAAAAGTGATTCAGCCTGATAGTGCATGTGCGGTTGCCGATCTGGCAATTACTGGGCTGAACTGTGCAGGTTATGGCTCTAGTGTATGCGTGACCGCGCCCTTTGGTTTTGCTGCCGCAGGTCTGTTACTAAAACAGTTGCTGAATCGATAGGCAATCTTGAACCAAGTTGTTTTAAGGTTGATCATCTAATTATTTCAAACTTCATTTATTTTAAAGGCCGCTAATATGTAGTGGCCTTTTTTATCAGATTGGGTGAACCTTGTGCTGTCCATGAGCTGCATAGCCTGATAGGGTGAGGCATACGGGTACTTGACAATCGACTATAATCCCATAATACTCACAGTGGTATTACATTTGAAAAAGGCAAACTCGGCTGAAAAGCGGGGGCGCAAAATCACCGGTCTACGGGGCAATGGCTCTAGGACAGCGGGAGTGCCAGATGTGCGGGTTCCCCGCATCTCTTCTAAATGACTCCCACTTTCTTCTGCCACTATTCTGTAGCGATTCCGGAATTGTATTAGTAGTTTTGTGGGAGAAGACATGTTACTGCACCAGTCTACCGTTGACGCTCTGCTCGACAGCATGACTCCGAGCGCCGAAGATGTTCAGTCGCGTAAAGATTTTCTTGGCTTCGGCGAGCATGAGTTCAAATTACTAAAGGAACTCGGGGCGATGCTGGCACCGCTGGAAGATGAATTTACCGAATTTTTCTACAATCATCTTGAGGCCAACCCAGAAACACGCGCGATACTTGGTGATTCCGATCAGGTGGCACGGCTCAAACATAAACAGCGCGAATATTTTGAGCAACTTTTGGGCGGCGATTACGGCTCAGATTACATCAGAAGCCGCCTGCGCGTTGGCGTAACGCATCAGCAGGTCGGCTTAGAGCCACGCTGGTACCTCGGCGCGTATGGAAAGTACCTGTCTTGGTTGCTGCCAGAGGTGATGCGATTGGTCGACAACGATTCTGAACGATTCCTCGAATACTCGCAAGCAATCATCAAAGTCGCGTTATTTGATTCCGAACTTTCCTTGACCGCTTACTTTCATGCCGATCATGAGATGATGCGCTTGCTGGCGCAGGTGTTTGAAAGTAATTTGGAAGCAGTCATCATTGCCGACATTAACGGTCGGATGCTTCACGTCAATAAATCGGTAGCACTGATTACCGGCTTTGCGCCAGAAGAGTTAATAGGTACCCCTCTGCATGATCTGCTTTCAGAGTGTGAGCCGGAGATGTATCAAACACTGTGGACGGCCGTCGTCAGCGGTGGTCAGTGGCAAGGGGAGATACTGCAGAAGCGCAAGGATGGCAAAGAGTATCTGGCATGGATGAACGTGAGTGCTGTTAAAGATGCATCTGGCAAAGTGACAAACATGATCGCAGAGTTTTCTGACATCACGACCTTCAAACAGACACAGGACGCGCTGGCAAGGCGTACTGAGGAGCTTGCGAATTCCAATCAGGAGCTGGAACAGTTTGCTTATGTAGCCTCGCACGACCTGCAGGAGCCGCTGCGCATGGTAGCCAGCTATACACAATTGCTTGCACGCCGCTACAAGGATAAATTGGACGATGATGCCAATGAGTTTATTCACTTTGCTGTAGATGGGGCTACCCGCATGCAGGCACTCATCATTGACTTACTCACCATGTCGCGCATTGGAACGCATGGTAAGCAACTCGAAGCCTGTGAATCCGCTATTGCACTTGAACGCGGACTATCTAATTTACGGCTTGCCATTGATGAGTCAGGGGCGGTGGTGACCCACGATGGCATGCCCAAGCTGACGGCTGACGTTTCACAGCTAACGCAGTTGTTCCAGAATTTAATCGGTAACGCCATTAAGTTTCGTAGCGAGGCAGCGCCGACCATACATGTAGGGGTCGAGAAAAAAAGTGATGAATGGTTGTTTTCCGTGCGAGACAATGGCATCGGTATCGACCCCGATTATTTCGACCGTATTTTTATTATTTTCCAACGCTTGCATGGCAAACATGAGTATCCCGGCACAGGGATCGGTCTTTCTGTCTGCAAGAAAATTGTCGATCGTCACGGTGGGCGAATTTGGATAGCGTCTGAGTCGGGCAAAGGTACGGTTTTTTATTTTACCTTACCTATAAATCATGGGAAAAGGAATCATCATGGAGAGTGAAGTGAGTAGACAGGTAGAGTTTTTATTGGCTGAGGATAATCCCGGCGATGTAAGGTTAACGCAGGAGGCGCTGCGGGAGAGCAAGATACGTAACAATCTCAATGTGGTCACAGACGGCATGGAAGCGCTGGCATTTTTGCGCAAGCAGGGAAAGTATGCCGATTCACCGACGCCTGATGTGGTGCTGCTAGATCTTAACCTGCCGAAGAAGGATGGACGCGAGGTGCTGGCTGAGATCAAATCTGATCCAGTGCTTAAGCGTATCCCTGTAGTGATCATCACCTCTTCCGAAGCCGAGAAAGACATTCTGCGCACTTACGACCTGCATGCAAATTGTTATGTAAGCAAACCTGTAGATCTGGATCAATTTATCAGGGTAATCCAGGCTGTCGAGAATTTCTGGTTGACTATCGTCAAACTACCATCTGATATTAGAAACTAACTACCTCACGGAGGCTCCATGAATAGCAATCCGCTCAACATACTGCTGGTAGAAGACAATCCTGGCGATATACGTCTGGTGCGTGAGTTGTTGGACGCTGATCGTAGTGAACGCTTCGCGCTAGTAACG
>JBAYTS010000014.1:0-57934 GCA_041675545.1 Methylotenera sp.
ACCAGCAGGCAAGCGCATGGGGCATGCCGGGGCGATTATCTCTGGTGGTAGTGGTAAAGCTACTGATAAAATTCGCGCATTGGAGCTTGCAGGCGCAGTGGTGGCTAGCTCCCCCGCAGGCTTGGGCGAGGCAGTGCTTGCTGCCATCAATAATAAAAAAAGATAGAAAATAACCATTCAGTTTTTTTATTTAAAACTTTTACTTAATACTTTCACTTAATATTTTTATTAGAAAAGCGATTTTTAATCAATCACATGTTTAGCTTACTCAAACGTTTTATCGCCATATTTTTAATGTTGTTCATTGCTAACCCTCAAGTGATGGCAGCTGAAGATATTTCTTATCTAATTACAGCGGCTTCTAAAGGTGATTTAGCCATGGTGAAAGCCATGCTCGATAGTGGTGCTAGCGCCAATACCAAAGATGAAGATGGCATTACGGCGCTGATGTATGCAGCACGTAAAGATAAAGCTGAAGTAATCTCGGCATTGATTAGCAAAGGCGCTGATGTCAATGCCAAGGATAAGGATGGCTGGACAGCGCTTATGTATGCTGCCAAGAAAAACAACGCGGCTTCAGTAAAAGTATTGTTAGAAAATGGCGCTGACTCTAAAGTTAGAGATAGTTCAGGTTGGAGTGCATTTGGTTTGGCGGCGGTGGCAGGTTTTTCTCAAACGGTTGAACTGCTGGTGAAGCATGGTGCGGATGTTAATATTAAAAGTGATGATGGAAAAACCGTATTGATGCACGCGGCAAAAAGTGGCGATATTGCCACCGTAGGGGCGCTGGTTGATCACAAAGCAGACATACTCGCGCGTGATAAATTAGGTGCTACCGCCTTGATGATTGCCGCACGTGAAGGTCATGCGCCTGTGATCAATTTATTAGTTCAACGTGGCGCAGTGGTGAACCAAAAAGATTTTTCAAAATGGACGGCACTGACCTGGGCGGTTAAAAAATCACAGTTAGAAGCTGCAAAGGCGTTAATTGCACTGGGAGCTGACGTGAATAACTTAGACTCGGAAGGTACGCCGTTATTGCATGTTGCCGTGGATAAAGGCCAGACTGAGATGGTTAAATTACTGCTCGAAAACAAGGCCAAGGTCAAAGCCAAAGACCAATACGGTTTAACCGCTTTGGTGTATGCGCTAAAAGGTCAGCATACCGAGATTATCAAGCTGATTAAAGACGCTGGTGGCAGTTATTAAACGGGTCTTTTAGCGTTTAGTCATTTCTCTGTTTCTCAACATTTCTCAATGCGCATTAGTTTTTTACTACATAAAAGAATAACGTCCAATCAATGAAAATCGCAATCGCGCAAATCAATTGTATCGTCGGTGATATTGCTGGAAACGCAAAAAAAATCATTGAGAGTGTTGCCGAGGCCAGTGCACAAGGTGCAACTTTAGTGGTGACACCTGAACTCTCGCTATGTGGCTATCCACCGGAAGATTTGTTATTGCGCGCAGATTTCTTGTCCGCATGTGCTACTGCTTTAAATTGCATCAGTGCCCAATTAAAGGGTGTTACTGTCATTGTGGGGCATCCGCATCAAGTTGGCGATGAGTGCTATAACGCTGCCTCTGTTTTGCAAAACGGCAAGATATTGGCGACCTATCATAAACATGTCCTGCCAAACTACGGTGTGTTTGATGAAAAAAGATACTTTACCTCTGGCAGAGATGCGTTAGTGTTTGAGCATCAGGGCGTTAATGTCGGTGTGCTAATCTGTGCGGATGTATGGGAGTCATCGCCCGCATTGATTGCGAAATCTGCTGGCGCACAGTTGCTGATTGCACTGAATGCCTCACCGTTCCACATGGAAAAACAATCAACACGGTTAAAACAGTTAAGCCAACGTGTTGCAGAAACACAGTTGCCTATTATTTATACCAATTTAGTGGGTGGGCAAGATGAGTTGGTGTTTGACGGCGCATCGTTTGTATTAAATGCAGAAGGTGAGTTAACGCATGAGCTACCTGCGTTTGAGCCTGCCTTAGCCTATGTTGAATTTGAGCATGGTAAGCCGGTGCCCGGTAACATTGCTAAATTGCTGTCGATTGAAGCTTCAGTTTATCGCGCATTAAAGCTTGGGCTTGCAGATTACGTACACAAAAATGGTTTTCCTGGTGTAGTGCTGGGGTTGTCTGGCGGTATAGACTCCGCGCTAACGCTGGCAATTGCAGTAGATGCGCTTGGCGCAGAAAACGTACATGCTGTGATGATGCCCTCCGAATTTACTGCGGATATGAGCGTGAATGATGCACGTGAAATGGCGAATATATTGGGTGTAAAGTACAGCGAAATTGCGATTAAACCTTTGTTTGACGGCTATTTAACGGCGCTTGCGCCACAATTTGGTGATTTAGCCTTTGATGCAACTGAAGAAAATTTACAGGCACGCATTCGCGGTATGCTGTTAATGGCGATATCCAACAAATTTGGCAGTATTGTAGTAACAACTGGCAATAAAAGTGAAATGGCAGTAGGGTACTGCACACTGTATGGTGATATGGCGGGCGGCTTTGCTTTGTTAAAAGATGTGCCAAAGACCTTGATCTATCAGTTATCAAACTACCGTAATACTTTATCAAGGGCAATTCCAGAACGCATCATTACACGTCCGCCATCGGCCGAGTTGCGCGCAAATCAGTTAGATCAGGACAGTTTGCCACCTTATGATGTGTTGGACGGCATTATTGAAGCCTATGTTGAAGATGACCTTAGTCGAGACGATATTGTTGCTCAGGGTTATTTGGCGCATGATGTGAATCGTGTAATCACGATGATTGACAGAAATGAATATAAACGCCGCCAATCACCCGTAGGCGTGCGTATTACGCACAAAGGTTTTGGTAAAGACAGGCGTTATCCGATTACCGTCAGGCTCACCAATTGCAATTAGGCTAATGCGTAACTTTCAATGATAATAAATAAAATCAAATTAGCTGATCGCATCAATCTTAATAATTTCATTACTTTACCAACGCATATTTAGGAGTTTTTCAGCATGAAAAAAATTGAAGCCATTATCAAGCCATTTAAATTGGATGAAGTACGTGAGGCATTATCTGATATTGGTGTGAATGGATTGACGGTCACAGAAGTAAAAGGCTTTGGTCGTCAAAAAGGGCACACTGAACTTTATCGTGGTGCAGAATACGTGGTTGATTTCTTACCAAAAATTAAATTAGAACTCGTGATTGCCGATGATGTTGTGGATTCTGCCGTTGAAGCTATTATTAAAGCGGCACATACCGGAAAAATTGGCGATGGCAAGATTTTTGTAAGCGCTGTTGAGCAGGTGATACGTATTCGCACCGGAGAAACAGGCGAAGCTGCGGTTTAATTTTTAATATAAATTCAACACTTAGGTTGTTAGCTTTGCCTCGTCGTACTAAACGTACTGTCTTCGGCTTGCTTTCTAGTGATTGCTGTTTTATATCAAAAATTGATTAAACAATGCCAACAATTCTAAAAACCATCCTTTTACTCACTGTATCAAACGTGTTCATGACGTTTGCATGGTATGCACATTTAAAAAATCTCAATAACAAACCTTGGATTATCGCCGCATTGCTCAGCTGGGGGATAGCCCTAGTTGAATATCTATTTCAGGTGCCAGCTAACCGCATCGGATTCACAGTGCTAAGCCTCGGCCAGCTAAAAATCTTGCAAGAAGTCATTACTCTGGCAGTATTTGTACCATTTGCGGTATTTTATATGCAGCAACCCATGAAGCTGGATTTTTTGTGGGCAGGGTTGTGTTTAATGGGCGCTGTATACTTTATGTTTAGAACTTAAAGCAATCTATAGCTTCCCATTAAATAATTACACGCAATACTGTTATTCCCGCGTACCAGTACTTGGTATCCCCGTGGAATATATGTGCTAAGGTACATTATTCACACGAGATAGGCGGGAGTCCAGTTTGGATTGCGGTCATGAATGGCGGTTTATTGTTCTTGAATTCAACCGGTCGATGCAACATATTGGGCAAATCTTTCTGCCGGTGTTTGGTAGTTTAGTGTTTTTCTTGGACGTTCATTTAACTTTCTCGCAACTGCATTGAGTTTGGCTTGTGAGTAATTGGCTAAACTCATTCCCTTAGGAAAGTATTGTCTTAATAGACCATTCGTATTTTCATTGGAACCACGTTGCCAAGGGTGCTGAGGATCGCAGAAGTAAACCTTAACATCAGTGGCTAAGGTAAAACGCTTGTGGGCTGCCATTTCTTTACCCCGGTCCCAAGTTAACGATTGATAAAGTTGCTGTGGTAACTTGTGTGCGTGCTTGATGAGTGCATTGACGACAGTCTCAGTATCTTTGCGAGCGACCTTTACCAACATCACATAGCGCGTCTGGCGTTCAACGAGCGTGGCAATCTGACTATGAGTATCACCAAACAACAGATCACCTTCCCAGTGGCCTGGTACCGCACGATCCTCTATCTCAGCTGGCCGATCCCTAATTGATACTGTATCTAAAATCCTACCGTGAATATCATTCTTCTGAGTGTGATGACGTGAACGGCGCATCATTCGCTTACGCCGTAAATGCTGTACCAGCTCCTTCTTCAAGGCGCCGCGGGCTTGGATAAAAAGGCTGCGATAAATAGTCTCGTGGGACACCTGATAGTTCTCGTTATCTAGATAAGTCTGTTTTAGCCAACCAGCAATCTGCTGTGGCGACCACAGCAACTGAAGCTTGCTTGCCACGAGGTTCGCCAAGGCTTTATTCTCCACCAATTTACAGGTCTTGGGGCGATTGGCTCTGTCCCAAGTGGCTTGGTCAGCCTGACTAGAGCGGTAATATTTAGAACCGCCGTTGCGTTTAATCTCTCGGCTAATGGTAGAAGGATGGCGCCCGAGAAACTTAGCGATAGAACGAATCGACTGACCGGTTGCCAGACCACGCGAGATCTCTTCGCGGTCCGCTAAAGTCAGCGCTAATTTTGATCGCGACCGTTGAGGCGGTCGTATACCGCCAGTCTCAGAAAAAATACGTTGTATAGAGGAGTGGTTTCGATCAAATAACTGGGCAATCTGCTGGAGAGACTCCCCCTTTTGCCAGCGATCCCACATTAAAGCCTTTTGTGTATCTGTGTAATAGATTCTCGGACGTTGTTTCATTTGCAACACTCCTTCCGCTTACGCAGTTTATAGTGTGTTGCATCGACCGGTTGAATTCAAGGTTACAAAGCTAGCATTCACGTTGCCTAGATACCAGCCTACGCTGGTATGACGAAAGTTGCGAAGCGTGTAAAAAAAATTAGGAACAGCTATAATTTAATCGGCGCACAATTCTCTATCGGGTTTTACCTCGCATTGCCTTTCACTTTACAGTATCAATGTAGTATATTAAAAACTGATATATTAAAAACTGATATATTAAAAACCAAGCACTTTTGCACTTTGGTAAAACACAAAGCTCACTACCCACGCTAAACCTAGCGACCAAACAATGGTCAGCCACATAAATAGCGAGCTTTTTGATTCGTTCTTAAGCGTGGCAATGGTTGAAAGGCAAGGCGTGTAAATTAAGGTGAACAGCATAAAGCTCATAGCCTGCACCCAGTCAATTTGGGTGGCCATTTGTGCCATTAGGGCATCGCCTTGCAAGCCGTAAATCACTGCCAGTGCGCCAACTACAATTTCTTTTGCTACAAAGCCAAAAATCAATGCAATGGCAAGCTCATGGTTGATGCCGATGGGGTCTAACAGAGGTGCAAACAGAACACCAATTTGGCCGGCATAAGTACCAACGCTAGCAGGCGCTACGTTACTGGGAAAGTTAGTCATAAACCACACCAGCACCACACCGATGATGATAAATTTGCTGGCACGATTTAGAAAGTGTTTTACTTCATGCCAGCCACGTAATACGATTTGCCGTGGGGTGGGGAAGCGGTATGGCGGCAATTCTAATATAAAGGGTTCTGAGTTCTTGTATTGCCCCTGAAACAGCAATGCCGTGATAAACATGGTTAAAAAACTCATGGCATATAGCGCAAACAGTACGATAGGCGCATGCTGTGCGGTAAACAATGCTGCTATGATAAAAATAAACACTTGTAAGCGCGCCGAGCATAGCGAGAACGGAATCACCAGCATGGTGAGTAAGCGCATTGGGCGCGAGCGCATTACACGCGTCCCCATGAGCGCCGGTACGTTGCAACCAAAGCCCATTAGCATCATCACAAAGCCGCGGCCATCCAGGCCCATTTTTGCCATCAGGGCATCCATTAAAAAAGCTGCGCGTGATAAATAACCGCTGTCTTCAACCATGGCCATGACTAAAAAAAACAGCACAATGATGGGCACAAATGCCGCTACGGTAGCCACGCCATTGTAAACGCCGTCTAACATCAAGCCACTTAGCCATGCCGGGCTAGAGGCAAAGGCTACGTCTAAGAGCTCTGTGCGTAATAGGTTTAAAGCCCAGGCCAGACCATCTTGCAGCGGTTTGCCGACCGTAAAAATAACCTCAAACAGTGCATACATGGCAATAAAAAATAAAGGTAACCCAAACCATTTGTGTAGCAAAATTTGATCAATTTTGTCGGTGGTATTATCTGAAAGTGTCACCGGAATATGCACGTGACGTTGAATCAAGGCTTCCATCTCTTGTTCAATTTGATTATCTTCTTTTAAAAGCTGGCTAATCGTTTGCGGGCTGGTGGATTTTTGATTTTGATTGATGATTTGTGTGGCAGCTTGCAGCGCTTTAGGTAGGCCATCACCGTATTTGGCGCTGATTTGTATCACCGGCATTTGTAATGCTTTTTCAAAGTTTTCGGTGTCGATGGTGATGCCGGCCTGATTGGCTTCATCTATCATATTTAAAGCCAGCACCGCGGGTAAATTTAGTTTTTTAATTTGTAGGGCTAAAGCAAGCTGACGGTCAATTTGCGAACTATTGAGTAAAATAATGACTAAATCTACCGAGTTATTGGCTAAAAAATGCCGAACCACTTGTTCGTCGTCAGAAAACCCGTGTAAATCATAAATACCGGGAAGGTCAATGAGTTCAGCAATGTGGCCGCCAATGAGTATTTTTGCGCTCATTAGATCAACGGTAATGCCAGGCCAATTGCCTACTCTGGCAGATGCGCCGCTAATACGGTTAAACAGTGTGGACTTGCCTGTGTTAGGCATGCCTAACAGTGCTATACGCTTCATGCAGCTACCTTTGATAACTCAACGAAATAAAACGGTTTTTAATGCAGTTTTCATCAGCATGGGTCTTAACTCACAGAAATCACTGCTGACCAATCAAATAAAAGCGGCTACCTACTTTAGATATATTGCAGCAAAATTTTAGTTCACTTGGCTAATTTTAAATGGTAAATGGTTAACTTAGGTTAACATGAATGCGCGTGGCATCGACCATGCGTAAAATAATATCAGTGGTACCCAAACGTACATGAAGTGGACCATTAAAGTTAGCGCGACGGATAATACGCAACGGCTTACCCACACGAAAGCCCAATGCCGATAAGCGATGAAATAGCGACTCTTCAGCTTCTATGGCGGAGATAATAGCGTTTTGACCAGTTTTTAATTGTGATAAAAATTGCATAGTCAGTTCAAGTATGAATTATTTTAAATGATAATAGTTCTTATTATCGCATACTTTTTATTTAAGTGTGTAACGGCAAATTAAAATCAGATGAAAATAAACCAGGTGTTTAAAGGCTTATGTTAAAAATTAGTTAAAGCCGCCTAAAAATTAGATTCATGGATAAAAAGAGATTTTAGGTTTAAAGTTTAGTTGCACCAAATGTGTTGGTTTTTAGCATGGTGCAACTACATATTGGAATCATCAGCATGCATAAATTTATTGATCAACAAAAGCTGGCACAGCAAACGGCATTGCCCGATGACGCGTTATTATCTGATAGCAAGATGCAAAGGCGGCCAGATGGTGTTTATGTGGCTGAAGTTGTACCTGCCTCAGCTTTAGATTGCGGTGTCTGTAAAGAGCAATCGGTGCATGTGTTAAGTGATGTTGAAATTCGCTTCCATGCCATGGTATCAAATATGCCGGGCTTGTTTTTTCAGTTTCAACTTGATGCCGATGCGGAAATACAATTTATCTACTTAAGTGAAGGCTGTAAGGCATTGCTGGGTTTAACGGCTGAAGAATTAAAACAAAATCCAAAGCTGTTTTATGCCTTAATGAACGCAAAAGATCGCGCTACGTTGCGTAAACGCCTAGCGTTATCTGCTAAAAATCTTAATGTGTTAGATTGGGAGGGGCGTGTTTGGATTGATAATTGGCAAGATAATAAATGGATCAATGTGCGGTCTACGCCCAGAGTGCTAAATACTGGTGAAACCCAGTGGGAAGGCATTATGATCAACATCACACAGAGCAAAAATGAAAAGCACGAAATTGAAGAGTCCCGTCGTGAGTTGGCTGAACTCACAACGCATTTGAATCAAATTAAAGAGCAGGAGCGCACTAGAATTGCACGTGAAATTCACGATGATTTGGGTGGTAATTTAACTGCAATTAAAATAGGCTTGGCGTCTATTATTAAACGTCTGGGAGCAGGGCAGACAGTATCAGTGGAGCAAGCGCAGAATCTGGAGTCTGTAATTGACAATACTTTTGAAGCTGTGCATAGAATTTCAAGTGATTTAAGACCAAACATACTGGATTTAGGTATTGTGGCAGCGTTAGAATGGCAGGCGCAGGCGTTTGAGAAGCATAACGCCACCCCTTGCAAATTTACTTGTAATCAAGCTGACATTGCCGTGACGTCAGAGCAGGCGATCACCTTGTTTCGTATATGTCAGGAGTCCATGTCCAATATTGCAAAACATGCAGGTGCGAAAAAAGTACGCTTGGATATCAGCGCGCTAACTAAAGAAATTGTGCTGACGATTCGTGATGATGGGGTCGGAATAAAATCTAGCGATACGTTTAAAGCCAATTCATTTGGCCTGCGTGGTATGCAAGAGCGCGTGGCGGCGTTACAGGGTAGCTTTAATATCGATCAAACTGGTGGGTATGGTACCGTGGTTACGGTGAGGTTGCCTATTGCGTAGTTTTGAGAGCTTTGCACGAACCGATTTAAAGCTAAAAATTCTCAAGTTGTCATTCCGAACGAAGAGAGGAATCTTTGCAACGTGTTGAATTAATTAGATTTCTCTCTTCGTTCGAAATGACATGATTTTAGCGTTCTTGATAAAAATAGGCTTTTTAGTGTTTCGTGCAAAGGTCTCGTTTTATTATTTATTGTGTATTTTTAAATATGACGGTGTAGCTTATTGTGAAAAAAAATAAAATAAAGGTCATTATCGCGGATGATCATGCCATTTTAAGGGCAGGGCTTAAACAAATTTTGGCTGAAACAGAAGACATTGATGTAATTGCTGAAGCGCAAAATGCGAATGAGGCAATTAAACTTGGTTGTAAGCTAGGTGCGGACGTGATGTTGCTGGATATTTCAATGCCAGACCGTAGTGGCATTGACGCACTGAAATACATTAAACGTGAAAATAATCACATTGCTGTACTCATGCTATCGATGCATAAAGAAGACCAATACGCAGTGCGGGCTTTAAAAGCTGGCGCTGCCGGCTATTTGTGTAAGCAAAGTGCATCGTCAGAACTGGTTAACGCGATTTACACCGTCGCCAAAGGTAAAAAATTTATCACCCCTGAAGTCGCCGAAATTCTAGCCAACCAGGTTGGTATGGAAAACAACAAAGCGTTGCATGAACTGCTATCAGATCGTGAATTTCAAACCCTGATTCTGATTGCATCGGGTTCATCGGTGAGCGAAATTGCAGAAAAACTATCATTATCGGTAAAAACCATCAGTATGTATCGCGCCCGTTTGTTAGACAAAATGCAGTTACGCCACAATTCAGAGCTTACACATTACGCATTTAAGTTTGGTCTAGTGGAATAATTTGATCTAACAATATATAGCCTTAATGTAGCCACTTCGACAGGTCAGGCAACGTGAAATCGTGGGGTGTAAATGTCTTTTTTCCTGAAATTAAAGTTCGTTAACTACCAATAATATCTACACCTGATTCTTTAAGCGTTAGTCAATAATTTAATCGCGCCTGATGCGCTTCATCCCTAACATGCCTTCAATATTTGTAGTGTGCCTGATTTTAGTTAAATGATGACGCTAATCTTTCAATCTCTCAATTAAAAATTAAAATGGGCTGTTTTTAGCCCTCTATTTTCGGCATTCATCCCATCTATTTTTTCTGATAATAGTATTATTGTGACCAGAGTACTTTGTTTAACAATGATGTCACACAAAGCCATCACTCAATTTAGCTAAACAGTGATGCTTTGATAAGTAAGAATAATAAGGATTAGCGATGAAGTTCCCAGAAAACCACAGAAAATCTAGTCTGGATGTTAAGCCAAGAAAACCTCAGGCTAAGGCTATTAAAAGTGGTAGTCCTAGTAATGTATCGATGAATAGACTATTGACGATGGTAAATAAGGGGCGCTTAAACGAGGCATGTCAACTTGCGACAGCGTTAACAAAAAGCCATCCTGCAGATGGCTTTGGTTGGAAGGTACTGGGCGCCGTTTGCTTACGGCAAGGTTTAATGGATGAGGCTTTTGAAGCTTTAAAAATAGCGGCAACGTTTTTACCAAATGACAGTGAAGTACATTACAACGTGGGTAATTACTACTACGACCAGCAACTATTAGCTGAAGCTGAAAATAGCTATCAGCAGGCGATTAAATTCGATTCAAGTTTTGCTGAGGCGTACTACAATCTAGGTAGTGTACAGAAGGAGTTGGGCTTACATATTGAATCTGAAGTTAGTTATAAAACCGCCTTAAAACTTAAGCCTAAAAATGCCGAAATAAATTTTAATTTAGCACAAATGTTTTATGAGCAAGCGCGTTACTCAGAGGCTGTTGGTTATTATCAGCAAACGATCAAATTAAATGCTGACTTTGAAGCTGCACATGTGAATTTGGGTGCCTGCTATAAAGCGTTAGGGCATCTTGATGAGGCCATTACTTGCTATAGAAATGCCTTAAAATTAAATCCTGATCATACAGATGCTTGTAATAATTTAGGTGTGGCCTTAAAAGAATTAGGTGACATCGTAGAGGCTGAAAGCTGCTATAGAAGAGCTATTGCGATTAATTCTGAATATGTACCTGCTTATAATAACTTAGGTATTTTATTAAAAGACATGGGGCGTACAAGCGAAGCTGAATTATGCTATATGAAAGCGCTCAGTATTGATCCTTTACGTGCAATTACGCATAGTAATTTAGCCGTTTTACTCAGAGAGTTGGGGCGGTATGCAGACTCGGAAATTTGTTGTAGGAACGCACTAAAAATCACACCAAATTATGTAGATGCCTATAATAATTTAGGTTTGGCGCTTGATAGTCAGGGCAGGTTTGATGAGGCCGTAACGGTCTTTGAGCAAGCACTAAAATTTGATTTGAATAATATATCAGTCTTAAGTAACTTTAGCGTTACTTTAAATACATTAGGGCAGTTAACCAGAGCTGAAGCCTACTTAAAAAAGGCATTATCAATAGCACCACAATTTATTAATGCGCATATCAATCTTTGTGTTAATTATTTAGCCCAAGGCCGCGTGCAAGAGGCTGAAGAAATTTGCATTAAAACACTGCAGATTCAACCGGATAATTTAGATGCACAAAGTAATTTATTGTTCTCAATGAATTATTCTAGCCGCTACAGTTCGGCAGCTTGTTTAGATAAAGCGCGCGCGTACGGTGCCGCTGTCGTTGATAAAATAGAAATACCTTTTACCGCGTGGCAACACAATTCAAACCCTACAAGATTACGCATAGGCTTGGTTTCAGGAGATTTACGTCAGCATGTGGTTGCCTACTTTTTAGAAAACTTTTTGCAGCATGTTGATTCATCTATTATCGAGTTGATTGCATATTCAACGACGCATCAAGAGGATGTTGTTACCGCACGATTAAAACCATATTTTTCCGGATGGAAATCGTTGGCAGGGCTTAGCGACCAAGCCGCAGCACAACTGATTCATGATGATGGCTTGCACATTTTACTGGATTTATCAGGCCATGGCTCAGGCAATCGACTGCCAATTTTTGCTTGGAAACCGGCGCCCATACAAGTGAGTTGGTTGGGTTACTTTGCAACTACAGGGTTGGCAGCTATGGACTACTTCATCGCTGATCCAGTTGGTGTGCCAGAATCTAACCAATATCAGTTCGTAGAAAAAATTAAGTATCTACCCGATACCAGATTGTGTTTTACTGCACCTGATGCCGATGTGGCGGTTTCTGAACTGCCCGCACTTACTAATCAATTCATTACATTCGGCAGTTTCCAGAATATGGCGAAAGTGAGTGACGATGTCCTAGACTTGTGGGCTGCTATGTTGCTTGCAGTGCCAAATAGTAAATTGCGCTGGCAATACAAATCATTTGGCGATGCAACGGTAGTTGAAGATTTAACGCAACGCCTAGCTAAGCGTGACATTGAATCAAATCGTTTTGATTTACTTGGTGCGGTTACTCGTGAGGCCTACCTGGCAGCACACCAGGAAGTTGATGTGATTTTAGATACATTCCCCTTTAATGGCGGCACTACCACATGTGAAGCGCTTTGGATGGGTGTTCCTACATTAACACTCGCTGGCAATAGTTTGATTGCACGACAAGGCGCCAGCCTATTAAGTGCAGCTGGTCTAGCGGACTGGGTGGTAGAGTCGCGGGATGAGTTTGTTGCCAGAGGAGTGAAGTATGCAAGTGATATTGGTTGGCTTGCAAAGCTAAGGGCGGGCTTGCGTGAGCAGGTGTTGGTATCCCCATTATTTGATGGTCAGTTATTCGCGCAAAATTTTGAAAAAGCGTTATGGCAGATGTCAGGTTTAACACTACCTAAACATATGGATGGGCCGCAAATGAATCATACTAAAGCTAGTAACAAGGATAAAACAGTGCAAACATCCAATGCTGAAACAACGATTGCTGATTCGCGTCGCCCGATAGTCGTTGTGAGTGCTACTAGGAGTTCGGAACAGGACTTCTGGAATCAGTCAGCTTTAGGTATTTCATTAAAAACGCATATGGCACGGGATGCTAGATTAAGTGCAAGTGTCGCATTCGAGAATACGCGCGGTCTATCTGAAGTTTTTAATGAAAGTATAGAGCAGGCCGAGGCCACGGCAATACTGGTATTTATTCATGATGATGTATGGATTGATGAAGAAAACCTTGCCGAGGCGGTCATCTCAGGTTTAAAGAGTTTTGATGTGATTGGTGTGGCGGGTAACAAGCGTCGCGTTGCAAACCAACCCGCCTGGGCTTTTATTGATAATCAATTTACTTGGGATGCCGCTGTAAATTTAAGTGGTCGCGTAGCGCATGGGCAGGAGGCTTTTGGTCATATGAACGATTATGGCGCAGTGCCAGCAGCATGCGAGTTGATGGATGGGGTATTTTTAGCCGCTAAAAAATCTACGCTGGTAAATTCAAACGTGAAATTTGATTCACAATTTGATTTTCATTTTTATGATTTGGATTTTTGCCGTAGTGCAAGGCAGGCGGGTTTGACGTTGGGTACATGGCTGGTTAATTTAACCCATCAAAGTGGTGGTGCGTTTGGCAGTGCTGGCTGGATGAGCAAGTATCAGTTGTACTTGGATAAGTGGGAGCGAGCTAAGGCAAAGGACGCTGAACTCCAACAGGCCATGAATGAGGTGCTGCAATTAGCAATTGAGCATCATCAGGCTGGCCGTTTGGAACAGGCTGTGATGCTGTATGAAGAAATATTGATAATTCAGGCTAATCACGCAGTAGCAAATCACTATTTAGGATTGATTGAATTACAGACTAAAGGTGTCAATGAGGCGCTGACAAGGTTGGAACTGGCTTTGCAAGCCGCGCCAGAGTGTGAGCAATATTGGGTAAGTTTTATTCAGACACTCATTCAGGCTGGCGCGATTGAAACCGCGGTGAATGCGCTAGAGCTAGGCCAAAAATTTGGGCTAAAACCTGATACTGCGCAGTCTTTAGCCGCAGCGTTTATTCAATCTATTGATGCACAATCATGATTGTTGATTTATTTAAAGCCAGATTTCTGAAAGAAAGCGAGTTTATTTAACATGACTACTGTTTATATCGGAATGACGGTAGATGTGCTACACCATGGGCATATCAACATTATTGAGCAAGCCCGAAAATACGGCGATGTCATGGTGGGATTGTTGTCAGATGCGGCTGTGGCAGATCATAAACGGTTGCCTTACTTAACTTATGAGCACCGTAAACAAATTGTTGAAAATATCAAAGGTGTATCCCAGGTTGTGCTCCAAAATGAGTGGGACTACGCACCTAATATTCGAAAATATCGCCCAGATGTGATGGTGCATGGTGACGATTGGTTGGAAGGCCCGCTTGTGCCATATCGCGATAGAGCACGTGTAGCATTGGCGGAATATGGTGGGCATTTGATTGAAATTCCCTATACACGCGGTATTTCCTCGAATGAGATGCTCACACAGATTCAAGCTTTGGGTACTACACCAGATATACGCCGTCGCACACTCAAACGATTGTTGGCGGCGAAGCCGATTTCACGCTTTATTGAAGCACATAATCCGATTTCCGCCTTAATTGCAGAACATACGATTGTTGAGCAGAATGGTAAAAATTATCAGTTTGATGGGTTTTGGTCTAGCTCTTTGACCGACTCTACAGCACGTGGCAAGCCAGATATTGAAGCCTTGGAGATTAACAGTCGCTTGTCTAATATCAATGATATTTTTGATGTGACTACCAAGCCATTAATTATGGATGCAGATACAGGCGGCAAGCTTGAGCATTTTGAGTTAAATGTGCGCAGCATGGAACGTTTGGGAATTTCTGCCACCATTATCGAAGATAAAGTTGGTTTGAAGAAAAATTCACTGTTTGGGAATGATGTTGCACAAAGTCAGGATGATATAGAATCATTTTGCGACAAAATTCGTGCAGGTCGGGCGGCGCGTGTCAGTGATGATTTTATGGTGATTGCACGTATAGAAAGCCTGATTTTAGATAAAGGCATGGATGATGCTATTGCCCGTGCCCAAGCGTATGCAGGTGCAGGGGTAGATGGCATTATGATTCATAGCCGCAAAAAAACATCTGATGAAGTCTATGAATTTGCAAAGATTTTTAAATCAGAGTTTCCAACACTCCCATTGGTTTGTGTGCCCACAAGTTACAACACCGTGACTGAAGATGAGTTAGCTGAACATGGCTTTAATTTAGTGATTTATGCCAATCATCTTTTGCGTGCGGCATATCCTGCCATGCAACATGTGGCACGTGAAATATTACGCAATGGTCGCTCAAGCGAAGTTGACCAGCATTTAATGAACATCAATGAAATACTGGAACTCATTCCAGGGACGAAATAAATGATTGCTCCCAGCGCCTTTAACCTAGCTTTGCAAGCGGCAGGCATTCACTTTGTGGCAGGTGTGCCAGATTCTTTACTTAAAGAAGTCTGCGCTTGTATGACGCAATCTTTTCCTGCTGAGCGACATATCATTGCCGCGAATGAAGGTGCGGCAATTGGCTTGGCAATTGGGCATTATTTGGCCTCAGGCAAGCCTGCACTTGTGTATATGCAAAACTCAGGTTTAGGCAATGTAGTGAACCCCATTGCCTCTTTGGCTGATCCACAGGTGTACGGTATTCCTATGCTGTTGATGGTGGGTTGGCGTGGAGAAATGCTCACAGATGGTACGCAACTGCACGATGAGCCACAGCATGTAAAACAAGGCCAAGTGACCATTGCGCAACTGGAGATTTTAGAAATACCTTATGTGATTATTGATGCGCAAACGCCTGATATTGAGCAGGTTTTAAAAGCACTTGTACAGCTTGCGTTAAAAAGACAAGGCCCAGTTGCGCTATTGGTGCGTAAGCAAACGTTTTCAGCCTTTAAACTTGAGGCTAAATTCGATACGTCTAATCTGTTATCGCGTGAGCAAGCAATCCAACTGTTAGTAAAAAACTTGCCAGACAACACGGCTGTTGTGAGTACTACAGGCATGGCATCGCGCGAGTTGTTTGAGTACCGCAAGGCTAATGGTAAGGGTTTTGACCATGACTTTTTAACGGTAGGTGGCATGGGGCACGCCTCGCAAATTGCCACTGGCATTGCAATAGCGCATCCAGCAAACAAAGTGTTATGTATTGATGGAGATGGTGCCGTGCTAATGCACATGGGGAGTTTGGCTGTGAGTGCGCGACAAAAAAACTTAATGCATGTGGTCATTAATAATGGCGCACATGATTCGGTTGGTGGTCAGCCAACCATGGCAAAAGATTTAGACTTATTTAAAATCGCTAATGACTGTGGTTATGGCTTTGTTGCACAAGTAGCTACTGATGAAGACCTAGTTACACAATTGAGCCTAGCGCTTCGTGCAGATACGAGTGTTTTTTTAGAGATTAAATGTAAATGTGGTGCACGGGCTGATTTAGGTCGCCCTGACCGAACACCAGCAACCAATAAACAAGCGTTTATGAAGTTTTTGCAGAGTTTGTAAAATGAATGACAAATCTAAATCAATAGCAAATTTAGTTGCTGAGCGTAACCAGTCTAAACTCATTTTTACCGCAGGCCCTGCTAGTTTGCTGCCAGAAAATTTGACCGGTTTGCGCCCATGCTTTGGTCGTGGCGATCAAGATTATGACCACGTAGAATCAGAAGTGCTGAATACACTTAAAACCATGACAGGGCATCAGCATATTGTGCGAATGCAGGGCGCCGCTAGCCTGGCATTAGAGATTGCCGCTTTGAATTTTTTGCAGGGGCGTGTGTTAGTGATTTCAACTGGTTACTATTCAGACCGTTTGCAATGGTTAGCCGAGTCAGCCTTAAGAAGGTTAGGTGCAGTGACGTCGGTGACGCGAGTGGATTGGCATGATATGGATAGCGCTTCAGGACAGTTTGATTGGGTAGTGGCGTGCTATACCGAAACAAGTTGCGGTTTAAAGTTGCCGATGAATTCGTTACAAGATATAGCTAAGCGTACTAATGCAAAATTGATGCTCGATGCAACAGCTTCTATAGGCTTAGAAGAACGGCACAATGAGGCTGATGTGATTGCCTATAGCTCATGTAAAGGGTTGTTTGGTTTAACAGGCGCATCTTTCATCGCATTTAATCATGCACCTACCGTTGAGGTGGATTCATTTTATTTGAGCCTGGCGAGTCACGCTGAGAAAAGAATGACAGGGCCATATCACGCCATTGCTTCGTTATATGAGGTGCTTAAAAGGCACGATGACTTTAAAGCGGCTGTGATAGAGAATAAAAAAATATTTATGGAAAAAATGCGTGCATTAGCGACCAAGCCACTCACGCATCAGCCGATATTGTGTACATGGGTCAATGGCGAAATTGCCTCGCTTGACCCGCGCGCCGTGCTTTACAAGCCACGAGGCAATGCGGGTGGCAGTGTGGTGTGCCATTTGGGCGAAGTGCATCTTGAGCGCGAGGCGCAAGGTGAAATTTTAAATGCTTTGCATTTGGTATAAGGGCAAATTAAATGAATAAAGTAAATGCGCCGAAACGTATTATGGTTGATATGTCTGCCACTTTAATTCACCACGGCCATATCCGTTTATTAAAAGCCGCCAAAGCACTAGGAACTGTGATTGTCGCGTTAACCACAGATGAGGAAATTCGTACAAAAAAAGGCTACACTCCTGAACTAAACTTTGCTGAGCGCAGTGAGATTTTAGAGGCAATTCGATATGTAGATGAAATCGTGCCTTGTAATTGGCTGATTGAAGAGTCGTTCTTGGATTTGCATCACATTGATTTATTGGTACACGGGCACGACAACAGTAATCCTATTCATCCATCACGCCTATTGGTGTTGCCACGTACAGAGGGGATTAGCACTAGCGACTTACGTCAGCGTGTGGTGAATGCGCTTGCACAGATTGAAAAAGCAAAAGCGGAGAAAAATAACACATGAACACCCAAAACTGGAAAGAAATCTGGGCGCGTCGCACACCTGTGGCAGAGGAAACATTAGATCTAGCAGCCTTGATTAAGCTCGATGGATTTGACACAGGTGCAGGCCATATAGAAGCTACAGATTGGCAAACTTATGCAGGCGTTATTGCTAAAAAGCTGACCTTGAAAAACGGAGATTCAGTCTATGAGTTAGGTTGTGGCGCAGGTGCATTTTTATTTGCTTTACGCCAACTGTACACATTAAAGGTGGGTGGTTTAGATTACTCATCAGCGTTAATTGAAGCTGCATCTCGTGCAATGCCAGATGGTGATTTTATTGCGGATGAAGCTAAGTCTGTAGAAACCGAAACGCAATATGATTATGTGATTTCAAATAGTGTATTTCACTATTTTAGTCATGCATACGCAGCTGAAGTAATGGCAAGCATGATAAAGAAATCCAAAATAGCGGTAGCAATCATGGAAATTCCTGATATTCAAACCAAGCAAGAAGCTGAAACACTCCGTCGCGATACACTCACTATAGAAGCTTATGAGAAAAAATATGCGGGCTTGGAACATACCTATTACGAACGTGATTGGTTTATAAAGCAAGCGGCCTTGCATGGATGTACCTGTGAGGTGTTTGATGGCTGTGTGCCAAATTATGCGCAAAATCAGTTTCGCTTTGGGGTTTTGATTAAAAAAGCTTAAGTTTCCAAACTAACGACAAAAATAATAACGAGCCACATGATGACCAATAACATGCTAGAGAAAAAAACTTTTCCCACCATGACGTTTTTTTATACAGATAACTGTGAACGTCAGGCCTTGGAGCCAATAGCGATTGAAGCTAAAAAACGTGGTATAGAAGTGCGTTTTAGCACAGATTCAAAAGAGTTTGCTGAAATAGGTGTCTATTGTGAGCATGCTTGTACGCCGAATGCGGATTTTTCCGTTATTCTGCTGCACGATCTAGCGCAGCGCCATGATGTTTGGCCGCATTTTTGGCATTTTGAGCCTTGGAATAAGTTTGATATTGGTTGTGTGCCCGGGCAGGCTTGGGTTGAACGTTGGCAAAATCAAGCAGATTTCCCAGTAACACGCCCACGGCTTGGTATGTTTAATGTGGGATGGCCTAAGGCTGATCTTGTCTTTAAAGATAAGGCGCATTTTGCTGAAGAAGCGGCAAAGTTGCGCCAAGCGCTAGGCTTAAAATATGAGAAATCGGTGCTATATGCACCCTCGTGGGAAAATCACGGCAAACAAGATGACTTTGTGCAAGCGTTTAAAGATTTGCCAGTCAATGTATTATTAAAACAAGCACCTTGGTCTAATAGTTATCCGCAAGTGCTTGAAGATATTCGCCAGATGAATGAGTTACACCGTGACTGTGCAGAAAACGTACATATTATTGATGTAGAAGTGAGCATTATGTACTGCTTAAGTTTGGCTGACGTACTTGTGTCAGATGAATCCAGCGTGCTTACAGAGGCTTTGTTATTAGATGTGCCTGGAGTTGCCGTGACTGATTGGCTGATTCCTGACACCATCCCGCCGCGCCTGGCAAGTGTGCCTTATGATTACGTGACTAAAACAACTAAAGCGCAAATGCGCCAAGTAGTGGAAGAAATTTTAGCCGCGCCTGAAGCCACGCGTACAAAAACACGTCAAGACCGTGACCACCAATTTAGTCATTTGGGAGAAAGCTCAGTTCGCGTCATGGACATTATTGAGGCAGGCTACTGTCAACAGCCATTACCTCACGCACCTTTAGTTGCCCAAGTGGATATTGACCGTTTACATTATCAGCGTGCAGAGCAGTTGATTGTAACTAATCAAATGGCTGATGGCGTAAACATTTTAGTGAACCTACTCAAAGCTGAAACTACGTGTTGGGAAGTGTATAACGATTTAGGAGATTTATCGTTTAAAGATGGCAATGTAGAGGATGCAATCTTTTTGCTGCAAAAAGCTATTTGGATTTCTCCGCAACCTGCTGTCCCACTTTGCAATTTAACAGAGATTTATTGCGCTACCAATCAGCAAGATAAAGCCTTGGCGACACTGGTACAGTTAGGACGTCATACGCAAACATCTGAGCAGACAATATCATCGGTTAGAGCCTGTATGATGGCTCTAATGTCTGCTTAAAAATGCATTCAGCTGTGAGAATATTAACAACAAGCAAGCTTTGTGCAGCTTCTGCACATGTAAATCCTAAAGAGAATAACTTCACCGTTGGAGCGTCTTAATGAAAGCCTATCAATACAACAGCACAGACAATTTTTATCATCGCCCAAATGATGGTGAATTTGGCTATAAAGACTCGGGCGATGCTCAAAATAGAATTTACAACATCATTCGGGGGGCTGAAGATAGAGGTATGTTTTCTCCAGAGGTGATGAACCAAGCCTCAGATTGGCCTACTTTTTATCACTTAACACCAATGCGTGCGAATATTCTGCGCCCATTTGCCAAAGAAATTGCCGCTGGTCGCACTCTGGAGCTAGGTGCTGGCTGTGGTGCTGTAACCAGATTTATTGGCGAGTTAGGTGGCACAGTGGTTGCGGTGGAGGGGAGCCCAGACCGCGCACGCATTATCGGCAACCGTTGTGCCGAATTAAAAAACGTGACGGTGATTGCTGATTTAATTCAAAATTTTGAGCCTGAAGAAAAGTTTGATGTCGTTACATTGATAGGCGTGCTTGAATATGCCCAAGTGTATGTTAATGAACCTAATCCGATTCAATATTTGCTAAAAGTGGCGAAGTCATTCTTGAAAGAAAATGGCTTATTAATTATCGCCATTGAAAATCAACTTGGACTTAAATACTTCTGTGGTTCGGCTGAAGACCATCTTGGCCGCCCGATGATAGGCATCAATGACTCCTATACAGATAAAACTGCTATTACCTTTGGTCGTGTGGAGCTTACTAGTTATATTGAAGATGCGGGCTTTCAATCAGTGGATTTATACGTACCATTACCTGACTACAAAACGCCAGTATCGATTATTTACCCTAAAGGATTTGAAGATGAAAGTGTTGCTGCTGGTTGGGATGTTTCACCGATTTTAGCGGGTTCTGCGGTGCATGATCGCCAGCGGCCACACCACCCAACGTTCTCGTTAGAATGTGCTTGGGGTGTGATTGGGCGCAATAAGTTAGCACAAGATTTAGCTAACTCATTTTTATTTGCGGCACGTGTTACGCCTGTTCAACAAGCAGGAAACATATTGGCAGCCCATTATGGCAGTCAGCGCCCAGCCCAGTTTGCTAAAGAAACTCAGTTTGTTTTAGATGAAAATAAACTTACGACCCATACTAGAAATGTAGCCAATACAGCACATTTATCAAAAGCCACATGGGATATTGGGCCATACCGCACAGGTAAATTATGGTTTGACGAGCTATTGCAAATCATTAACCGTCCTAGTTGGCAGTTTTCTGAGCTAACTACTTGGTCTGGGGTGTGGATTGAGGGCTTAAAAGCAGTGACGCCAGCCCCAAAAAATTCTGCAATAACAGAACTGCAGCACTTTAAAACATTATTGCCAGCCAAATATATTGATGCAACGCCAACTAACTTCATTGTCAGTAAAGAAGGCAAGGGTGATTTCTTTGATCTTGAATGGAATTTTTCTACCGCCTTGCCAATTGAGTTTATCGTGTTTAGAGGCTTATTCTTAACATTACACCGAGTAACAAGTTGTGCACGCCCAGCTGCAGGTGTTGCGCATAAGCTTTATGATTTAACAATGGATGTGATGGCGCACCATGGCTTAAAAGTGAGTGGGGATGATTTGGATTTATTCTTGGCCATATTCAATGCATTTCAAAATCAAACACAGGATTTAGATGCGAGCGTCATGAATGGATTGACTGCAGAACTCGACCGGGCGAACTTACCTATTAGGCAACTTTTCACCTAACCTACTTTTAGATTGACATCGCTTGAAAATTTTAGTCATTCGATTAGCAGGGCTGGGTGATGTTGCATCAATATTGATACCTGCCTGTAAGATGATACAAACGGATTACCCCGTTGCCAAAATCGATGTATTAACTTATGGCGCGGGTGTTGACTTAATGTCGTTAGTGCCTGAGGTGAATGCGGTATTGTCAGTGACAAAAGAACAATGGCCCAGCGATATTCATCTTGCCACTTCAAATTTTATTGCTATTGCGGATGTGGTAATACAACAACATTACGACCTTGTGGTTAATCTTGATACTTGGTTTATGCCTTGTTTTTTAGCGACTGTTTTACAAGAAGCGGGTTTAAATGTGCAAGGAAACACTATTAATCTAGCCATTGATGATTTATTCAATAAGGTTCAGGCGCAGGCTTTAACGCAAGCTTACTTTCAGACACCCGATCAGTATTTAACGAGTAGTTTTCCTAATATGCCTGATTGGGCCAAACCTTGGTGGAATGATCATCAAGGTGTGGCATACCCCGTTTTTTATTTAAATCATTGTTGCGGGTTTAAGCATACCGTTGACATGTCATTAACAGTACAAGCGGATAAAGCATTTAAAGCCTTAGCCAATGGTAAAAAAATAATTGCACTTTCATTATCAGGGAGTAAGGCGAGTAAGCAATATAAAGAGGCCACACGACTGCACGATGAGCTTGAGAGGGCGGGCTATTATGTTTGGAGCCAGTTTGATGGCAGCATTCCAATGCAAATAACACTATCCAGGTTAAAAGTAACAGATTTACTCGTTACAGTGGCTACCTCAACGCAATGGCTGGCTAAGTTAGTTGAATGCCCATCTCTCATGATATCCGGCGCCTTACCGCCAAGTGTGTTGGGGGCAGAGTTAACCGTTGAAAAAGTACAAGCCTGCCAATATTGCTATCAAAATCAGTGTGCGGAAAATAAAAACTTTGCGTGTATGGATGTATTACCCGAAACATTACTTGCAAAGATTTTTGATTATTTACAGTAAAACTATTCATCCTGTTCTGTTTTTTTATCTTTAGTATTCCTCTCAATTTCTTTTCTTTTTTTCAGATTCTCTTAGTTCATAATCTAAAAATATCGAACATGGCATGATTGTCAATAATTTTAACTATTTGATATTTAAGGATTTATAAAAATTTCTAAAGATTTTTAAATTCTCTCCGTTAACTTAAATATCAGCATTGCAAAATATTGGCAAGATTTAAAAAGTTTAAAGTTAGATAAAAGTTAAGTTTAAAAAAATTTCAAACTAACCCTAAACTTTTTAAAACCCCTACCGATAATAGTTACAACAGCCACGCAAATTAAACAAAATTTGCAACGCTAGCGGCAATACGATGTAAAGAGTGCTTTAATTAAATTAGGAGAATTATCATGGCTTCAGTTATTAATACCAACATCAGTTCATTAAACACACAACGTAATTTAGCTTCATCACAAGCTAACCTTAATACTGCATTACAACGTTTATCATCTGGTTTGCGCATTAACAGTGCTAAAGATGATGCCGCGGGCTTGGCGATTGCAACAAAAATGGATTCACAAATTCGCGGTCAACAAGTAGCGATTCGTAACGCAAACGATGCGATTTCGTTCGCTCAAACAACAGAAGGTGGCTTGGCAAAACAAACAGATGCGATTCAACGTATGCGTGAATTAGCAGTGCAATCAGCTAACGCGACAAATGGCTCCGCAGATCGTACCAACTTAGACGCTGAGTTTACTGAGTTGAAAGCCGAAGTTGTTCGTTTGAATACGGCGACCAAGTTCAATGGATCAGCAGTATTTGGTACAGCAGCAAAAGTATATCAAGTAGGTGCTGATACAGCCGATACAATCAGCGTAGCAAGCGTTGCAGCCTTAACAACGGCTACAGGTTCAATTGCTTCAGCATCGGGTGCTACTGCGGCGATTACTGCATTGGATGCTGCTTTAACTACAGTGAATACCAGCCGCGCTAAATTGGGTGCTATTCAAAACCGTTTTGAATCAGTGGTAAGTAACTTACAAGTTTCTGTAGAAAACCAATCAGCAGCTAAATCTCGTATCATGGATGCTGACTTTGCGGCCGAAACTGCAAACTTGACACGTGGCCAAATCTTGCAACAAGCAGGTACTGCGATGTTGGCGCAAGCTAACTCACTCCCTAACGGTGTGTTAGCACTGTTAAGAGGTTAAGTTTAGCAGTCAGTTACGTATTCTAATAAGTAATAAAGCTAGATAAAACCCATAGGACTAAGCGTCCTGTGGGTTTTTTTATGTGAAAAATATTCGCTCCTCCCCATATTTAGTGATTAGCCATGTAGCCTTGATGTATAGCTGTTAATAAATTGCGCTCCTACAAAAAGCATAACATGTCATTATTTTGAGGATTAGCTGTGGCACTACAAAATCAAGGGTGTTGTCACATTGCCTCGATTCCATTGCATTGCATGATTGGTGGGCTTGTCGAACCATCGAGGCTGTTATCAACCTGTGGGATTTTCTCCTGATAGTTGAGTTTTTTAAAAAATAATTAAAAATATTTTGCATTAACCCTAAATTTTCAATAAACGCTGCCGATAACGGAAGTAGAAGCAGATAAAACCGAGTAAGGTTTTAAATGCGGCAAAGGCAAATGTAGTTAATTTTAATAAAGTTTAAGAATTTAATCACTCTATCACCTGCATGATTGATCGTTATGTAGGGTTTTACAAAGGAGATAATCATGTTCAATTCATCATTAGAGGCTTATGGCGCTGTAAAAAGACCTACCGTTGCACCAAGCGCTGCCGGTGGTCCAGTTGCCGCTGATAGACCCGCAAGCGTTGCGGTAGGGGTGAAGTCAGTCGAAAACAAACCGCCGGTAGAAGTGGATAAAGCTACGCTTGCAGCCGCCGTTAAAAAACTTAATGAGCTTGTTGCGCCTACATTGCAAAACATCGAGTTTTCAATGGATCAAGAGTCTGACCGTATGGTGGTTAAAGTGGTGGATACCACCACACAAAAAGTGCTGAGGCAAATTCCGAATGAAGAGGTATTGGCTTTTTCTAAAACATTAGGCCGATTACAAGGCTTGGTGATTAGGCAAACTGCTTAAATCAAACATTGCTTAAATCAAAGCCTGCCGCTTTGCGAGTCTTAGCGCATTCGGCAGTCGAAACAGTTGCGATTAGTCGTCTTCGCCGACAAGTTGCAGGTTTTAACCAATTGGAAATCAATTGGTTAAAACCAACTCCTTTCAACTAGCCTCAGGTGGCTGTCACCGATAGCGTCACCCTTAAGTTAAATAGATAGATTAAATACGCTTAATTCCTCGCTTGAATAACTAAATTTAGCTGATATTCTGCCGTTAATGTAATTAGAGCAGTTTGTTCATTTGTGTTTTGATTAAGCGTTTAATCAATATATGTTTAATGGGCCGACTTTTGTTTAATTGGTTATCGTAAACGAAGGAGATTATTATGGGTATTTCATCCGCAGGGATTGGATCTGGCCTTGACGTAGAATCTATCGTGACCGGTTTGATGAATGTCGAGAAACGGCCATTAAACGCAGTTGCTACACAAAAAACAGGTTACCAGGCGCAGATTTCAGCCTACGGCTCTTTAAAAAGTGCCTTGTCTGCCTTTCAAACCTCTGTGGCTGCGCTTTCAACTGCTGCTAAATTCAATGCGCAAACGGTTAGTTCAGCAAATACCAGCGTGTTTACTGCCACCTCTAACGGTAGCGCTACCATTGGTGACTATGCAGTGACAGTTAGCCAGTTGGCAAAAGCTCAAAAGCTGGCGCTGGGTGGTTTTGCCAATACATCAGATGTTGTGGGTACTGGCACGCTTACAATTTCATTTGGCACATTTACCCCCGAAGTGATTTCGCCACCATCACCTAGTACATTTTCACCCAATGCTGCTAAAACAGATGTATCGATTACTATTGATAGCACCAATAACACACTGGCTGGTGTGCGTGATGCGATTAACGCCAAAAACAGTAGCGTCAGTGCAACCATTGTGAATGATGGTACAACTAATCGTTTGGTGATTACCTCTAAAGACACAGGTGAAGTGAATAGCCTCAAAATATCAGTCGCAGATGATGATGCCAATCATCTGGATGCGGTTGGTTTGTCGCAATTGGCTTATGATCCAACGGCGAGTGCAGGTGCAGGTAAAAACTTAACGCAAGTGCAAGCTGCTAAAGATGCGATTTTAGAAGTTGATGGCATTGCCATTGTTAAATCAAGCAACACTATTAGCGATATGATTGAGGGAGTAACGCTCAATCTATTAACAACTAGTGGCGGTAATGCTGTGAATTTGGGCGTTAGCAGCAACCAGGAAGCGGTAAAAACCTCTGTGTCGGCTTTTGTGGATGCGTTTAATAAGTTAGACACCACATTGCGTAATCTGACCAAATTCGATGAGGCAGGCAAGTCCTCTGGTGCGTTGTTAGGTGACGCCACCGCCAGAAACGTGATTAACCAAATCAGAGCCGTGATGACAAGCGCGGTTGCTAACGGTAGTTCGCTCAATTCACTTAGCCAAATTGGCGTGTCTTTTCAACGTACCGGGCAGCTAGCTCTTGATGCTACTAAACTCACCAGCGCAATCACTAATAATTTTGACGATATTGCCAGCTTGTTTGTAGCTACGGCTAAAGCTACTGACCCGCAAATTAGCTATGTAGCCAGCACCAGCAAAACTCAAGCCGGCACTTATGCCATCACCGTTGGTCAACTTGGTACTAGCTTGGTCAACGCCCAGGGAACAATCAACGGCGTAAATGCTACTGGTAACGGTTCTAATCTTATAGGCGCACCAGGTGATGCGAGTGAAGGATTAAGTTTAAAAGTAGCAGGCGGCGCATTAGGCGCGCGTGGCACGGTTAACTTTAGTATTGGTTATGCCGCACAGTTAGATAGCATAATTACAAATTTACTCAGCGATACTGGTATTTTAACCTCAAAAACTGACGGTATTACTGACTCTATTAAACGCCTGGATAAACAAACTGAGGCGCTTAATGTGCGTTTGGCCTCGATTGAGGCACGCTATCGCGCGCAGTTTACCAAGCTTGATACTTTGTTATCGAGTATGTCAACCACCAGTAGCTTTTTAACGCAGCAAATTGCTTCAATTAACGCTAATAACAACTAGAAAAGGACATCATTATGTTTGGTCTGAATCAGCAAGGAGTTAATGGATACGCCAAAATTGGTGTTGAAACTGGTGTGCTGGCAGCTAGTCCGGTGAAACTGATTGTGATGCTCTACGATGGCGCGATTGCAGCGAGCCGCAGTGCGATTGTGCACATGCAAAGCCAAAATATTCAGCAAAAAGGGGCGATGTTGACTAAGGCGATTATCATTATTGAAAATGGTTTACGCTTGAGCTTGAATAAAAAAGCCGGCGGTGAAATTGCGGAGAGTTTAGATGCACTTTATGCCTACATGAGTGCTCGCTTAACTGCAGCTAATGTGCGTAACCAGCCAGAAATAGTGCAAGAGGTGATTAAACTTTTAACTGAATTAAAAAGTTCTTGGGAGGCGATTGATCAAAATAAAGCCGTGGCTCAGGTTGTTAACCAAGCTGGTGTTAATCTGGCTGGTGCAAATCAACAAAATATCTCTCAGCCAGCTGCTGGTGTTAACCGTAGCCTTGCCTACTTGGCATAAGTTTAATCAAAGGTAAAATGCATGGAACATCAAAATACAATCGTGTTATATGAATCTGTTGCTGATATTATGCAACAAATGTTGCATGCGGCCAGAATGCAAGATTGGGACGCACTTACTGAGCTTGAGGTGAATTGCTCACAGCAAGTAGCCCAGCTAAAAACATTGGAAAATTCAGAGCCGTTGCCTAGGGACGCGCTTAAACGTAAAGTGGCCAGTATTACAAGCATTCTTGCCCATGACCGTGAAATACGTAATTTGGTATCTCCGTGGATGGCGCGTTTAAATAAACTGATGAATACTCACCAAACTGAACAGCGATTGACGCAAGCTTATAGTCAGTAATCTATATGGTTAAAGATGCTAAAACTACCTGATAATTTAAGCATCGGTACTGTGGTTAACCCAGTGGCTAGAGTGTTGCCAGTGTTAGCGACTGATAACATTGGCAGTGCGATGCAGGAGCTTAATGCTCGCGCAGCGTCGTTCGTTAAAGGGCAGGAGTATTTGGCACAGGTCGTGACTAAACTAGATGATAAGGCTTATCTGGTAAAGGTTGATCAAACTATGCTTAAAATGGAGTTGGGCACGGCGGCACGCACTGGCCAAACTTTATTGCTGCGCTATATGCAAGATAGCCCCGTACCTACATTTTTACTTGCACATCCTACTGCAAAGTCGTCAGGCGCAGCAACTGAGTTAAGCCCTGCGGCGCAGTTGCTTGGGCGTTATTTAAAAGAGGCCGAAAGCGCGGGAGCTTCAACCCGGTTTGAGGCCATGTCTGTGGTGACACACTCACCTAAGAACCCACAATTGATAGCGCAGGATTTAAGACAGGCGTTAAGCAACAGCGGCTTGTTTTATGAATCACACTTAAATGCAATGGTACAAGGGCAGCGCACCGTAGCCGCATTGATGCAAGAACCCCAAAATCAACATAACGCCCAAATCGCCACTTTAATGGCGCAGCAATTAGCCGTGTTAGATAATCAACGTTTGTCTTGGCACGGTGAGGTTTGGTCTGGGCAAAAAATGGATTGGGATGTGCATTTGCAAGAACGCCCGAATGCTGAAGAGTCCGAACAGCAGGACTTGGATGAAAGCCGACCTTTTGCCAGCGAGATTACCCTGCATTTACCTAACTTAGGCAAAGTGACGGCTAAGCTAACCTTAGTAGGTGAGCATGTGCGCATTAATATATTAGCGGAGCAAACCGCTACTTTAGACACGCTTAAAAGTAAAAGTGATCATTTAACACAGGCAATGACTGATAGCGGCTTGCAACTAGATGCGTTGACGGTGACGTCGTATGAATAAATCTGACATACGTGCCGGGCAGAATGTGACGCTAGGCCTTGCACCTAATTCGCAGTTGACTGTGAGTAATAGCCCAAACCCTAACCAGCATGCGATTGCCTTAAGTTATGCGTCAGGGGATTATGCGCCTAAGGTCGTTGCAAAAGGCCGTGGCTTAATTGCCGAGCAAATTATTGCCAGAGCTAAGCAACATGGTGTTTTTGTGCACGAATCTAAAGACTTGGTAGCGCTACTGATGCAGGTGGATATAGATGATCACATACCGCCTGCGCTGTATCAGGCAATTGCTGAAATTTTAGCGTGGTTATATCGGTTAGAAGAAAATAAAGCCGATGAAGAGGATGTGATTATTTAACCCAGATTATCCATTAGCCAGCGTCCTTATCGTCATTCTTCGACAAGCTCAGGGAAAACGGTCTGAAGCAAGTGGGCTAAACCTGCATATTCATAATGTCGTGGTATGCTGAAACCAATTTGTTTCGCACTTGTATGGTGGTTTGAAAAGCGATGTTGGCTTTTTGCCCTGCAATCATGACATCGGACAAGCTGACGCTGTCGTCACCCATGGCAAAGTTTTTACCTAGTTTTAGTGACTCTTGTTGCACTTCATTTACTTTGTTGAGTGATGCTTTTAACGCGTCGGCAAAGTCAACTTTGCCGGTAGTTTGTAATTTTTGTACGCCGATTGATGACGCGATCCCGCCTAGCGCCTCAGTTTGAGGGCGCTGGGCTGCCAGTTTCATCTGTGCAAGCATGGATTCTATTCTGCTTGAATCAATTCCACCTGCTTTCATGGTTGGTCTCCGTAGTTCAAATTAACCTAAAATTTTTCTTATGACTAATTTAACACTTTGCATAAAGAGTCAGTCTGTAAATAAACCAATGAAAATTGCTCTATTCCTAAGTTTGATATCGCTAGACATTGGCATAATGCTATTCAATAAGCCATCAAAGCAATTATTTTTTGGCTGGCAGGTGTTTGATTAAAGTATTTTATGCATAAAAAAATTGGAGAAATATAATGGCAGCAGCAACAAACGCGGCCTTGGCTAGTGGTGGTGCAACAGGCGCATTTTCTCAAATGGGAAGTAAGCTACTATTGGTTGCAGGGATTGCAGCAGTGGTGGCGGTCATGGTGGTGTTTTGGCTTTGGAGTCAGCAACCTGATTATCGCGTTTTATTTTCTAACTATTCTGATAGGGATGGTGGCGCGATTGTAGCTGCGCTAGAAAAAATGAATGTGCCGTATAAATTTTCTGACGGTGGTTCAGCGATTTTAGTCCCTGCTTCACAAGTGCATCAGGCACGATTAAAACTCGCATCAGATGGTTTGCCTAAGGGCGGTAACATTGGTTTTGAGTTGTTAGAGAATCAAAAATTCGGTGTGTCGCAATTTGTAGAGCAAGTGAATTTTCAGCGTGGACTAGAAGGTGAGCTAGAACGGAGTATTCAGTCTATTGGTGCGGTAGAAGGCGCGAGAATTCATTTGGCCATCCCTAAGCCTTCAGTTTTTGCGCGAGATCAACAAAAACCAACAGCCTCAGTGCTGCTTAATTTACGCTCCGGACGTAGCCTGGATGCGCAGCAGGTGAGCGCCGTTGTGCATTTGGTGGCAAGTAGCGTGCCTAATTTGCCAACTGCGAATGTGACGGTGGTGGATCAAAATGGTAATTTGCTTTCAGATACTTCTAAAAAAATGGGCAACAAAAATCTGGACCCGGCACAGCTCAAGTATGTTGAGGATATTCAACAAAGCATTGTAAAACGGATCGAATCAATCATTACGCCTATTGTTGGGCTTAAAAATGTGCGTGCAGAAGCCAGTGCAGAAATTGATTTTTCTACTCAGGAGCAAGCGGCAGAAACGTTCAAGCCAAACCAGCAGCCGGATGCCGCTACCATACGCAGTATGCAAACCAATGAATCGCAAACCAGTAACGGTGATGTTGCCGGTGTGCCTGGTGCTCTGTCGAACCAGCCGCAGGCCAACGCTACGGCGCCGATCAATGCTCCTGCTAACTCTGGCGACATTGGTGCTGTGAATACTACGCCTGTTAACAGTGAAAAAAACCTCACTACTAATTATGAAGTAGATAAAACCGTGAGTTATACGCAGCAGCCGATGGGTGGTATTAAGCGCTTGAATGTGGCGGTGGTGGTGAATAACATGCAGGTAGTGGATAAGGCGGGTAAAGTGACTTATCGTCCACTGACAGCCGCTGAAAAAACACAAATCAATGACCTTGCAATGCAGGCGATGGGCTTTAATAAAGAGCGCGGTGACGCACTCACGGTGGTGAATACGCCCTTTGCTGGTGAACCAAGAGAAGTGTTGCCTGCAGTACCTTTATGGGAGAATCAACGCGTGATTGAATATGGCAAAGATGCGCTACGTTTTATTGTGGGTATTGTGGTATTGATGTTGATTTATTCACGTGTATTGAAGCCTTTAATGGGCAAGCTTACGACACTTTCAAAGCCATCTGTGCCACAACTTGAGGCGGCAGATACGGTAGTGAGTTTAAGTGGCGAACAGGGAGTGCCTATTGTTAAGGCTGCGTATGATCAAAATTTAGAGGCAGCCAAACAGTTAGCAAAAGATAACCCTAGAATGGTTGCCAATGTGGTTGCAAATTGGACCAATGGAAATGAGTCGTAAATTATGAGTGATGCAGGGGTAATGCGTAGCGCAGTGTTGATGCTGGCGCTTGGCGAAGATGAAGCTGCAGAGGTGATGAAATTTCTGAGCCCGAAAGAAGTGCAAAAATTGGGGGCCGCCATGGCCACCATGAAGTCAGTGGGGCGTGAGCAGGTAGAAACAGCGGTCACGGATTTTCTGACAGAGGCTGGGTTGAGTAGTAATCTTGGCTTGGATTCTGATGAATATATTCGCTCTGTGTTAAATAAAGCGCTGGGTGAAGACAAAGCATCGAGCTTACTTAACCGTATTCTACAAACGCGCGATGCAAGCGGTATTGAAAGCTTAAAGTGGATGGATTCGCACACGGTGGCTGAGTTTATTAAAAATGAGCATCCACAGATTATTGCAACAATTTTAGTGCATTTAGAGCCGGATCAAGCATCAGAAATTATTGGACATTTTCCGGAAAGAATGCGCCAAGATGTCATGTTGCGTATTGCCACGCTTGATGGGGTTAAGCCGGTGGCTTTGCGTGAGTTGAATGATGTGATGACCAAGTTGCTGACAGGTAATGAAAACATTAAAAAACAAACCATGGGCGGGATTAAAGTAGCCGCGGAAATCATGAACTTTATGAATGGTGACAACGAAGCCATCGTCATGGAGGGCTTGAAGAATTACGATGATGACATGGCGCAGAAGATTATGGATGAGATGTTTGTCTTCGATAACATCATGGATATTGACGATAAGGGTATTCAAGTCATGTTGCGTGAGGTGCAATCTGAAACACTGATTATTGCGCTAAAAGGCACGACGGAAGAAATGCGTGAGAAGATATTTAAAAATATGTCATCGCGTGCATCAGAGATGATGCGAGAAGATTTGGAATCTAAAGGCCCGGTCAAATTATCTGAAGTTGAAGCACAGCAGAAACAAATTCTGCAAATTGTGCGCAGGCTCGCGGATGAAGGTCAAATTCAACTTGCTGGTAAGGGTGGTGATGATCAATATGTATAAAGCGGCTCAAAATGACTGACGTGAAAGTGCCTAAAGAGCAGCAAACAGCCTATGAACGCTGGGAGATGTCTTCATTTGCAGATGCTAATCAGAGCTTGACGGGCACGCGTGGCAACGGAAGTTCACAGCAGAAAAAAAGCCCAGCTGTAGAGTCAGAGCAAATCACTCAAATTTTTGAAAGCGCACGTAAAGAGGCTTACAGTAAAGGCATGCAGGAAGGGTTTGCTGTAGGCATGGCAAAGGCAAAAGCACGCGGTCAAGAGAATCAACAAAGCTTTTTAACGTTAATGAATGCGTTTAGTCATGCTTTGGAGCAGTCCGATGAGCAGATTGCAGATGACGTTTTATCGTTAGCTTTAGATATTGCAAAGGCAATGCTGAAAGTTAAGTTAAGTGTTGATACGCAGACTTTGTTGCCTGTTGTGTTGGACGCCATTCATTATTTACCGCATATTCAAAAACCCGCCAGAATTTTAGTGCATCGTGATGATATGCAGTTGTTACGCGAATATATGGCCGATGAAATTGCCAATGATCATTGGCAAATACACGAAGATAGCAATATTGAGCGTGGTGGCTGTCAGGTTGAAACTGGGGCTAATCAGGTAGATGCTACCAATGAAATGCGCTGGAAGAGAATTACCGAGGCATTGGCGCAAAATAATGACTGGTTGCTGGCGTGAACCAGCAACTGCTGAAAACTTCAGCCGAGCTACAGCCTAACGTTCATCGGCAACGCTGGCATGACCATATTCGTGACTGTAAAGAAATTTTACGAATCGTTGAGCCTTTGGAAATTGCTGGACGCATTGTTAAATTAACCGGATTGGTGATGGAGGCGGTCGGGATTAAATTGCCGATTGGAAGTGCCTGTTTTGTGCCGTTGAGCGAAGGGCACCGGGTTGAAGCTGAAGTGGTTGGTTTTGATGGCGAGCGTATGTTGTTGATGCCGCAAAGTAGTGTTGATGGCGTAGTGCCTGGTGCCAAAGTGTTTGCTTTGGAAGTGGCAGAAAGTTTACCCAAGCCTCATCATGGACAACCGCCACGCAGGCGCGTGACTGATAGAGCGCGTCATTTACCCGTTGGTAATGAGCTACTGGGTCGCGTATTGGATGGCGCAGGTAATCCATTAGATAGCCTTGGGCCTATCCGAGCAACACAAAGTGCGGCGTTAACCTCGCGACCGATGAACCCTCTAATGCGCGCACCTATTGAAGATGTATTAGATGTAGGTGTGCGTGCTATCAACAGCATGCTAACCGTTGGCCGTGGTCAGCGGATGGGCTTGTTTGCGGGCTCAGGCGTGGGTAAAAGTGTGCTGTTAGGCATGATGGCGCGCTATACCACGGCTGACGTGATTGTGGTGGGCTTGATCGGTGAGCGTGGGCGTGAAGTACAAGAGTTTATCGAGCAGATTTTAGGCCCTGAAGGCCTGGCGCGCTCTGTGGTGGTGGCCGCCCCTGCCGATGCTTCTGCCTTAATGCGTTTGCAAGGCGCTAACTATGCAACAACCATTGCCGAGAATTTTCGTGATCAAGGTAAAAATGTGTTGTTGATTATGGATTCACTGACACGTTATGCCATGGCGCAACGTGAAATAGCACTAGCGATTGGCGAGCCGCCTGCAACCAAAGGTTATCCGCCATCTGTATTTGCTAAATTGCCGGCATTGGTAGAGCGCACAGGCAACGGGCTACGAGGCGAGGGCTCAATTACCGCTTTTTATACAGTATTGACAGAGGGCGATGATCAGCAAGACCCTATCGCTGATGCCGCACGTGCAATTTTAGATGGCCATATTGTTTTAAGCCGTAGCTTGGCTGAAAGCGGTCATTATCCTGCAATTGATATTGAGCAGTCGATTAGCCGTGCTATGCATAACATTACTAGCCCCGCGCACCAAAAGCTGGCGCAGAAGTTAAAGCAGCTTAATTCGCGTTACATGCGGAGTATAGATTTAATCAACGTTGGTGCTTACGAAGCGGGTAGTGACCCCTTACTGGATTTAGCGATTGCAAGACATGAAATTATTGAGCAGTTTTTACAGCAAGATGTGTCGCAACGTGCAGATTGGGATGAGAGTATTCACTTTTTAGCCGGTGTGTTAGATGGAATCCCGTTGAATTAAATTTAATTTGGAAAACACATAGGAATAAGCCATGGTTTCACAATCAAAAAATGTGTTAAAAATGTTGGATGAAATTGCCACTAAAGAAGTGGAACTGGCTACTGAAGCTTTAGCTAGCGCCATGAAAGTCGCAGATGATGCGCAGAAAAAACATGACATGTTAATTGAGTATCGGCTAGGTTATCTTGATAATTTAAATAAGTCACTTGCCATTGGCATGAACGCTGAGGCTTACCAGAATTTTCAAAACTTTTTTAAAAAGCTCGATCAAGCGATTGCCGGGCAACAAGATGTGGTGGCAACGGCCAAGCGGCAAGTAGGCCTGCATCGTGAGCTTTGGCAAGAAAGTCAGCGTAAAAAACGTTCGTATGATGTGCTGATAAGTCGCTCAGACAAGCGCGAGCTTAAAGTTGAGCAAAAAAAAGATCAAAAAATGACAGATGAATATGCAACACGAATAAGCAGAACTAAGCGTTGATTAGGCTTTATTTTAATCAATTGAAATAACCACACAAACGCTAATATTGAACTACGTCTAAAAGGTTGAGCGATATGCACACTTCATTATTAAAAGCACCTCTGTCCGCTCAAAAAAATATAACTGAGCTTGCTGGTAAAAGTGAGCCGAATTTAAATAAAGCGACAGCTAGCGCTACAAAAACACCTTTTCAAATGGAGTTGGCTAGGCAAGCTAAAAAGCAGTCATCTCAACCCAATCATGCGCCGCAGGTAAGCGCACAAAATAAAACTTCGCAAAATACGCAAGCGGCAAAAGCATCTGCTGTAAATAAGCAAGAGGCGGCAACCAAAGCGAGTGCTGATGAAGTGCTTAACCAGGTTGCCAATGCCGCACAAGACGTGCAGCCGGGCTTGATTGTGAGTGATCAATTAGCCGGTATTGAATTATCTTTGGCTGCTAAAGGCGAAAAAGATGAGGGTCTTAATGCGCTTGCTCCAAGCTTAGATGATCTAACCGCACAAGGTGTTGCGAGCCCTAACCTTAGTGCAATCGCGCATATTACTGCATTGCTTAATTCGCAAAACACGTTAACTCCGCCCGAGGTTAATACAAATACGCAATTATCTTCAGGCGTGGATACAACCGCTAAAGCACAGAAAAACCTGGATCCAATGTTGGATAATGCCTTGTCTCAAGTTAAAAGTACTGACGAAAAAGGTGCTGTTGATAGCGCCGATAGTAAGGCCACCGGTATGCCGCGCCCTGGTGAAGGTAAGTTTGAGAATGTTGCTGCTAAAGCTGCGGTTGATGATTTAAGCGCAAATAAAAGCATACTTAATGCAGTTAAAGAGTTTGCTGGTAAAGAAGTTGCCACCAATGTTACAACGGTGCTTCAGGTGCCCGCGGCGCAGGTGGCCAACGCACAAGCCAATAATCCATTGGCAGTACAGCAAGCTGGCAGCGCCAATACTATCAATGTTTTTCCAGGTAAAACTGGTTGGGATCAAGCCATTAGCCAAAAAGTAATGTGGATGGTTGGTGCAGGCGAGCAATCAGCATCACTGACGTTAAACCCACCGGATTTAGGTCCGCTAAAAGTGGTGATTCATGTACATAATGACCAGGCTGACACGACATTTATTTCAGATAATGATGAGGTTAGAAAAGCTTTAGAACATGGCTTATCAAACTTGCGCGATAGAATGCAAGAATCAGGCATTCAGCTTGGTCAAGCCAATGTTAATACTAGTCAGCAATCACAACAAGGCTTTCAGCAAGCTGAGCAAAATAGGGCGCTTGCACAGGCGCAGAGCAATGCCAATTTAGCGCAAGCGGAAACTGCAACCAAAACTAGCCCAGTTGTTCGGGTAGCCAATGGCTTAGTCGATACATTTGCTTAAAGCTATGTGTAGCATGCTTGATCGACCGAGATGTTGGTGTTGTTAAGTTATTTCGCAGTTAAATAGAAAATTATAATCTAGCGCCTTTTTTCACGTCTTATCTGCGCTTGTTACAAGGTCTTTTTTTTATAATATAGTCAATAATGCTTACTGAGGCCGCATAATAAGCGACTCATGTAAAAGTTAAAACAGAAAAGGTAATAAATATGGCGCAAGATCCAAAACCAGATGCAGAAGCAGCACCAGCACCAGCATCGAAGAAAAAACTGATTATCATCATTGCAGCTGTTGTGTTGTTGGCTGGCGGCGGCGGTGCTGCCTGGTTTTTAACACAACAAAAATCAGACCATAAAAAAGAAGAAGTTAAACATGAAAAGCCAGCACCAGCGCCGGTATTTTTGACGCTTGAAACCTTTACCGTGAACCTGCAGGCTGATCCGGATGAGAAGTTTCTACAATTAGATTTGTCTTTGCAAGTGCCGACACCAGAAGCCGCTGAAGCCATAAAAGTGCAAATGCCAGCAGTGCGTAGCCGTTTATTAATGTTGCTAACCAGCAAAAGTGCCTCTGAAATTTCTACCGTAGAAGGTAAGCAAGAATTAACAGAAGAAATTGTTGCTGAAGTTAAAAAACCTTTAGCTGCCGGAGGCAAGCCGCAAGAAGTTTTAGGTGTGTTTTTTACCTCTTTTGTTATTCAGTAAAGTGCGTATTTTCTAACCATGGCAGATAAATTTTTATCACAGGATGAAGTTGATGCTTTATTAAAAGGCGTTGGCGGAGATTCGGATGATGATAAGCCAGCGGGTGATACCGAAGGTGTACGTGATTATAATTTAGCGACACAAGAGCGGATTGTGCGCGGGCGTATGCCTACGCTCGAAATCATCAATGAGCGCTTTGCGCGTCTTGTGCGTATAGAGTTGTTTAACTTTTTACGGCGTACAGTTGAGGTTTCAGTTGGCCCGGTGCGCATTACTAAATATAGCGACTTTATTCGTAATTTGGTTGTGCCTACCAACTTAAATCTTGTTTCGATGAAGCCTTTGCGCGGTACCGCATTGATGGTTTTTGACCCAACACTGGTTTTTTTAGTCGTGGACACGATGTTCGGCGGCGATGGTCGATTTCATACACGCGTTGAAGGCCGAGATTTTACGCAAACTGAGCAACGAATTATTCAACGTATTCTCAATATTGTATTTGAAACTTACGCTAAATCATGGGAGCCGGTTTACCCGGTCACTTTTGAGTATATACGCTCAGAAATGAACACCCAGTTTGCCAATATTGCGACGCCGAATGAAGTGGTCGTGGTGACTACTTTTAATGTGGAGCTCGGCCCAGCCAATGGCGAAATTCATTTCTGCATGCCTTATTCTATGGTGGAGCCACTACGTGATATTTTATCTTCACCATTACAGGGTGAGGTACTTGGCGCCGATAAGCGCTGGGTTAAGCTGATGACGCAGCAGGTTCAGGCCGCAGAAATAGAAATCGTGGCTGATTTAGCACAAACTAAAATGGAATTAGGTGATGTGTTAAATATGAAAGTGGGCGATGTGATTCCACTTAATATCGACGAGGCTGTTGAAGCAAAAGTGGATGGTGTGCCGGTTATGTTATGTAAATACGGGGTGTTTAACGGTCAGTATGCCCTACGTGTAGAAAAGCTTTTAAGATCAAATTCAACTGAATATATCAAAGGAGAACCTTATGGCGACTGATCCAGCTGATGGCGGCATAGAAACTATTGCGGAGGATGATTGGGGTGCTGCAATGGCGGAGCAAGCTTCAGCCGACCCTGCTGAGCCGGTAGATGATTGGGGCGCTGCGATGGATGAGCAGGCTGCGGTTTTGCAAACTACCAAAGCCGAACAGACGCAGGTTTTTACTGAATTTACGGCTAAAAATAAAATGCAAGAAACGCAAAACGACATTGATTTTATTTTAGATATCCCGGTGCAGCTGACCGTGGAATTAGGCCGTACTAAAATTGCAATTAAAAACCTGCTACAGTTAGCACAAGGCTCTGTGGTTGAGCTGGACGGCATGGCGGGCGAGCCCATGGATGTTTTGGTGAACGGTTGCCTGATTGCACAAGGTGAAGTAGTGGTGGTAAACGACAAATTTGGTATTCGTTTAACCGATATTATTACGCCTGCTGAACGCATCCGAAAAATTAACCGCTAGCTTGCGTGTTTCATCATTTTTAAACGCATGCGCCAACGCTTAAATTAGATAAATCCCCAATGAAAATCTTATTAAAATTTCTGGCATTCGTGGTGTCCGCTAGTGCCAGTTCACTATGGGCAGCAGAAGCTGTTGCACCAACACCGACGAGTGGCATATTAAAAATGCTATTCGGGCTAGTTGTGGTATTAGCAGTAATGGCACTGGTGACATGGGCGTTAAAGCGCGTGATGCCAGGTATCGGTGGGCAACAATCAGCGGTACGTATTGTAGGTGGCGTGAGCGTTGGTTCACGTGAGCGTATTGTGGTGCTAGAGGTTGCAGGGCGTTGGTTAGTGGTGGGTGTGGCACCTGGACGCGTGAATGCCATTGCTAACTTAGACATAGGGGCAACGATAGATGCTGGCGTAGCAAGCACTACTGATGATTTCAATAGCCAGGATGCTACAGGTACTCATCCACAAACATTAGCGGATTCATTCGCACAACGCCTTAAAAAATCGGTTAGCAAGTTTTCTGAGAACAATAATGCAAAATAACAAGAAGCTTTTTCAGATAATCATGGCTACCGGCTTAATGCTGTTGCCAACGGTGTTATTTGCTGAAAATGGCCTACCACTCATCAATGCTACGCCTAGCGCTGGTGGTGGCCAGGATTACTCGTTGAGCCTGCAGACGCTGATTTTACTCACGTCACTTACTTTTTTACCAGCGGCTTTGCTGATGATGACAGGCTTTACGCGCATCATTATTGTGCTGTCACTTTTGCGCCAAGCGCTCGGTACGCAATCAGCACCGCCAAATCAAGTGATGGTGGGTTTGGCTTTGTTCCTTACTTTTTTTGTGATGAGCCCGGTGATTGATAAAATTTATATTGATGCTTATCAGCCGCTGTCAGAAAATAAAATCACCATGCTAGAGGCGGCGGAGAAGGGTGTGGCGCCACTTAAAGAGTTTATGTTAAAACAAACGCGTGAGGGCGATTTAGCCTTATTTGTGAAAATGGCACAGGTAGAGCAAATTGAGTCGCCAGAACAAGTGCCATTAAAAGTGTTGGTGCCAGCTTTTGTTACCAGTGAGCTAAAAACAGCTTTCCAAATTGGCTTTGCGATATTTATCCCATTTTTGATTATTGATATGGTGGTCGCTAGCGTGTTGATGTCGATGGGGATGATGATGGTGTCGCCAGCGATTGTAGCGCTACCGTTTAAGTTGATGTTATTTGTATTGGTAGATGGCTGGCAACTGTTACTAGGCTCACTTGTGCAGAGCTTTTACACATGATAATTTGCGTAGTTACTTGCAACGGTTTTTGGAATAATTAGGGAGTTTTCATGACACCAGAAAGTGTGATGACGCTAGGTCGTGATGCCATGGAGGTGACATTGATGATTGCGGCGCCTATTTTGCTAACTGTCCTCGCAATCGGGTTGCTGGTGAGTATATTTCAGGCCGCTACCCAAATTAACGAACAAACCTTGTCGTTTATTCCTAAGTTAGTCGGCGTTTTTGTTGCTCTTATGGTTGCTGGCCCTTGGATGTTGACTACGATGGTGGATTATATGCATTTGGTTTTTACCAGCATACCTGCGATGGCAAATTAAGGTCAAAGACCTTTCAAGTCGCTTTAAAAAATGATTTCTTTCAGCAGTGAGCTATTACAAACCTGGATCATAGCCCTGCTATGGCCATTGACTCGCATTTTAGCGGTAATCGCTATTGTCCCAATTTTTAGTCACAGTGCCATCCCTGCCCAAGCTAAGCTCGGGCTCGGTATTACGCTAACGCTCATTATTCTACCCACCATCCCGCCGCTACCTGTATTTGAAATTTTCTCATTACAGGGACTACTCATTTTAATTCAGCAAATAATCATTGGGCTGGCGATTGGTTTTAGCATGCGTATGGTATTTGCTGCCGTTGATCTGGCTGGTCAAATGATAGGCATGACCATGGGTTTGGGTTTCGCTTCGTTTTTTGATCCACAAACGCGAGGGCAATCGACCGCGTTGAATCAGTTTTTGGTGTTACTGGCGATGCTCATTTTTTTAAGCTTAGATGGGCACTTGATTATTGTAACCACTGTGGCTAATAGCTTTGTCACCATGCCAATTGCAATGACTAGCAGTGGCATAGATGCCATGAAAATTGCACTGTGGGGTGAAACGATATTTAGTGTGGGATTGCTACTAGCGTTACCTGCCATTACGGCATTGCTCATTACCAATATAGCTTTGGGGATTCTCACTAGAACAGCACCTCAGCTTAATATTTTTGGCATTGGCTTTCCTATTACATTGGGCATTGGTTTTTTGGTATTGGCACTGTCTCTACCGGGGATGCAGAAGCCGATTGTGAACTTTATAGAGCAGGGCGCAAATAATATGAATCAAGTTGCAATACCTAAAACTACTGTGCCTACACTAACACCCTAAAGTTGGCTTAACTTGAAATAAGTTGGCCTATTCTGAAATTTGTAAGCTTACAAATTGATTTCCTACCAAATGCCCCTTAATGATTTTTTAGGCGGCATGTTTGGCGAACTATTTAAATACAGATAAAGTTATATAAAATCAAATAGTGACAGGCTGGTAGTCGCCACAAAAGATTTTTGTGCGGCTTCCATGATGGTTTGATTTTTTGAAAGATCAGATAGTGCGCTTGCATAGTCCAGATCTTGTAGTTCTGAAAGTGATTTGCTGTATTGTAAGTCACGGTCGGCGCCTGCAGTGTCCAAGGTGTCAAGCTCATTTAACTTTGAGCCGACCGCCGCGCGTACATTAAGCACGTTGTCTAACCCGGTTTGCATACTGCCGATGCCTGTAGAAATGCCAGCACTAAAAGCAGCCTGATTTGCTGCGGTAAGCGGGGTGTTAAGTAAGGTGACTAAATTGCTTATGGTGGCAAAAATATCGTTACCGCCAGCTTGAAAAACATTATCACCTGTCACATTAATGGCCATTTGACGTTGTGTATCAACCTGTAATAGTTGCGAGTTGGAGTCACCAGCATAGCTTGCACCTGAAGCATTGGCCACAAAAGGCTTGGTGTCAGTTTTAAAGCCTGCGTAAAGGTAGTTGCCTGCAGCATCTTTGGTGTTAGCAAGCCCAATCATGGCTTCTAGTGTGCCGCTTAATTCTGTAGCAATAAATTGTCTCTCCTGGTCAGAAAGCGTAGCATTCCCAGCCGATACCAGTGAAGATTGCGTAGATATCATCATGCTGGTCAGGCTGGTCAGGCTAGACTCTATTGTATTGAGTTTAAGTTGTGCCGTTTGGCGCGTATCAGCAAACTTGGCGTTGATGCTTTGCGCATGCGACACTTCTAAGGCGCGCGCGGAGCCGACTGGGTCATCTGACGGTGATGCAATTCGCCTGCCAGTAGAAATCTGTTGTTGCAGTTTAACTTGCTCAGATTGTAACTGGCTGATTTTAGAGATGCCAGACTGATAAATTGTATTGGTACTAATACGCATGATTGATTTCCTTAAACAGTGCCTAGTTACTAGCTACCTAGTTACCTAGTTGCAATAACACGTCAAACAGTTGGCTGGCTATCTGCATCATCTTGCCAGCGGCTTGATACGCTTGTTGGTAGCGAATCAAGTTGGTTGCTTCTTCATCTAAATTGACACCGGATTCAGATTGCACGGCAGCTGTGATTTGCTCTAATACCTGGGCTTCAGAAGTGCTTAATACGTTAAGTTCACGCGTTTTATTGCCAACGCCGTTTACCAGCTGACCAAAGGCATCGGAGTAACTATTTTTGCCGCCGTTTAAAGTTTTTTCACTTTGTAAGCCTGCTAATAATAAGCCGTTACGGTTGTCGCCCGGGGCGCCAGATGTATTGGGTGCCACAGTGAAATTATCGCCATCACTGAGTGTGCCTGACAGCGTAAAGCTGGAGTTTGCTATAGTGATGGTTGCGCCATTGGTATAGGGCACGAGGTCGCCAGGGGCATAGGTTGTTGATATTGCACCCGATGTAACTACGACGGTTTGACTGGGTGTGAAGCTAAGACCAGCACTAGGTAATGTGTTGTAAGTCATCGTAAACGGGGCAGAAAGCGGGCTGGCAGCATAACCACTACCTGCTACTAGTGCAGTTATAGTGCCCGTACCCGTATTGCCTGCGCCTTCACTTGAGGTAAGTGCGGGGCCGCCGACAGCAAGCTTGTCGGGATTAGTAATTGCAACCTTAAACAAAGCCGCCGCATTTTGTGTGGGCTTAATTAGGAAGTTGTCGCCAGCAAGCATGCTGCCAGAATCTATCTTAAAGCTAACGCCATCGACTGTTTGTGGCAAGCTTGAAAAAGGAGGAAATGCTGATAGATCACTTAAGCGTGTGATTTTGTAGTTTGTGCCATCATATTCTAGGCGGTAATCACTTGCAGTGAGCGCTCGTGCATCTTCAACTTTGCTTGAAACTACGGCTGGAGTAGCGTTACTCGGTATTGTCGTAGGGCCAGAGTTATTTGAGTTTGCATTGACCGTTGGATTTGGAATGCTAAATAACGGGCCTCCGGGGTTGCCATTTTTGTCCAAACCTTGGCTATGTTGCGCATTAAAGGTTTCGGCAAGCACTGTAGCAAGTTGCCCGATTTGGTTTTGAATGGTGTCTAATGACTCGGCACGAAATTGCAACAATCCGCCAATGGCGCCGCCAGGAAGGCTATTAGCGCCCAGTACGGTTGTTTTTCCACTGGTTTGATAAGCCACTTCAACCCGGCTTGGGTCTGTTGGCGATGCTGCTGGCACTAATGAAAACGTGTCTTTACCTACAACTAACGGCATACCGTTGCCAATGTATATGTTGTAACTGCCTTGCCCTTGAGGCACAACAGTGGTTTTAATTTGTTTGCTAAGCTCTAATACTAGCTGATCGCGCTGATCTAGCAAATCATTCGGTGTGTTGCCATTAGCGCTTACAGCTTTTTCAATCGTATCATTTAAGCTTGCGATTTGCTTGGCATACACATTAACCAGCCCGATACTTGAGGTGAGTTGCGCATTAACACCGTCACGAATTTCATTTAGACGATTATTAGTGCTTTGAAAACGATTGGCCAACGACTGTGTATATGACAGCATGGATTGACGTGTTGCGGTGTCGCTAGGATTAGCACTTAAATCTTGCATGCTGCCAAAAAAATCACTCATTGCTGGGTTAAGACCCGCAGCTGGATTGGATAGCATGTCGTTGATGGTGCTCATTTGCGTTTGATAGGCATTGATGCCAGCGCTCGTCGCCTGACTTCTAACCGCTTGTGCCGCCAATATGTCGTTATAGACACGATTGACACCGGCAATTTCAGTCCCTTGACCTACATAGCCGTAACCAAAGTTTTGCGATTGCGCCGCCGCCTGCACTACAACTTGTCGTGAATAACCGGGCGTGGACGCATTTGCGATGTTGTGCCCAGTTGTGCTAATGCCAACCTGAGCGGCTGCTAAGGCGCTTTTTCCAATGCTTAATATATTAGAGGCCATGATATTTACTCTTTTTAACTAATCTCACATATAGCTTGTCGGCATAAATACGTAAAACTTTAGGATGAAGCTTTAATAATCAAGCTTTAATAATCAAACTTAAAGTGCAATTTTATAATGAAGGTGAGATTTTTTGAATAACGCTGGCCAATTTTGTGGCGTAATCAGGATCAGTGGCATAACCCGCTTTTTGCATCGCTTGTGCATAACCATGTGGGCTATGTAAATTTTCCATGACATTTTCATAGCGTGGATTATTTTGCATTAAATTGGCAAAATCTTTAAATGAATCCGCATAGCTATCATAAGCACGAAATTTTTCGATGCGTTTTTGTTTAATGCCGTGAACGTATTCTGTGGTCGTGGCTTCAACTACTTTACCATTCCAGTTGCCAGTGGCTTTAATGCCAAATAGGTTATTGCTAGGTGTGCCGTCCGCCGCTTTGATTTCACGCTTGCCCCAACCGCTTTCAAGCGCGGCTTGACCTAGCATCAGGTGTGCTGGAATGCCAGTCGATTGGCTTGCTGTTTCGGCATGGCTCGCCATGCGGTTTTTAAAATCAGTGGCACTACCATTTAATGCTGATGGTTGAGTCCCCGCATTATTTTGCTTTAATGTATTCGCTATATTATTCAAAAATGGATTACCCGTCAGATCAGGCCGTAAGTTTGAATGTGTATCAGGGCTGGTGGTTTTGTCCGTTACTGCTTGCTCCATTGCATTGTCAGCAGTGTAGCCACCTTTGCTCAATTGCCTTGCCAGTATGTCCGCTAAGCCCAAACCCTTGGACGATAGGTTGGTCGTAAGCTGTTGATCGAGCATGGTGGTAAAAGTGCGACTTTGCTCGTTATCAAATGGGCTATCCTGGGGTGAGGCTTCACGCATGCTTTTGAGCATCATATTCATAAAGATAGCCTCAAACTGCTTGGCAACTTCTTTAATCGCTTCTGGCGAGTTTTCTCTGGCAGCTTGCTTCAGGTTGTTGAGGCCATTGGCATCAAACGCCACTTTTCCCGATAAATCTGCGCTATTGATTAGGTTGTTATTAGTCACCATATTTTGCACTCACTAGATGATTTCAAGCTCAGCACGTAGCGAACCCGCCGCTTTCATTGCCTGCAAGATGGCAAGCAAATCTTGCGGTGTCGCGCCAATCGCATTTAGCGCTTTGACTACTTCTGAAAGATTTGCGCCGTTATCTAGCTTGACTACCTTGCCCGGCTCTTTGTTAATGTCGATTTGCGAGCGCGCAGTTACCACGGTTTGGCCGCTGGATAATGGTCCTGGCTGGCTAATCACCGGTTCGGTGTTGATGGTGACGGATAAGTTGCCGTGAGATACCGCACAGCTTTCCAGTGTCACTGATTGATTCATCACCACAGATCCGGTGCGTGCGTTGATGATGACCTTGGCAGAGCTGGTGGCAGGCACTACATTGATGCTTTCAAGCGCGGCAAGAAAAGCAACACGACTGGTGTCGATGGGAGGTTGTACGCGTATAACGCGACCATCTTGCGCAAATGCAGTATTTTTACCAAAACGGCGGTTAATCGCATCAACCACCAAGGTAGCGGTAGAAAAATCCGATTCTTTTAACTCTAAATTCACAAATTCAGCTTGGCTGAGGTTGCCTGGCACGGCACGTTCAACGGTAGCGCCAGCGCTAACTCTACCCACACTGAGATGATTAACTTGCGTTTGTGCGCCGTTGGCAGCTGCACCTACACCGCCAACCACAAGGTTGCCTTGCGCAATGGCGTATATCTGCCCATCGGCACCTTTGAGTGGAGTCATTAACAGGGTACCGCCACGCAAGCTTTTTGCGTTACCCATAGATGAAACCGTGATGTCTAAATTTTGACCCGGTTGCGCAAAGGCGGGCAGGGCGCTTGTAACCATTACGGCGGCTACGTTTTTAAGCTGCAAACTGGTGCCAGGAGGTAAGCTCACGCCCATTTGTTGCATCATGCTGATAATGCTTTGTACGGTGAATGGCGTTTGTGTAGTTTGGTCACCTGTGCCATCTAGCCCTACCACTAAACCATAACCTAATAATTGGTTGGTGCGCACGCCCTGAATTGAAGCAAGGTCTTTAAGACGCTCAGCGTATGCTGGTTGAATAGAAAGTACGCAGCAAAATAGCAACGTGCAAAAGCGAACCAATCGCTGGTTGCTTAAAGTGTTAAATATACTTTTTATCGTGCCATGCATTGTGGTGACCTTTACCATGGGCTCATGCTTAAGAAGAATCGAGCAAATATTGAAGCAATGGCAGCACCGTCAATTTTGCTGTTGGTGCGGTATTCAATGCGGGCATCAGCAACTTTGGTTGAGGGCACAAAGTTACCTTGGGTAATTGTGTCCGGGTTAACTACACCAGAAAAACGCACAAATTCAGTGCCTTTATCCAGCGCTACTTGTTTTTCTCCGCTGACAATCAAGTTGCCATTGGGTAATACCTCAACCACGGTAGTGGTAATAGAGCCCGTGAATACATTGCTAGAATTTGCTGCTGCTTTATCTGCAAATGAGTTATCTGAGCTGGCTGAGAAACTTGCCAAATTGCCGAAAGGTAGCCCTGCAAGCAGGCCACCGATAGGTCGGGTATTGTCACCTATTTTGGCATCTGTATTAAAGCTGGCATCGCCCTGTTTGCTGCCAGAGCTTGCATTGGCTTTGGTGGCTGAGGTATTTTCAATGATGTTGATGGTAACGATATCACCTACAAAGCGTGGGCGTCTGTCTTCAAACGTTGGACGATAAGTGCTGGCGCTGAAAATTGCGCCATTGCTAGTGTTGGCGGTTGCAGGTGCTGCCGCTTTTGCCGTAGTTGGCTCTTTAACGATCGTACTTGGTGTAATTGCACAACCGCTGAACATTGAGCCAAGTAACAAGATGCTCATTATCATTAAAACGCGCAGTGCTGAAATGTTGCGTGCGCTACGGTAGATTGTATTCAACATTTTGGGCTCCTGGTGTTTAGTAACTGGCGTTTAATAAAAGGTGACATTGATCAGCTGACTTAGCTTAAATGTTCACTACATTTGGGTGAGTCTTTGTAGCATTTGGTCTGACGTTGTAATCGCCTTACTATTAATTTCATAAGCGCGCTGAGTTTGAATCATATTAACCAGCTCTTCAACCACGTTAACGTTAGAGGTTTCAACAAAGCTTTGCGTTAATAAGCCCGCGCCATTGGTGCCAGGGGTATTTGCATTGGCATTACCAGAGGCTGCAGTTTCAACAAACAGGTTTTCACCTTTGCCTTGTAAACCGGCCGGATTGATAAACGTAGCAAGTTGCAATGAACCAATTTGTGTTACAGCCGTGGCGCCTGCCAATGTAATTGAAACCGTGCCATCGCGACCGATACTAAGACTTTGAGCATCTGCCGGAATGGTAATGGCAGGCTGTACCGGAAAGCCGCTTGCGGTAACTAATTGACCTTGGCTATCTACCTGAAATGAGCCGTCGCGCGTGTAGGCGGTGGTGCCATCAGGTAACAGCACCTGAAAGAAGCCTGCACCTTGAATCGCGACATCTTTATCATTGCCGGTTTGTTGTAAATTACCTTGTGTAAAAATACGCTCTGTGGCGACAGGCCTAACCCCCGTACCTAATTGAAGGCCAGAAGGCAACTGTGTTTGTTGTGAAGACTGCGCGCCTGGTTGGCGGATGTTTTGATACAGCAGATCTTCAAATACTGCGCGTGATCGTTTAAAGCCGCTGGTGCTAACGTTTGCCAAGTTGTTGGCAATCACGTCCATCTGCGTTTGCTGAGCATCTAGCCCTGTTTTTGAGATCCATAATGAGCGTATCATTTTATTTCCTTTTAGGATTAGTCGCGCTAATCAGAAACACATCAAAACTTGAATAAAAATTTATTGTTCTATTAGTCATAAACTAATAATAACGGATTGAGCGTTAACTCAAATTGAGGAGCTGACTGGCTTTATTGGCGTTATTCTCAGCCGTTTGCAGTAGCTTCATTTGAGTTTCAAATTGTCTGGCGAGGCTAATCATACTCACCATGGCATCTACAACGTTGACATTACTGCCTTCCAAGGCGCCATTTACTAAGTTGACGTTAATATCTACGTCAGCCGGGGCGCCATCTTTTGTAACAAATAAACCATCGCTGGCACGTATAAGGTTAGCCTCTGCGGGATTAACAAGCTTAATGCGCCCAATGCTGTTGGCAGGTCCGGGTAGCGTATCATTTGAAATTGAAGAAACAGTGCCGTCTTTGGCAATGCTGATGGTTACATCGGGCGGAATGCTGATCGGGCCGCCATCCCCCATCACCGTCAGTCCGTTTGCTGTTTGCAAAATACCGTTTTCACTGACTTTGAGTGAGCCATTGCGTGTATAGCCTTCAGAACCATCTGCACGCTGCACGACAAGCCAGCCTTTACCTTGTACTGCAACGTCTAAATCGCGATTAGTCGCTTGAATAGCGCCGGGGTTAAAGTCTGCCCCAGAGGTGGAATCCACCACGAAAGCACGCGTAGGCATGCCTTGACCCAGTATCGGCACTGCTCTAAATGAGTCTATTTGCGATTTAAATCCTGTGGAGGTGGCGTTGGCAAGGTTGTGCGAAGTGGTCGCCTGTTGCTCAAGGATGTGTTTTGCACCCGTCATTGCGGTATAAATCATGCGATCCATCGCGTGTCTCCTTATTCAGTTTGCTATAAACGATAACGGTTAACGTAGATTCACTAACGTTTGCAACACCTGATCCTGCGTTTTAATGGTTTGCGCATTGGCTTGATAGTAACGTTGTGCTGTAATCATATTCACAAGTTCGGCCGTCAGGTCAGTATTAGAGTCTTCAACGGCCGAAGATTGCAACACGCCCAGCGGTCCGGTGCCTGGTGTGCCGCCAAAGCTTGGTTGCGGTGCGCCGGAGCCGGCACTTTCCGCCCAGGCATTGCCACCAAGAGATTGCAAGCCATTTGGATTAGTGAAATTAACCAGCGTGACTTGCCCAAGTATTCTTGATTGTCCATTGCTGTAGCTACCTACAATTGTGCCATCGGCCGCCGTATTAAAAGTAGAAAGGCGACCAGAGGCGAAGCCGTCTTGCAACAAGCTATTGATGCTGAAGCTTGACCCAAACTGTGTACCTTTAGTGTAGTCCATGGTAAATGTCAATGGACTGGCCGCCCCTGTTGCTACTGGTGGTGTACCCGTGGTAGGTGCAAAAGAAACTGGAATTGGATTGACTGAGCTCGTTGGATTAACACCCGTGCCAGAGGCTGGAAATGTGAGTGTAGCTGCTGGCGTTGTTGCATTGACACCTGTGGTAAAAACACCATCTGCTGTGGTGTAGAGATTCCATACGTTTGGGAGCGCATCTTTTACAAAAAAGGTTTGCAATGTATGTGAAATGCCATAGCTATCAAATACTGACACGGCAGTAGAGTCGCTATAGGTTGCAGGGTCGGTCGGGTCGAACGGCGTGATAGCCGGGGCTGTTTTACGCGAATCTAAATTAACGATACCATCGATTTCAGTCGTGCTTTGTGGCGAAATATCTGCGGTTGATATTTGCAGGTCTGCCGGCGCGCCTTTCAGTAGCGCACCTGACGCATCTGCGGCAAATCCAGTCAGCCGTTTACTTGAGGCATCAACGATAAAGCCTGACTTATCCATTTGAAACTGCCCGTTACGTGAATAAGTAATCGCGCCGTTGTTGCTCATGCGGAAAAATCCGTTGCCGTTGATCGCGATGTCTAGCGGATTATTTGTGCCGGTTACATTGCCTTGAGTAAACTGTTGTGCCACTGTTGATAATTTTGCACCGATACCAATTTGCGTGCCACCACCGCCAGAGAGTGAGTTAGCATAAACGTCAGCAAATTCAGCGCGAGCTTGCTTAAAGCCTACGGTATTCGCATTTGATACGTTATTGCCGATGACTTCTAGTTGTTTAGAAGCTGCATTAAGACCGCTTAAACCTTGTTGAAAACTCATTTTATTCTCCTGATTACTTTAATTAGCGCTTAATTAAAACTACTTAATGGTGATGACTTACTAAATTGTGTTGATTTGGATCACGTTAAACGTTGCTATAGGTCTGGCCTAAAAAATCTCTCTTACGTCACTGGTGTTAACACTGGTTAGGTTGCTCAAATTCAATTTAATGCTATTGGCGTTATTTGAGATGCTCATTACCTGTGCAAAACTTAAACCGCTCGCTGCTGCGGTGTTGTTTGCAATGGTTGCCGCCAGCTCAAATTGATAACTACCGCTTTTAGCGACTGAGCCGTCATTGGTCAAGCCATCCCAGCTTAGGGGCGTGGTGCCGACCTCTTGCTTGCCTAAATCAAGTGTTCTAACCACGTTGCCGGCTGCATCTTTAATCGTAACCGTTAGTTTATCTGCGCCTATTGGCAGATCTGCACCAAAAAATCCGCCTTCGCCACTGGTGATAATTTCGTTACCAGGGCTCAGCACACTATGACCGATCATGCTGGATGCCTGGTAAGATTGACCTGCCTGCACGTTACCAATCAATAATTCCAGCGTGTTGTTTAGCTTGTCAATACCGGTTACGGTAGAAAGCTGTGCCATTTGGCTCGTCACCTGTGCGTTATCCATCGGATTGAGTGGATCCTGGTTTTTCATTTGCGTGACTAATAACGTCATAAACCTGTCCTGCGCGTTATCTATGCTGTTAGTAGTGCTGTTTTTTTGACCGTTAACTGAGTCAAGTAGCGCCTGTGATGGGCTGTTTGAGGTACTTTGTACGGCTGCCATGATGTTTTCCTTATACGAGCGATTTAAGCTAGAAACGATAGTTTTGAATTGCGTCTAATAGTTATGACTGGCCAATGGTTAGCGTTTTAGAAAGCATGGTTTTAACCGCATTCATGGTTTCTACATTGTTTTGGTAAGCGCGTGAGGCTGAAATCATATTCACCATTTCCTCAGTCACGTTAACGTTAGGCATCGTGACATAGCCTTTTTCATCGGCAAGCGGGTGTTTAGGGTCATAAATGATTTTAGGTGGTGATTGATCTTCAATCACTTTGGTCACCTTTACGCCGCTGGCATCGGGTGACTTTGTCGGCACCGCGCTAAAAACCACCTGCTTGGCTTTGTAAGCGGTTCCATTGGCGCTGGTGGCGCTATCTGCATTGGCCAGGTTACTGGCTACCGCATTTAAACGTTGCGACTGTGCGCTCATGGCAGAACCGGAAATGTTAAACACATTAAATAATGACATCACTTGCTCCTGATTTGCTTACTAAGCTTAAATAACGCAATTACTGGCTTTGAATCGCCGAGAGCATTGATTTAAGTTGGCCGTTAATCATAATCAAACTCGCTTCATAGCGAATTGCATTATCGGCAAATTGATTACGCTCAACATCCATATCCACGGTATTGCCATCGACACTACCTTGCATCACGGGGCGAAACAAAGCGCCGCCTGTTAGCGCTACTTTTGACGGTGCGCCATCTAAATGTTGAGTGGAAGTTTTTGAAGTGTTAAAACCCTCTTGCGCAACACCTGACATTGCATTTTTCATCACGGCACCAAAGTCTAAATCACGCGCCTTGTAATTGGGCGTATCCGCATTGGCGATGTTGGCCGCAATAAGCTCTTGGCGCTGCCCGCGCACTCTTAGAACATTTTGATGCAGACTCAAAGCCGCGTCTAATTTATTGATCACGATATATCCTTTCACCAATACTTGATTTCTTTGTATAGCGTTTGTTTGTAAAGTGTATTTTTTAACCCTAAAGAAAATACTTTTTACACCGATAACACTGACGAGAGATAGTCTAAGGTTAAGCATTAAACTTCAATCAATAAAGCAAACGGGTAATTACTGGCCTTTTCTTAGTTTTGTTATTAGGGTGCATCCGTAGAATGCTTCATTGAATTATTGTTAATCACATTGGAGTTCAATATGCATTACTTTGAAGATTACCTCCGTGTAAAAGTGCTAGGTATCGCTTTTTTAATAGTTGGATTACTTACAATTGTTGTATTGTCAGGTGCCTCTGTTGCGCATGCACAAGCCACATCGGTTAACTCTGGTAGCAAGGTGGCGGTAAGTAGCCAAGCTGGCAGGCATGACCTATCTACATTAAAACTTAAAATTGTAGATTTTTTAAACACGCAAACCATTGGTTATCCAGGTGAAGTCAGCGTAAACGCAGGTGCCATTGATCCGCATTTGCGTTTAGCACAATGCCCTGAGCCACAGGTTTTTTTGCCTAAAGGCAGTCGAGCATGGGGTAAAACCAGTGTAGGCGTACGTTGCAATGCACCTAGTGCGTGGACAATATATGTGCAGGCGAGCGTAAATGTTTCAGCACAATATTTAGTGGCGGCAGTACCTTTGGCACAAGGGCATGTTGTGGCAGGTCAGGATTTAATTTTTGAAACAGGTGATTTAACGCAATTGCCAGCAGGTATATTTACTGAGTTGGATCAGGCGGTGGGTCGATTGGTGAATGTCTCCATGAATGCAGGCACCGTTATCAGGCAGGAAATGTTAAAAATTGCTCCGGTGGTGCAACAAGGACAAACCGTATCTATCACGACGATTGGTCGTGGTTTTAGAATCTCTGCCGAGGGAAAAGCGATCACAAAAGCCAACGAAGGTCAACTAGTACAGGTGAAAGTGGCAAGCGGACAGGTGGTAACAGGCATTGCGCGCCAAGGCGGTTTGATAGAAGTGGGATTTTAACAATAACGCATTTAATCTATGTAAATTTGCTGGTTGAGCCGGTTGAAGTCATCGTAAGCACTAAATAAACACTAAATAAGATGATATTTTTTACTAAAGTATTAAAGTTCGCTTAAACTATGCCGATAGTAGCATTAAGGATGCGTGTAAAGCGCAAGGGCAATTTAAGTAAAAAGGATGAAATGTCATGAAAGTTAACGACACAATTAAAAATACGGCAGCGCTTGGTGTTGATAAAGCTAATGTAGAAAAAGCCAATGCAGCTAAAGTTGAGGCGGAATCTAAACAAAAAACCGAGCAATCGCAGTCTGGTTCCAAATCGACTGAAAATGTAACGCTGTCGCCATTATCGACTAAACTACAATCATTAGAAGCCAAAGTTGCCGCAAGCAATGTTTTTAATGCTGAAAAAGTCGGTGCAATTAAATCCGCAATTGAGTCTGGTCAGTTTACTGTGAGCTCTGAAAAAGTAGCAAACGGCCTGATTGAAACCGTAAAAGACTTACTCACTAATAGAGCCGCATAACCTAAGATGAACGCTACAAGTTCAAGCAAGCCTGTTTCATTAGAGCAAGATGCTCGGTTATTGGGTGAGCTACTGGCGTTGATGTTACGTGAGCAAGCACATTTGTTAAAAGCGGATGTCGATGCGATAGAAGCCGTTATAGAAGAAAAATCCCTATTGTTACAGCGCTTAAACCTTGCGGCCAGAGCGCGCTACGATGCACTGTCTGTTAACGGTTTTGAAGCGAGTGAAGCAGGTATGGACGCTTGGGTGCAACAACAAGCCAAACCAAGTATTAGTCAGGCATGGGCTAAGTTTCAAAAAGCATTAAATGAAGCAAAAGAAATGAATCGACTCAACGGCGTATTGATCGCTAAACATTTTAATCGCAACCAAGAACTACTTAATCATTTGCAAGGCAATTCAAGCAAAGATTCAGTTTATGGCAGAGATGGTCAAGCTAAATCGCAGACGCTTACACGCTCAGGGTTAATTGTTTAACGTCTTGTCAGTATGTTCGACTGGGCTAAACAGGCAGAAACCAGTGTCGAAAATTAAGCGGTGAAAATAAAAAATGCCTTAATGTTAAAATCATTTTTAATACTGCGTAACATAAAAAACTCATGGAAACTAAAGCTGGTTTTCATGAGTTTTTTCGCATGTGTGTTAGCGATACCAGCTTGCGGCCTGTTGATTGATAAGCCGATAGCCGTTGCTGCGCACGTTTGGCCGGGCTATACGCCTATGTTTTTAGCGCGAGATGAGGGCTGGCTAAATACCAAACAAGTGCGTTTAGTACAAACACACAACGCAACAGCGTCAATTCAGGCATTGATTGATGGTGAGGTTGACGGCGCGGCACTCACGCTAGATGAAGTCCTAAAAGTGCGGTCTATGGGCTTGCCTGTTTCTGTGGTGATGGTGTTTGATGTGTCTGCCGGGGCTGATATGCTATTGGCAGATGCCAGTATTGAAAATTTATCTGACCTTAAAGGTAAACGTATCGGCTACGAACCAAACTCAGTCGGCGAGGTGATGCTGATCAAAATTTTACAAATAGCTCATCTCACTAAAAAAGAAGTTGTACTGGTGCCGATTAAAGCTGACGAACACCATCAGGCTTGGCGTAATAAACAGATAGACGCCATTATTACCTATGAGCCGGTGGCTACAGTGTTATTAACACAAGGTGCCCGCAAGCTATTTGATACAAGGCAAGCACCTAACATGGTGATTGACGTATTGGTGATGCGTAACGATGCGCTAAATTTCAGTTATGCCACCGCTATTCGTCATTTAATTTCAGCACATTTTCGCGCATTGCGTCACTTAAGCCACAATCCGCACGATGCCGCTTACAGGATTGCAGCGCATTTAGACTTAGGCGTGCAACAAGTATTAAGCGCATACAAAGGTTTGCAATTGCCTGATGCAGTCAATAACCACCGTTTGTTATCTGGTGAACAGCCATTGTTGTTAAACAGTGCGCGTAGCTTGGCTGCGTTGATGTTTGAGCATCAATTGATTAAGCAGTCTAATGATTTATCATCATTAATCCGTGATGAGTATTTACCAAGAGACTTTAATGTGACTCATGATGAATAACCAACAATCGAGATGGACGCTTGTAGTGATGTTAGCTTGCGTGGTTGCGATGGCTTTATCCAGCTTGGCTGCAAATGCAGCAGACCCGATAAAAATTGGTGTACTTGCTTTTCGCTCAAAATCACAAACTTTAGTCCAGTGGCAACCGCTGGCCGTTGTGCTAAAGCTTGCCATGCCGGAACAAGACTTTACGATAGAAGCCTTTACCTTGCCCGAACTAGACGCGGCGGTGGCTAGCCGTCAATTAGATTTTGTATTCACCAACCCTGCGCATTACATCAAATTAAACCATCAAAGTGGATTGTCCGCACCCTTAGCTACGGTCATTATGACTGAACGCGGGCTGCCAGTCAGTGTGTTTGGTGGCGTTATTTTTAGCCTCGCCAACCAAGATTCTATTCAAACTTTAGCAAATATTAAAGGTAAAAGTATTGCCGCAATCAGCAAGGATTCATTAGGTGGCTATCAAATGCAAGCCTATATACTTAACCAAGCAAGCATCTATTTACCACTAGAAGCCAAAGTAATGTTTACTGGAGAGCCTCATGACAACGTAGTGCAAGCGGTACTGACAGGCCGTGCTGATGTGGGATTTGTGCGTACAGGTGTGTTAGAGGCATTGGCACGTGAGGGACAGCTTGATATAACAAAAATTAAGATTATCAATCAGCAAAACTTACCTCATTTCCCAGTGCGAGCCTCTACGCGTTTGTATCCGGAGTGGCCGCTTGCGGCAATGTCGCATGTAAACGAAGATTTTTCACGACATGTTGCCGCAGTACTATTTTTGTTAGAAGAAAATACCAGTGCTACGGCTGTGTTGGGTATTCATGGCTTTACTGTCCCTGCCGACTATACGCCTGTGACGGATTTATTAAGAGCGTTGCGTGCGCCACCGTTTGAATCGGCGCCTACGTTTACTTTGTATGACGTATGGCTACGCTATCAATGGCAGATGATCATTGGTTTTATGGCTATTGCGCTCATTTTTCTATTGAGTTTTCGGTTGCAGTCCACTAGACGTAGATTGCAGTTGGAGCACGGCGCGATGCAAGAAAGCGAGGCTAATCTTAAAGCCGTATTTGACGCCATGCCCGATGCATTGTTTGAGCTTGACCTAGATGGCCGTTACTATGCAGTCAAGACGCCCAAAGATAGTTTATTAGCTGCACCACAAAAGGCATTGATAGGTAGAACGGTGCAAGACGTGCTATCGCAACAGTCAGCGATGATCGTAATGGCCGCCTTGCAAGAAGCTAATGAGACTGGGCATTCACAGGGGAAGCAATTAGAACTGCTGGTGCCACTTGGTTTGCGTTGGTTTGAGCTTTCTGTAGCTAAAAAAACCATTGATGGGCAGCGGCCACGTTTTATTGTGTTATCTCGTGATATTACCGAACGAAAACGTGCAGAGGCGTACGAGCAGTTTCGCACACGTATATTAGAGCTGTTGGTTGCCGGCGAACCACTACGTAAACTGCTTGAGTCTGTAGTTCTCGGCGTCGAAGCACTTAACCCTAAAATGCTTTGCAGTATATTGCTTTTAGATGCAGCAGCTAAACGCCTGAGTGACGCCATTGCGCCAAGCCTGCCTGAATTTTATAACAAGGCCATCAATGGGGCAGAAATAGGCCTGAGTGCTGGGTCTTGTGGTACGGCTGCATTTACAGGTGAGACTGTTATTGTTGAAGATATTGCAACGCATCCGTATTGGGTAGCTTACAGAGCACTTGCTAACCGTGCTGGCTTGCAAGCATGTTGGTCACAGCCGGTTTTTGCTTCAACAGGGCGTGTTTTAGGTACTTTTGCCATCTATCATCGTGAAAAAGCAACGCCCACACCAGTTGACCTTGCGCTGATTGAGCAATGCGCGCAGTTGGTGAGTATCGCCATCGAGCGCAAACAGGCTGAAAATAATATTCAAATTGCTGCCACCACATTTGACTCCCAAGAAAGTCTAATGGTCACCGATGTTAACCGTATGATTTTAAGGGTGAATCAATCATTCTCAAATATTACAGGCTATAGTGCAGAAGAAGTCATCGGTCAGCCTTCCAGCATGTTTAGATCAGGCCGTCAGGATGAGGACTTTTATAAAGTGATGTGGGATAACATCAATCGTAACGGCGGCTGGCAGGGGGAAGTTTGGAACAGACGTAAAAACGGTGAAATTTATCCCGGGTATTTATCGATTAGTGCGGTTAAAAATGAACAAGGTCTTGTAACCAATTACGTGAGTACATTGAGTGATATTACCGAAAGCAAGGCGGCCGCTGATGAAATTCAAAGCCTGGCTTTTTATGACCCACTAACAGGGTTGCCTAATCGTAGATTGCTGCTGGATCGCCTAAATCAGGCATTGGTCGTAAGCGCGCGTAGTAGTAAAGGCGGAGCGTTACTTTTTCTTGACCTTGACCACTTTAAAACGCTCAATGACACATTAGGGCACGATATTGGCGATAAGCTGTTACAAGAGGTCGCTAATCGACTCCTTACATGCGTGCGAGAGGGCGACACCGTTGCACGTTTGGGCGGTGATGAATTTGTGGTGATGCTGGAAGATTTAAGCGAGAAGTCTATAGAAGCCGCCACGCAGGTAGAACATATCGGGCATAAAATTTTAACCACATTGAATCAACCTTATCAGCTTGATATCCACGAACATCACAGCACCCCTAGCATCGGCATCGCGCTTTTTAGCGACCATGGCGAAACGCAAGAAGAGTTACTCAAACATGCCGACATTGCCATGTACCAAGCCAAAAAAGCCGGTCGCAACACCCTACGTTTTTTTGATCCGCAAATGCAAGAAACCATCAACAGCCGCGCCAACCTGGAAAGCGAACTACGCAAAGCCCTC
>JBAYTS010000015.1:0-55185 GCA_041675545.1 Methylotenera sp.
CCTGGCGCCACTAATTTTAGGGACATAATATCCTCACGACTCAATCCAACTGCAGCCCCTAGATGGATCCATGCTTCAATGCCACCCTCACCACCTTCTGCGATTTGGCCGCTACCGTCATGGTCAAATATACGTTGAATCCAGCCACGACGAATTTCACGATCTTGACAGTTTGAAAGAATTGCAGCATCTTTCATCGGGATTGCAATCTGGTAGTAATAACGATTTGCGACCCAAGCCTGCATTTGCGCTTGGCTGAGCTTACCCTCATACATCAACACATGTATTGGATGATAGATATGGTAGCCCTTACCTTTTTCACGCAACTTAGCTTCAAATTCTTCTCTGCTCCATGGTGCTAATTTTTCAGTCATTTTGTTTTTTCCTTTTTAAAAATTCAAAGCTCTAAATGAGACAAGGCGTAAGAAATTTTTTGAGTGCGGCATACATTTGTATGTAAGCGATAAAAAATTTTGAAACAACGCAGTGTCATGACGAGGTTTGGGGGTTTTTTATAAAATAATATCCATGCCATCATAAGCAACTTCAATTTTGTGTTCGTCCAAGATTGCACGCTCGGCAGAATCTTCACGTAAGATTGGGTTCGTGTTGTTGATATGAATCAACACTTTTCGCACATCACCAAACTTATCCAAGTCTTCAATCATGCCATTTTTGCCTGACTGCGGATTATGGCCAATACTGCGTGCTGTTTTGGTCATTAAACCTAAATCAATCATCTCGGTATCCGTCCAGAACGTACCGTCTACCATAATGCAATCCGCTTGATTCATCAGCTCTGGCAGGTGTGGTTCAATCTCTGCCAAACCTGGTGAATACCAGCACTTTTTACCGGTGCTGATTTCCTCAATTAAAACACCAATCGTATCGCCGGCTTGCGGGTCATTACGATGTGGCGAATATGGCGGTGCGGCGCTCTTGAGTGCCACTGTCGTGAATTTTAGATTAGGTACATTGGGCATGGTGAAACTGGTTTTACCATCAATCGGCACTTGATGGTGATTGATGCCACAGTAATGGCCTAAAATATTCAGCGCCTGATTCCCTGAGGTAAGATCACCATACACCATATCGGTACAGTAAATTTCACGCTTCACAGAGCCTTCGCGCAACATATATAAACCAGTGGTGTGGTCAATCTGCGCATCTATCAACACGATCGCCTGAATGCCGGTATCACGGATTGCGCGTGCTGGTTGCAATGCGGGAAAATCCTGAATTTGCTGCAGGACATCAGGTGAGGCGTTAAAAAGTACCCAATTGACGCCATCACTGCTAACGCAAATAGAAGACTGCGTACGCTTGGTTGCCTTAATCGTGCCTTTACGTAACCCATCGCAGTTAAAACAGTTGCAGTTCCACTGCGGAAAACCACCGCCAGCACCTGCGCCTAATACGTGTATATGCATAAAATTCTACGATTCTTTAAAAATTATTCAAAAACAATATAGCTACAAAGTAAAACTTACTTTATTAACTTGTAAGACTGTTTCTAACAAAAAAAGGCTGTCTTGTGGCAGCCTTTTTTTATAATGCGTTATTACAAATTATTTATTCATTACGTACATTGTAACTTCAAAGCCAAAACGCATTTCTGTAGCAGCTGGTTTAGTCCACATGATAAAGTCCTTTAAGTAATTATTAATTTGTCATCGCTACAACTTAAGTTGTCATAACGTGAGAAGCATTTTGCGCTCAATTTAACAGTCACAACACCGCAAACTTACCGAATAACACCTAAGTAAATTCATGATGCAACACTCATCAAAACAATAACTGGAGGGCTTTGGGGTTTAGCGTATCTCGTGGACATCTGCTTTTTTACGACTCGAGTTCACCATCCACTCAAACTTGCTTAATTTTTGCTAACACTTCCAAAAATCTGGCATTTTCAGAAAACAAACCAATACTCACTCTGATGTATTCAGGCATTTCATAATTGGCAATTGGTCGAACAATCACGCCGTTTTTAAGTAATTGTTGATTATAGTCTGCGGCATTGCCTACTTTTATACTGACAAAATTGGCGAAGGATGGAATATATTCAAAACCTAATTTCTCAACACCTTGGGTTAACTGAGCCATTCCCGCTTGGTTTAAGGCATAACTGCGTGCAACAAAATCATCATCAGCCAAAGACGCAACCGCTGCTGCCTGTGCAATACTATTCACATTAAACGGCTGGCGTACACGGTTCATCAAGTCTGCGACCTCGGTATGACATAAACCAAAACCTACACGTAAGCCTGCCAAGCCATAGGCTTTAGAAAAGGTGCGTGAAATAATCAGATTGTCAAATTCATTTAACCAGCCAATCGCTTCAGACTTCAATGCTACAGGCAGATACTCATCATAAGCCTCATCAAGCACTACTAATACCTGCTTAGGCACTTGTTTTAAAAAAGCATAAAGCGCATCACGACCTAGCAATGTGCCAGTGGGATTGTTAGGGTTTGCCACAAAAATGATGCGTGTTTTAGGCGTAATGGCGGCTAACATCGCAGTTAAGTCGTGACCGTAGTTTTTAGCGGGTACAACGATACCAGTGGCGCCAGTAGCTTGCGTCACTAACGGATAAACGGCAAACGCATGTTGCGAGTAAATAGTTTCGCAATCTGAGGTTAAAAAAGCACGTGCCGCTAACTCTAAAATATCATTTGAGCCATTGCCAAATACGATTTGGTTAGGCGCCACCTCATATTTTTTGCTTACTGCATCACGTAGCGCAAAGCTATTACCATCCGGATAACGCGCAATATCAAACAATGCCTCTTGTATCGCATATTCAGCTTTAGGGCTAATACCAAGCGGATTTTCATTTGAGGCCAACTTAACAATATCTTCTACGCGCAAGCCCATTTCACGGGCAAGTTCAGTGATGGGTTTGCCTCCTTGATATGGGGCGATGTTTCGAATGTACTCAGGGGCTAAGTCGGCAATGCTCATAAAAACCTTAAAACTTTTGAGGGGATACTAAATGGTGGCAACAGGGTAAGAACCTAACACCTTAATAAAGGCCGCGTGTTGACTAATCGCCTTGAGTGCGGCGGATACTGGCGCATTCGATTGATGGCCTTCAATATCCATGAAAAACACATATTCCCACGCACCGGTTTTAGCTGGGCGCGATTCAAATTTGGTCATGCTCACACCATGTTCAGCCAAAGGTGCCAACAATGACACCATCGCGCCAGGCACGTTTTTAGTGGCCATCACCAGCGAGGTTTTGTCTTGGCCTGAAGGCGCAACATCATGCTTACCCAACACCAAAAAGCGTGTGGAGTTATTAGGGTCGTCTTCAATATTTTCAGCTAACACATTTAAGCCAAACAGCTCGGCGGCACGCTTGCTTGCAATAGCAGCGGCAAATGTACCGTCAGCCGAAACCAGATCATGAATCATCTGCGCGGCGCGCGCATTACTGGTAACAGCCTCGCGCTCTGCACGCGGCAATGTTTTATTCAGCCACTCATGACATTGTGCGAGCGATTGTGCATGCGAAAATACATGCGAAATTTGCGCAATATCTGTTTGTTTTGACAGCAAGCAGTGGTGTATTGGCAAGGTGACTTCACCACAGATTTTAAGCGGGCTTGCCAGTAATAAATCTAGGGTTAAACCAATCGCCCCCTCAGTAGAGTTTTCTACCGGCACGATGCCGTAATCTGCCTGACCGGCCTCTATGGTGCGAAACACCTCATCAATTGAGCCGCAGACAATGGCAGCCCTACCTTGCCCAAACTGTTTGAGTGCGGCCTCTTCACTGTATGTTCCAAGCGGGCCTAAAAACGCAATAGACAGTTCTTTTTCTAAAGCGCGGCAATTAGACATTACCGCACGAAATATATTAGCCACAGCCTCATTAGACAGCGGCCCTTGATTATTCGCCTGCAAACGGCGCAGTACCTGCGCCTCACGCTCTGGGCGATAAATCACACCGTCATCTTTAAGCGCGCCAATATGGCGCGCATGGCTTGCACGCTCATTTACGAGCTGGAGTATTTGCTCATCAATCGCATCTATTTGATCACGGTGTTGCTTTAACTGATTAGATGTTTGTTGATTAGACATGGCTAGTGTGCGCTTTCAAATGCTTTCATGTAATTAACTAAAGCCTGTACGCCTTCAATCGGCATGGCATTATAAATAGAAGCACGCATACCACCCACCATACGGTGACCTTTTAACTGCAATAAACCATTGGTCTCAGCGCCTTTTAAAAATGCATCGTTGAGTGATTCGTCCGTCAAGAAAAAAGGAATATTCATGCGTGAACGGTTGTTGAGTGCAACGTGATTACTATAAAAATCAGTGCTGTCAATGTAATCGTAAAGCACGTTAGCCTTTGCGATATTGACCTGCTCAATCGCCTCTACGCCACCCTGCGCTAACAACCATTCAAACACCAACCCAGCGATATAAATGCTGTAAGTTGGCGGCGTGTTAATCATGGATTGATTTTCAGCCTGCGTTTTCCAGTTAAACACCGCTGGCGTCAAAGGTGATGCTCTACCTAATAAATCTTTACGCACGATTACAATACACAAACCGGCAGGACCGATATTTTTTTGTGCGCCGCCATAAATTACGCCGTACTGGCTGACATCAATCGGACGTGAAAGTATGTGTGAAGACATATCGGCAACAATCGGCACATTACCAGCGTCTGGCAAACCGTCGAACTCAACACCATGAATGGTTTCATTGGTGCAGATATGCAAATAGGCCGCATTTTTATTTAACTTCCAGCTTGAGTAAGCCGGCACATCGGTAAATTTACCCGCTTCACTATTCGCTACAACGTTGATTTTGCCATAGGCATTGGCATCTTCCACACTACGTTTAGACCAAGCGCCGGTCACCACGTAGTCAGCCTCGCCGCCATTTAGCAAGTTCATCGGGATAATCGCGTTTTCCGCAATCGCCCCACCCTGCAAAAACAATACCTTGTAATTTTGCGGAATGCTTAACAGCGTGCGTAAGTCTGCTTCTGTTTTGGCTAAAATACTGGTGAACTCTTTGCCACGGTGTGACATTTCCATCACACTCATGCCAGAGCCGTGCCAATCCAGCATTTCGGCTTGGGCACGTTCAAGTACGGGTTTTGGTAACACTGCTGGACCTGCTGAAAAATTATAAATTTTTGTCATGTTGTATCAAGTTTTTTTATCTACGGATGGACTCGGATTTTACAAGGTTACTTAACTTTCGATCTCGTCCTCACCGTCATCCTCAGTCTCTACAATTTTCTCAATACCGGAAAGTTTTTCACCCTCACCCAGATTGATTAACGTAACACCTTGTGTCGCGCGACCTAACTCACGAATCTCTTTCACACGGGTGCGAATCAACACGCCACCGGTAGTAATAAGCATAATTTCATCTTCATCATTCACTAGTTTTGCCGCAACCACCAAACCGTTACGCTCGCTCACCGCAATGGCTTTTACGCCTTGCGTACCACGACCAGAGTGACGGAAATCACCTAAAACCGTACGTTTACCATAACCGTTTTCAGTCGCCACCAATACCGTTTGCTTGTCATTGTCGGCAATCAATAATGACAACACCTGTTGCTTATCAGCCAGCTTCATGCCGCGCACACCACGTGTAGCACGCCCCATTTGACGTACATCTTCTTCATCAAACCAAACCGCTTTACCACCATTAGAAACCAGCACAATATCATTGGTGCCATGCGTCACCTCTGCACCAACCAAGTAATCGCCATCATCTAAATTGATGGCAATAATGCCTGATTTACGCGGATGAGCGAAATCTGTCAACGGCGTTTTTTTCACGGTACCATTTGCGGTTGCCATGAAAATAAAGTGATTTTCATCAAACTCTTTTACCGCCAGAATGGCATTGATCTTCTCGCCTTCTTCCAGCGGGAATAAGTTCACAATTGGCTTGCCTCGGCCAATACGGCTACCCTGTGGCACTTCATACACTTTTAACCAGTACACACGGCCAAGACTACTAAAGCACAGAATATAATCGTGCGTGTTTGCCACAAACATTTTGTCGATAAAGTCGTCTTCTTTGGTTGGCGCGGCTGATTTACCTCTGCCACCGCGTTTTTGCGCACGGTATTCATCTAACGGTTGAGATTTAATATAGCCGGTATGCGATAAAGTCACGACCACATCAGTCGGTGTAATTAAATCTTCTAATGATAAATCCTGTGCATTTACCACAATCTCACTGCGACGTTTATCACCAAATTGTCGTCTAATTTCAGTGAGTTCGTCAGTAATAATCGCGGTTACACGTGCGGGGGTGGCTAAAATATCAAGTAAGTCAGCAATAATATCCATCACCTCTTTATATTCACTCACTACTTTATCTTGCTCTAAGCCAGTTAAGCGTTGCAGACGCATTTGCAGAATTTCTTGCGCTTGCACATCGCTTAGTTTGTAACCATTTGGCGTTAAACCAAAATCAATACTTAAGCCTTCAGGGCGTGACGCTTCCATTGCTGCGCGTTTAAGCATTTCTTCAACCACGGGCGATTTCCAAACTTTCGCCATCAAGTCTATTTTAGCTTCTGGTGGCGTTGGTGCGGCTTTAATCAGCGCAATCATCTCATCTACGTTAGCGAGTGCAACCGCTAAACCTTCTAAAATATGGCCGCGCGCACGTGCTTTTTTCAACTCAAACACGGTACGACGTGTAACGACTTCACGGCGATGACGTAAGAACGCCTCTAGCATTTGCTTCAAATTCAGCAATCGCGGCTGACCATCCAGCAAGGCCACCATGTTCATACCAAACGTATCTTGCAATTGCGTTTGTTTGTAAAGGTTATTCAGCACCACTTCGGCAATTTCACCGCGTTTAAGCTCAATCACTACACGCATGCCAGATTTATCTGATTCATCGCGCAAATCTGAAATACCTTCGATTTTTTTCTCGTTGACTAGCTCGGCGATTTTTTCAACGAAAGTCTTTTTGTTCACTTGGTACGGTAGCTCGTCCACGATCAATGCCTGACGACCACCGCGCTCCATATCCTCAACGTGAGTACGTCCACGCATCACTACTCGGCCTCGCCCAGTGCGGTAACCCTCTTTTACGCCTACTGTGCCGTAAATAATACCTGCGGTTGGAAAGTCTGGCGCTGGCACTAATTCAATCAATTCCTCAATGCCCATCTCAGGGTCTTTTAACAAGGCAAAACATGCATCTAGTACTTCATTCAAATTGTGTGGTGGAATGTTCGTTGCCATACCTACCGCAATACCAGAGCTACCGTTAATCAATAAGTTTGGAATGCGCGCCGGCATGATGAGCGGCTCATGTTCAGAGCCATCATAGTTTGGACCAAAATCGACAGTTTCTTTGTCGATATCGGCTAACAGCTCATGTGCGATTTTTGCCATACGGATTTCGGTATAACGCATCGCTGCTGCATTGTCACCATCCACAGAACCGAAGTTACCTTGGCCATCCACCAACATATAACGTAGCGAGAAATCTTGCGCCATACGCACGATGGTGTCATAAACAGCGGTATCACCATGCGGATGGTATTTACCGATCACATCACCAACGATACGTGCAGATTTTTTGTAAGGTTTGTTGTAATCGTTACTTAGCTCATGCATCGCGAATAAAACACGACGATGCACAGGTTTTAAACCATCACGCACATCGGGTAATGCGCGCCCCACAATTACGCTCATGGCGTAATCAAGATATGACCGGCGCATCTCATCTTCTAAACTGATCGGCAAGGTTTCTTTAGCAAATTGATCCATGTTGTAATTAACTTTTAATGGTTTTTATATGGATTGGATTTTAACATGATTAATCAGCAAATTAACGCGGTTAAACCACAGTTTTAACCCAGGCCTTTATTAGCGCGGAAAATGCTAATGAAGCATTTTTTCGCCCCTGCAAAGATTTAACACGCAATGCGCGAGCGCAAGCTTTGCTTACAATTGTCAGCTTGTAGCATGGGTTGCACTTTAAGTGTGTTAAGTGCAAGATACGCACTAACTATCTCATCATAATAAAGAGAAAAATATGTCTTGGAAAAACACAAACAAGCGTTATGGCACTTTATCTATTGGCTTACATTGGCTGATGTTGCTGCTATTTATTGGGGTTTATGCATGCATTGAATTGCGTGAACTTTACCCCAAAGGCAGCGACCCGCGCGAGGCGTTAAAAACCTGGCACTTTATGCTAGGCTTGAGCATTTGGGGGTTAGTCGCACTGCGTATCTACGCCAGATTAACCTCACCTACACCAAGCATTACGCCAGAGCCTGTGCGCTGGCAGATGTTATCAGCCAAACTGGCACATTTAGCGTTGTATGGCTTGATGATTGTCATGCCACTACTCGGTTGGCTACTATTAAGCGCATCAGGTAAACCTATACCGTTTTTTGGCTTGGAGCTACCTGCACTGGTGGCTAAAAATAAAGAATTAGCAGGATTAGTCAAAGAAGTACATCAAACGATGGGTGTTGTTGGCTATTACCTGATTGGCTTGCATGCTGCTGCGGCTTTATTTCACCACTACTATATTAAAGATGACACGCTGGTTAGAATATTGCCAGATAGAAAATAAACGAATTACATCTATTTTAAAAACGGTCAACTTTGTAAATTTACAACTGTTGATAAGGCAGTATTTATTATTGAATCCATTCACATTGAGCCCATCGACCTCACCCAGGAGAGCCTTGTTAGAATGTAAATGGATTATTGTACTGCAACAGGCTCAGCACGTACGGCTGTCATGTTTAACTTTCGCCGTATAAATAATGCGTGTTTGGTTACCTTTTCAAACACGCATTATTGACTAACCTACCCGCACTAACTTATCTCGCGCCCCATCTGCAATCACACGGCCTCCATCGAGCGCGACCACGCGTTGAGCCACATTGAGCATAATGGCACTATGTGTGGTCATGATCAGTACATCATCCTTGGCAAGCAATTGGGGCAGGCGTTCAGCGAGCAATCGCTCGCTATCAGGGTCCAACCCTAAGGTTGGCTCATCTAACAACAATATACGGCAAGGCTGAGCAAACGTACGTGCTAAAGCAACCTTTTGACGCTGACCGCCGGAAAGATTGCTTCCGCGCTCTTCAAGCTGCATTCCAAGCGTCAATCGACCGCTTTTTAACTCATCATCCAAGCCAGAAACCCAAAGCGCTTGAGCAAACCTCGCGCTATCTGCCGCGCTACCGGCCACACGTAAATTCTCTTCTAACGTCCCGGCGAATAATGCCGGATCCTGTGATTTCCATGCCATCCATCGCGTGCGATCCTGACGCGCTACGTCCTCAAGCGCTAGCCCATCAATCAAAACTTGCCCTGCATCTGGCTTACATAATCCAGCAAGGCAGCGTAGAAGTGTTGTTTTGCCAGCGCCTGGTTTTCCCAGCAATGCAACACGCTCACCTGGGGCAAACGTCAGCGACACTGTATCCAGTGCAACTGGACGGTCTGGGTAGTTTTTACTTAAAGCAATCAGCGCGATGTTGCCAGTAACATTGGGTCGTGGCGTATGCTCACGCTCAGCCACGGGTTGCAAAGTGCTTTCCATGCGTTTTGCCGCACGTTGAAAGTCTTGCCATTTACCAATCACCATATAGAGTGAAGTCACTAGCGACATCGCACGCGCAGTTAATAGATTACAAGCAATCAAACCGCCTACAGATAAGCTACGTGCTTCAATTAAATAAGCACCCGCCACTAACATGGTAACCGTGCTAAAAGTCATCATCCCTGCGGCTAGTGTACTGGCATGGCTGGTAGCTAAACGGCGCTGACCATCCACATTGGCGGTGTCAGTAGATAAATCTCGCCAACGCCTTAAAAAGAAACCTGTGCCTGGCACGGTGCGCACCACATCTAATGACGCGAGCGATTCACCCATATAAGTCAACTTGCGCGTATTTAATTGCTCGGCCTCTTTGCCAAGCCGATTACTACGCAACTGCAATGCGTAGCCAATCAGCGCATAAACGGCAACCAGCAATGAAGCAACAATCACCAGCGGCCATGCAATCAAACCAACCGCCAGCAAATAGAGTAAAAGAAATGGCAAATCTGTAATTGCCAGTAAGTAAGTAGAGGAAACAAAGTCGCGCGCAACAGATAAATCACGGTAGTTTGATAAAAAGCGCGCAAAACCGCCTGAAATGTCGGTTTGAGCAACCAATCTATTCCATAGGGTTTCATCACCACGTCGTGTTAAATCTTCAGCGATGTGTTCGACTGACCAAGCACGTACGATGCGCATGCCAGCATCGGTCACTAAATACAATGCCATGCCTATGGTTAATGCCCATAAAGTTTCAAATACACCGTTATTGACGACCTTGTCGTAAACCAGCATGGAAAAAAGCGGCACTAGCAGCAAACCAATATTGATAAAAACACTGGCCAACCCAACTTCTGCCCAAGCAGCACGCAAAGCTGGCCAAAGCGCTGTCATTGAACTGAAACCATTAGGTTTGTCGGAGATTTTACGTGGCATACGTAGGACTATGGCTTCAGCTAGGGCATCACCTGCACTGTCGGGCACATCGGACAATGGCTGACCATGACCATCTAATGTTTGCCAACGCTGATGTTGACGGCAAAGCAAAAGAAAACCGCCCCCTTGCAAATAAAGCAAGGCAAGGTCGCCAGGCAGTTGCAACGCCTCATGTAATGTGGAGTCGATATGGCGTGCGCTTAAACCTGCTTTATCTAGGCGGTGCGCCTGTTCTAGCCAATTATCAGTGCGAGTTGTAAGCGCCTTAAGCGCTTTGTTTAATTTTGCAGCACGTGAACGATCCGCACCGCATAAGCCTGAAACAGCAGCCAGAACGCCCGCTTGATCAAAACCTCGTTCAGGAACGGCTGCCTCTGTTGCGCTGACCTGTTCAGACATTGCACAGGGCTTTCAATAATAAAAATTTTACAATCAAGCTGTTTGCCAATGAATTGCCGCAACTTGCGTATTAGTATTATCAAGCACTACATAATCAACGCCATTCGCCACATTAAAACTTTGCACGGTTTCACCTGCCACTGCATCGAAATTAAATACATCACCTGCATCAGCTTTAATCCACATGTTTGAACCATTACCACCATCAACAAAGTTACGTACATCTAAACTGGTGATATTAAGTGTTGTATTGATTGCATCACGAATATCCAATATCTCATTTTGAAAAGAAGCATTAGCTAATGCAGTCAAAGAGTATGCGCCAGAAACCAAGCTTTGCAGCATGACTGTATCTCCACCACCAAAAGCAGTTGAGGTATTACCATTCCCTTGATAAGTGTTAACCGCGGGATTGATAGAGGACGCTGAAACAATTATCGTATCATCCCCATTACCACCTACGACCAAATCAAAACCTTGGCTGGCATCAATAATATCGTTGCCATCAAAGCCACGTAAATCATCGTTGCCCAAGCCACCAATCAATGTATTGTTGCCGCTATCGCCGTATAAAATATCGTTAAAGGCAGAACCGGTTAAATTTTCAATGCCAGAGAAAGTGTCGCCTAAAGCGTCTCCCAAGTGCACCAATGCAGCGCCACCTAAAGTTGCGCGTACTGAAGAAGTTGCATTGATATAGGACGCAGTGTCAATGCCTGCACCCCCGGTTAGGGTGTCAGCACCTGCATCGCCAATTAGGGTATCGTCACCTGCACCGCCATCTATTACATTAGCACCGCCATTACCAATAAGCACATCATTAAAGGCTGAGCCTGTAATGTTTTCAAAGTTACTTAATGTGTCATTACCTGCGGCACCAGATGACGCGTTGGCGGCTAAACCAGACACGACAACCCCAGAAATATTCACGGATACGCTGCCACTGGCATTTTCATAACTTACGGTATCCACACCACCTGCACCGTCAAGAATATCATTGCCTAAACCGCCTTCTATGGTATTGGCCCCACCATCACCGGTGAGCGTGTCATTAAAGTTTGAGCCTATAATATTTTCAAAGTTAGTGAGGGTGTCGCTACCAGCACCACCTGTTGCATTGACACCTGCATTACCAAGGTTAACCGTAATAGCAGAAGCTGCTGTCAGATAGGTAATGGTGTCAACACCAGCCGCAGCGTTGATTGTGTCATTGCCAGCGCCACCATCAATGATGTTGTTACCGCCGTCACCCGTGATAACATCATCAAAAGCGGATCCAATCAAGCTTTCAATACCAGATAACGAATCACCATTTGCATCGCCTAACGACCCTACGCCATTGATGGTGACTGCGATAGCAGATAAAGCATTCGCATAAGAGACTGTATCGTTACCATTGCCGCCAATTAACGTATCTGCACCTGCGCCGCCAATGAGTAAATCATTACCATCGCCACCGTTAATCACATTAGCATTGCCATCGCCAATTAAAATATCATTAAAGGCTGAGCCTGTAATGTTTTCAAAGTTACTTAGCGTGTCGTTACCCTCACCGCCTGTGGCCAAATTCGCTGCAACACCTGATACAACAGCCGCTGATATATTCACAGATACTGCTGAAGTTGAAAGTACGTAGCTTACGGTATCAATACCTCCAGCCCCATCAAGAGCATCATCACCCAAACCACCCTCGATAGTATTATTATTAGCATCACCGGTCAGCGCATCGCCAAATGCAGAACCATGGATATTTTCAAAGTTACTTAATACTTTGCCATCAGAACTAGAGGTATTAAGTACCACAGTTCTGCCACCCGTCGCACTTGCGTATGAAATCGTGTCACTACCACCAGCCGCATTAATAGTATCGGCACCTTCACCACCATCAATCCAATCATCCCCAGCAGAGCCAGTAATTGTATCGGCGAAGCTAGACCCTACCACGCGTTCAATACTCACTAAAGTATCTGTGCGACCGGCTCCGGTTACCGTATTGGTTGCCAAATTAATAGTTACAGCAGAAGTTGCACTCAAATAACTTGCAGTATCAATCCCACCACCACCGTTAAGTAAATTGGTACCCAAACCACCATCTAGTATGTTGTTATTACCATCACCATAGAGGTTATCATTAGAGTTAGAACCTGTAAGATTTTCGATTCCAAAGAATTGGTCGCCTGCAGCATCATTTGTACCAGCAAACGTACCTGAAAGATCCGCAGTGACACCTGCCGTTGAGTGTGCATAGCTTACTGTGTCACTCCCCGACCCACCAGTCAGCACGTCCGCGCCACCCAAACCTTCCAACACATCATCACCCGCCCCACCGTTGAGTATGTTGGCTGAGTTGTTGCCAATGAGCTCATCGTCAAAAGCTGAGCCCATTAAGTTGTTGATACTGACGTAGGTGTCTCCTGCCGCATCACCACTATTGAATACTGCAGGCCCTACACTAAAACTGGTGGTGAGTGTAGCGATAACACCCAAGCCGGCGGCTGTGGTAATACCTTCACCAGCTAAATAACTATTACCAGCGTTAGCGTAGCTCGCATAACTTGTTGTTGAATTTTGTGCACGAATATTATCTGCACCAACAAAACCTTCCAGCATGCCACGTCCATACAGATCATTGGCAACTGCATTGCCATATACAAAATCTCCTGAACTGGCGTAAATATTTTCCATATTCAAAATGGTATTGCCTGCCCCCTCAGCCGTCATCACAATACCCATGGCAGTATTTTGTGCAGCAGTTAGTAGCGAAGCCGTTGCTGACTGACCAGACCAGTCCAAATACCAGGTATCAACACCTGCCCCACCATCAATATAATCACTACCGTAATAACCGCGTATCCAGTTGTTGGCATCGTTACCGATCAAAACGTCATTCCATTGACTACCACCATAGATATATTCAATACTCACTAGCGTGTCATTCCCGCTACCACCAGTGACAACGCCTGTTGCCAAATTCACATTAACGCCAGCGGCCGCATTTCGATAATCGATCGTATCATTTAACTGAGCGCCACCTGTGATGATATTGTCGCCATTATTGGCATATACGTATAGCCGGTTGGTGCCAGTCACTGTCACATTTTCAATGCCACTAAAGTTACCAACAACCGTACCGCCACCATAGCCATTTTGCAGCGTGCCCCCAGTCTGATCAACCGCAGTTTGCATGTTAAAGGTAATGTTTGTGGTACCTGCGCGATCTATCACCAAAGTATCTGTACCAACGCCGCCTGAAATAGCGTCAACAGTACTATCAAAGTTAGTGAGCCGAATAATATCGTCTCCTGCACCAGCATCAAGTACAGCTGCACCTATGCCATCGTCAATAAGCACGTCATCACCATCACCGCCAAACAAGCTATCAACACCAGCTCCGCCTGTAAGCGTATCGCTGCCAGCAGCACCAGTCAGTACATTGTTGTTTGCATCCCCTTCTAACGTATCATCAAAGGCTGAACCTACCAAATTTTGAATTTGCGAATAAGTATCGCCTAGCGCATCCCCATCATTAACACTACTATCTAGCAATGATGCTACAACCGTAGCCGCGCTGTGCTCATAACTAGCGGTGTTGTTACCAGCGCCGCCAATAAGGGTATCTGCTCCACCCAAACCTTCTAAATCATCATCACCATCGCCACCATTTAAGACATTATTATTAGCATCGCCAACTAGGGTGTCATTAAAGTCACTCCCTATAACATTTTCAATACTAGCGTAAGTATCACCTGCCGCATCTCCCGCACTGCTAAACCCCGACAAGCCGGCAGTCAAGGTGGCGGCGACACCCGTTAACGCATGTGCGTAACTGGCAGTATCATTGCCGTTACCGCCAATCAAAGTATCAGAGCCTTCCATACCTTCTAGCGTATCGTCACCATCGCCGCCAGCTAGAATATTGGCTGCATTATCGCCTATCAAGGTATCGTTAAAGCTACTACCCTTCAGGTTCTCAATACCTGAATATGTATCTCCTGCTGCATCGTTGGTTTGCACCACGGCAGGACCTACACTAAACACTGTGGTGAGTGAAGCCACCACACCTAATGAGCCATGCTCATAACTTGCAGTGTCATTACCTGCCGCACCGATCAACGTATCAGCGCCGCCCATCCCTTCCAGTATGTCATCGCCAAAACCACCGTTAAGTGTGTTGTTTGCGCCATCACCAATCAGGGTGTCATTTTGATTACTGCCAATTAAATTTTCTATGCTGGTAAAGCTATCACCTGCTGCATCATTGGTTTGCGCTACTAAACCTGTAGTGAGCGTTGCTACCACATCATTAGTAGAGGCAGCATAGCTTACGGTGTCAATGCCGCTACGCCCATCATATGAGTTAGCCTGAATGCCTAAGCCACTAATAAACGTGTCGTTACCTGCACCGCCTATTAAGTTTTCAATTGAAATCAGCACATCACCATCGGCTTCGCCTTGTGTACCCGTATTGCTTGCAAGGCTTACAGTTACTGCAGAAACCGCGTATTCATAACTTGCCGTATCATTGCCAGCGCCGCCATCTAAAGTATCACCGTTACCGCGACCAATCAGCTTATCGTTACCAAGGCCACCAGATAACACGTTTGCCTGTGCATCCCCAATTAAAATATCATCAAAGTCTGAGCCCTTTAGATTTTCAATATTGATATAAGTATCACCCGTAGCTTCGCCGGTATTCGTTACCAACAAGCTTAAATCTGCCGTTACGCCAGCGGTTGCATTCTCATAGGTTGCCGTATCAATACCCTGACCGCCATCCAGTGCGTCTGCATCTAGGCCTCCATCAAGTACATCATTACCTGTACCAGCGTTGATGGTATCGCTGCCACTACCGCCATGAATAATGTCAGGTCCAGCGCCAGCGTTGATGATGTCATCACCATCGCCAGCAAACACCTCCACACCTACCCCTGCGCGTGGTAATACCATCAGTGGATCCCCTGTTGAACTGGTCACAGTGAAATCCGCCTGATCCACAGCGTCACGCCAAGTCAGGTTAATATTGTTGATTACTTCAAAAGCGAATGGACCAGCGTTACCACTGACAATAATGTCACCACCAAAATCGACTGGCGCGGCACTGTCATTCACATTGTAAACAATAACTAAATCCAACCCATTTAACAGCATTGCAGCATCTGGCGTCACATGCCAAGAGTTTGAAGTTGGGCTATCGCGCGTGACGCCAACCCCTTGCAAATCAAATCCGGGAATCAAAGCAATTTTTGCAGCATTAAATACGATTTGAATCGAATCTAAACTTGAAAAGTTATTGAGCGTAACATGAAGATCTTTGCTCCACTGACCCACGCCTGCACTAAAAGCAGGGTTAAAATCTATCGTGTCGTTTCCAGCAGTACCGTTGATGATTTCACGTGTAGATTGCCCAGCAGGACTAGCGCGCGTAGCAAGTTGCTCTGTAGTTGCTCCTGCGTCATAAGCCCCAAGTGGCAAATCAACTCTTCCAGAAGGCGTAACTTTAAAGTTGGCAGAGGTATATAACTCACTCGTTACATTAGGAATACCCAACCCTGTGCCATCCAATAAATCTTGCACGCTTTGCGTACTTTTACCTACGCGGTAGGTTGCAGGTTGCGGGGTAACCAGTGGCACTACCGTTGCAGGCACTTCACCTTCACCGCCACCTTCGCCTAAACCATTACCAGGCCCTTTGCCAACACCGGTAGACGTACCAGCGCCCACCTTTACTAATGGTGCCGGTGGCGGAGTATCTGGTAAACGCTCAGTTTGTTGCGCTATTTCTTCAGGCGGTGGGTTGGCATCTATGTTTTCAGTCACCAACCGAAGGCTGCCTACTTTGGCGGGGTTAACAATGCCAACCAATTTAAAGAGTTCAGATAACGATATTGTGCTGTCAGTAAAAACAGCATCTGGCGGGTTTGGACCAATGGCATCCAAGGCACCGTTTGTGATAACGACATGATCACCATTGGCAAAGGTGAGGAGTAAATCCACATCAGCAATGTCAACAAGCTTCAGTGTTGCTAATACCTCTTTAACAACCACATCGCCATCCGCCTGCACGGTAGCGCGGACAAGGTCACCTACCATCAGTGCGCGATTGGCAGCTTGCCGATCGGTACCAGAGGTTGTTTGTTCACCATTCACTGTATTTTGATTTGCCATAATCGCTACTCCTTGAGCTGATTACTATAACGGTAGTTAATCACTAATTATTTAATCGCACCACCGCTATTTTTTACTGTCATCTGCTACATTTTAACTGACTAATTAAACTAATAATCACCATTGGGCGGGCTGTGGGCTACGTTTATCAGCGCTTAACACAACCAATTAAGATCTGCCCCGAGTGACTTCAATCAACGCAATCAGCAATCGTTGCATTTCTGTTGCATCATCTGCCATGCGTAATTTGATTTCACTCATCTGCTCTTTGACATCGTCATTGCTTTTTTCCATAATATTCAGCATGGTGCCTAATTGGCGACCTACACGTTGCAGTTCACTACGGAAATTATTAGAGGACTCTGAGTTTTCAGCCAGTGTGCGTAATAATTCTCCGCGTTGCTTATGAAAGTCGTCAATCTCGGTGTTTAAACCACGCTCTTGCAGGCGGGCACTTTCCGCCATGCGCTCTTCAATTCGACGTAAGATTCTGACCTCTTCAGTAAAAGTTTCGCCACTAGGCAATGTTCTGGAAACACTGGCAATACCAGCAGTCTGAGCAGACTCTGCCGCATCTGCTGCATCTGCCTCGCTCGCAACTTCATTACGTGTTGCCTGGCCAGATGCGCCAGCGCCACCCGAAGCCCCACCAATAACATCACGTAAAACCAACGGTTCTGCCGGGCGCTTACCCAAGCCTAGCTTGAGACCTGCCTTACTATAAGCAAAGCCATCACGTGCTAACGCAAACTCAATGTGCTGAGCAACTTCTGAACCAAGAATTGATACGATCTCGCCCATGCAGCGGCGTACTGACACCATCATAAAGCCGATAATGATAGAACCAAGCAAGCCGTACATGGATGCCGAGAACGCTATACCCATTGAGTGCATCGGCGCTTCCATTTTTTGCACCATTTGACCGAATACTTGAATGGGATCGGCAGTTTTCATATCCAGAGAACCAAAACTGGAAATCAATATTGCAATATCGTCTAGCGTTGCCAACAGACCAATAAATGTACCAAGCAAACCCAACCCTACCAGTAAACCACCTAAGAACTGTGGCAATGCATTACGACTATTAAGACGTGAGCCTGCTTTGTGCAACTCATTTTCAAGTGCAATTTGCTCTTGATGGGTAATTGAGCGCCCGCTTGAGGCGGCAATCATTCGCAGCACATAAGCAATATCTGCATCGCAGCTTAGTGCCATTTCCTGCAACTGCTCTTGGTCTGCTCCGGCGCGCTGTGCCTCGGTAAATTTAGACAGCTGCTTCACTTCTTGCAGGAGCTTTTTAATACTCAGCAATATAAGAACACCGCCTAAAAGAGTAATCGCAAAAATCAGGTAATTGATCTGCGGATGCGGATTAGTTGTAATCGTTTTGATGATGGCTTTGTGATATAGCCCAGCTGCGATCAAAAGCAAAACGAACGGCATTGCCGTGTACAGATAGTAAACTCTTAAACGTTTATACATAATTTATTCCGTCAATTAAACCTTTTAATTTCCATTCGATCCTGCCGCATTCGCAATCTCGCCAGCCGCCATTGTTTCTATTTACCTAGTTGCATCTACTTACCTAGGGTCTCTAAACGCACCATCACGAAACCGCATGAGCGGTGACAATAAAAAAGAAAGCACGGTACGTTTCCCTACTACGATATCGGCAATTGCCGTCATGCCTGGCACTGTTTCCATTTGTTGCAAGCTATCCACATCAGCTTTCACAATCACACGGTAATAACGCCCCTCACGCTCATCAACCAAGGTATCGGCACTCACTTCTGTCACCTTTCCGCTCAAGGTACCAAAGGTTGCATAATCATAGGCGCCAATGCGTACGCGGGCAGATAAGCCTGTGCGTAAATTTGCGCGATCATTCGGCTTAGCACGCGCCTCTACCAACACCCCTGAATAATTGGGCGTAATTTCCATTAACACTTCACCCGGTTTTACCACGCCGCCAACAGTAGAAATTGCCAAGCGATTCACAACACCTGCCACATGCGCTCTTACTTGATTGCGATCCAACCTATCGGCATTGGTATCAATTTCAAACTCAGATTTTTCCAGCTCAGCTCGCACTTGCGTTAATTCAGATGATGCCTCTGAACGATACCTCGCCCAAACTTCACCGATACGCGATTCAGACTCGGCAACTGCAGCACGTAATCTGGGAATCGCGGATTCAGCTTCTGCTATCTGTGATGACAACCTTTGCACTCTCGATTTGCTATCCAACAACTCTAAATGCGACGCTGCATTTTCCTTACTTAAACCTTCAATTACTCTGTATTGCTGCTTAGCGACTTCTATCTCAGACAGCAGGTTTTTACGACGACTTTCAGCTTCTGCTATTTCACCACGCTTTTGTGCGCTTTGGTCACGTAATACGCGCACTTCTTCCGCAACCCTTGCACGACGCGCCTGAAAAGCGGCACTTTCTGCCCGCCGTACATTTACATCTGCGCTCTCTTTAGGAAAAGTAATTCCACCTGCCCCACTTGCTTCAGCCAATAAACGTGCCTCACGACCACGAAACGTGGCTGATTTCGAACGTTCCTGGTCCAAATTAGATCGCGCCTGAATATCTGACAACTCCATTAACGGCTGCCCAGCACTTACCGTCTGGCCTTCTTGCACCAATATATTGCGCACAATACCGCCTTCAAGATGCTGAACTATTTGCGATTTACCAGCAGGTACTATCCTGCCTTCCGTGCGCACGATAATATCCACCTCGGCAATACTCGCCCATGAAATAAAACCAATAACGGCACTCACCATCAACAATACAAAAACTGACCGTGGGTGCATTTCTGAAAGTGACTGCAAAAATTTCTTCATGGCAGTTAGCGTGGAGATACGATTACCCGAGAGTTATCCGCACCACTTTTACCTTCACGCACTGATACTTCAATTTTGTCAGCAGGCACATTCATCGCGATCAATTGGTTACGCACAGCCATTGCACGATAAAAACCTAAACGTTTTGCCTCTGAAAATCCTGTAGGCACAACCACTTCTACTCGCGCCGAACCCGCAGCGGCTATTGGCCCCAGCGTACTTCTCAAGGTTTCAGCTTCAGTTGCACTGAGTGTTACCGCATCCAATACAAAATTCACCACTACACCTCCGCCAGAAGCTGAAGATTTTTCCAACTCTTTCTCAGGTTTAGCAAGGGGTGTTTTGGCAATGACCACTTTTTGCGACCCGCGCAAATCATTTTGCGCCAACACCTGTCTTTTAAGGATTTCGACCTGCTTTTGTAGCGTATTGATTTCTATATCTTTAGCTTTAACCGTATCAGCCACTGGCATGCTCTCAGGTGGGGTTGCTTGAGTTTGCTCTAGTGGAACCTCCACCACAGGTGCGGCTTTATCCTCTTTATGACGACTTAACTCCAGCGCGAACATAAACACAGCCACAATCATGATGGTTAACATGAATAGCAAGTTCAACACCAAATTGGTAACTGCATCAACGTAGCCGGGCCAGAATATATCTGAGCCGTCGTCACTTCCCTCTATCGACATTTATATTTCCTTAATGCTTAGGATACCGCTAATAATTTAAATTTCTAAGCCAAACAAGGCGCAAGCTAAAAATAACGACGCGGCATATATTGAGATATAAGGCGTTATTTTTTGTGAGCAACGCAGTGTGGCAACGAAAGTTGAATGATTAGAGGTGCCCTTTAGTTAATTCACCAAACCAGATGATGCTGATGGATGTAAACTTGCAACACCCTCGGCACTAGGCGCACCTTGAACCAAGCGAGCAATTTGCGCTACCGCACCCATTTCCTGCACATGCAAAGCAACTAAGCGTGTACGCGCCTGATAAAAACGGTCATACACATCTAACATATCTAACAAAGACTGATTACCGGAAACCATACGATTAGACATGGCTCTAGCTGCGGTGGAAATTGACTCCAACTCACGGTAGCCTGCTGTAATACGTTGTCGTGTCGCCTCAAGGGTGGCGTATTGCGCGGTTAAAGATTGTAAGACACGTCGGCGTTGATCATCTAAACGGTAGCTGATTTCGGAGGTTCTGGCGGCTTTTTCATTGCCAAGTTTAATATCACTACCACCATTGAATATTGACCAGTTCATAACAACCATCATACGTTGATCATGTTGAGAACCTGATGCACCACCCGCGTGCACGCTATTATTGTCAGAAAGTTCAAGATCAAGACGCGGGAATAAACGTCCTTTCACTGCCGTCTGATCGATTTGAGCTGCCCGCAACTCTTCACGTAAAACCGCAATGTCAGGGTTAGACTCTATTGCCAAAGGCATGGCTTTTTGCAGATCTGACGGCACAATCGAAATGCCCAAATCCTCCATATCAGGCAAACGAAGCGCAGCCGGGGCAATGTTAACTAGACGTACAAACTCAACACCTGCCGCTGCCTGAGCTGCATCTTGCTCAATACGCGCAGCGCGTGCATTTAAACTACGCGCTCTTACCCGCTCTTTATCAGAATTTGTTGCAGCGCCTGCTTTTGCGCGCTTATCAATATACTGAAACAGCTCCTGCAATTGGTTTTCATAATCCAGCGTCATATCTGCCTGTACCCGGCTAGAAACCAGTCCAAGATAAGCATTCACAGTCGCAAGGTAAGCATCGCCTTGACTGGTTCGCATGCCTTCTTCGCGGGATTTCTCTAACACCTCGCGACGTTTCCAATCGAACAAGCTTGGCAAGTCTAACAAGGGCTGCCTGAGTGTGAGAGAGGTATCTGTTCTCGAATGGTTACTTCTTGATTCTGCAGAACCTGTGATTGGGTCAATTTCAACTCCGGGCATAGATCTTTCACGTCCGGTTTTTGCATTTAACAGCAAAGAGGGTAATAAAAACGCCCTAGCCTGCCCTGTTTGCGCCTTAGCTTGATCAACGCGGGCAGAAGCAACCAACACATCTCGACTAAATCCTAGCGAGGCCTTAACTGCCTGCGCAAGGTCAATTGAGCTCACAGTTTCGATCAACTCTGAGCCGTCAGCCTGCACGCCTGCGGCAAAGTCACCGCGTGCATCAGCCGTCACCGGAATTTCAAATGTGCCAACAAGCCCCACCAAGTTACGCTCAGCTGGCACCGCAAAACGGCTGTCTAATGCCGTTGCTTTAAAGTCATCTTGTTTTGTTGCCAGTAAGTCACTGGCAGGGTCATCTACAGTGGCCGACTCCTGATTAGGATTGAGCGGCATTAATACGACGCTTGGCTGCGTATTTTGTAACGTATTCGACAACACGCCAGTAGCAGGCTTAATTCTTTGTGAGGGAGGTAGAACGGTATTGATAGCTTCAACGGCAGCGGCAGCGGCACTGGCTGCCGCACTCGCCGCAGCTGCGGCAGCATTAGCTGCATTGACTGCTGAGTTTGCAGCATTGGCGGCAGCTGAAAGTGTTGAAGTGGGACGCGATTTAACCTGCTCAGTGGCAGATTCTGCAGCAACCAGAGCCGCACTAAATGTACAAAGCACTGCGGTCAGAAGTCTACGTTTAGATAACCCGGGTTTAACTACCAAACTCATTCAAATTCTTTCTGATTTTAGTGACTGCCTTAATATTGGATAGTTAAAATTTACTTGAAATAATTTGACTTGAATTTCAAGCGCACCCAAATTAATTTTATTAACTTATCAGGAAGTCACATAATAATATTCGTGTGAAGTATCGCGCATGTTACAGTTTTTTACAAGTTCATTAAGCCATATCTGCACGAATATAAGCCATTTACATTACAAAAGACTATATTAAAGGTTACTTCTGGTGCTTATCCTCAGAAAAAACACACTAACTGACCTTACTTATCGGCTTTAGGTCGCCACAACTTGAGTAGCAATGCATTAGAAACTACACTAAAACTGCTCAACGCCATTGCAGCCCCTGCTACTACCGGGCTTAATAGCCCGAATGCGGCAAGCGGAATACCCACTACGTTATAAACAAAAGCCCAAAATAAATTTTGCCTGATTTTGTGATAGGTGTGCTGTGAAATCTCAATCGCTTGCGCCACCAACGCTGGGTCGCCGCGCATTAAAGTAATGCCAGAGGTATGCATAGCCACATCGGTACCGCTAGACATAGCAATACCCACATCTGCCGCCGCTAGCGCCGGCGCATCATTCAGGCCATCGCCCACCATCGCCACTAAGCCGCCATTAAGTTTAAGTTTGGCCACCATTTTAGCTTTTTCATCCGGCAATACCTGAGCATAAAATTCTGAAATACCTAGCTGACGTGCAACATTAGAAGCACTGCCTTGGTTGTCACCTGAAATCAATACTGTTTTAATACCCTGCTGCTCCAAACGTGCAATCGCATCCGCTGATGTGGCTTTAATACTGTCTCCAAAAGCCAATAATCCCACTAACTTAGGGGCAAAATTTGGCATTGAACTCGCCTGTGCAAACCATGAAACACTATGACCTTCCGCCTCTAATGTAGCCGCACGTGCTTTAAATTTAGATAAACTAACCCTTAACTCTTCCATCATACGGGTATTGCCAAGATACAGTTTCTGGCCACCCACCACACCGGTAATACCTTTACCCGCAATTACCTGCACATCATGGCTTGGTAGCAATGAGAGTGCTTTAGCCTGAGCCGCATCCTTAACCGCTATAGCTAAAGGATGCTCACTGCCAAATTGTAAACTAGCCGCCAATACCAATAAATTAGCCTCATCTCCAACTGCGGATTCCAATGCAACGAGCTTTGGATGGCCTTCAGTTAAGGTGCCGGTTTTATCGAAAGCCACGGTTTTAACCGCATGTGCAAGTTCCAATGACTCGGCATCTTTTATTAAAATGCCATGCTTGGCAGCGACTCCGGTACCCACCATAATCGCGGTAGGCGTAGCTAAACCGAGTGCGCACGGACATGCAATCACCAAAACAGCCACTGCGTTAAGAATCGCCACTTGCCAATCACCACCGAGCAAACCCCACGCCAATAGCGTTAGCAGTGCAATGCCAATCACCACGGGGACAAAAACTGCACTGACCTTATCCACCAAGCGCTGAATCGGCGCTTTTTTCGCTTGGGCAGATTCAACAAGGCGTACGATACGCGCCAACACTGACTCAGCGCCAATAGCCGTAGTGTCTACATACAACAAACCCTCGCCGTTCATGGAACCGCCAGTGACCATCTCACCCGGTTTTTTGGCTACAGGTAAACTTTCACCGGTAATTAAAGATTCATCTACCTGACTCTCCCCTTGCGTAATGCGGCCATCCACAGCAATACGCTCGCCCGGGCGAATCACGACCACATCGCCTACCTTAACGCTCGCAATAGCAACTTGCCGCTCTTGTCCGCTCTGAATCACACTGGCTTTATCTGGACGCAGGGCATTAAGCGCACGAATAGCCTCCGTAGTTTGTGCTTTGGCGCGGGACTCCAGCCATTTGCCAAGCAATACCAATGTAATGACAATAGTCGATGATTCAAAATACAAATGATGTGCACCCGCGTGTGATGGGCTGAGTAACAGATACACACTCAGGCCATAAGCTGCTGAAGTGCCTAACGCTACGAGTAAATCCATATTGCCAGTACCCGCTTTAAGTGCACTCCAACCCGCTTTGTAAAAGCGTGCACCTAGCCAGAACTGCACCGGCGTTGCCAATGCCCATTGTAGCCATCCTGAAAGCTGACCTTGCCAAGCTATCCAACCTTGTCCAAACAGCCACTCAGCAATCATTGCCATCATTAAAGGTAATGATAGGAGCGTCGATAGCGCTATTGGCCACCAACTGTATGCATGATGTTTAGTTTCACTAATATAATCAGCTTCTGCATTTTCCGAATTTAGCGCATGCGCTTGATAGCCAGCAGCAATAACAGACTCAACTAACTTTTCAACAGTCACCTCACTGGCCGAGCCTTTTACTTTAGCTGTCTCCAGCGCCAGATTGACCACAGCCGTGACCACGCCTGACACTTTAGACAACGTTTTTTCTACACGACCTGCGCACGATGCACAGGTCATGCCCTCTATTGCGAGGGTCCATTCGTTATTGGCTTGATTTTTCATGAATTTTTAACATTTAGGTGATAATTTACACATCATTCATTATAATCCGCCAGAGCAATATTCAGGGCGCTTCTATAAATACAAGTTTCTACCAGCTCTTGGCATCACCACCACTGTAAACTGGCTAAAGCCAGAACAGTGGTGCGATAAATTAGACAAGGCGCGAACAAAAAATAATTACGCGGTATATGTTTGATATATTAGCAATACTCGCCAGTTTACTGGCTTAGTAGTGCTTATCAGTTTACCTCTGGTAAGGAATTATTTTTTTTGAGCTACGCCGTATAATGAAGAAATGGTTTAAGCAGGCAAGCCGCAAAGCGGATGCTCGAAAAATTGGATTTATAGAAGTGCCCTTCAGCTTAATTTCAGGAATCCTTACTATGGCCGGCGCCAGTCTTTTAACACTTATTGATGACATTGCAACGATTTTAGATGACGTGTCTGTGATGACTAAAGTCGCAGCAAAAAAAACGGCTGGCGTGCTGGGTGATGATTTAGCACTCAATGCGCAACAAGTCAGCGGTGTCAATGCCGACCGTGAGTTACCGGTAGTTTGGGCTGTAGCAAAAGGCTCCATGCTCAACAAAGTGATTTTAGTGCCCACGGCCCTTGCCATTAGCGCATTTGCAGCTTGGGCGGTTACACCACTACTAATGCTGGGCGGCTTGTTTTTATGCTTTGAAGGGGTTGAAAAACTGTTTCATAAGTTCTTTCATCATGATGAAATCAACCCACTTGAGCCACAAAACTTAATAGGTCAAGATGAAAGTGGCACGATAGAAGCGTCTGAGCAAGAAAAAATCAAAGGTGCCATTCGTACCGACTTTGTCCTTTCAGCCGAAATCATTGTCATCACACTAGGCACGGTTGCTGTGGCCACATTTACGCAACAAGTCGCCGTTCTTGTTGGTATTGCCGTCATTATGACGGTAGGCGTTTATGGTTTAGTAGCAAGCATTGTTAAGCTGGATGACGGCGGACTTTACCTAGCAGAAAGCCGAGGCAAAAACTTAACTGCGCAATTAAAACGAAAATTAGGCTTTGGTATTTTGGCTTTTGCGCCCCACATGATGAAAACTTTATCTGTGGTAGGCACCGCCGCCATGTTTTTAGTAGGGGGCGCTATTCTCACTCACGGCATTCCTAGCGTGCACCATTGGATTGAACACGTAGCCAGCGCCATAGAGAATGGTTTTTTACAAACGATTACACCAACCCTACTTAATGGCCTATTTGGCATAATAGCGGGCTTAGTTGCACTGTTGACTATACTTCTTTTCAAACGCTTATTGTCACTTAATAAACCTGCTTAAGCCATTGTTTACGAATACAAATTATCCTAATGCCTGTAAAAAATATCAACAAGCAATCGTCTAAAATAAGCAGTTATGAACGCAACCTCACTTTGTGGATTTTGGGTTGCATACTCGTTGGCATGAAAACAAGTAAGTTAATCAACCTAGAATAAAATAGATGAATACAACAGAATTGGTCGGCTATATCGCAGCCTTTTTAACAACGCTCGCCTTTGTGCCGCAGGCACACCACTCTTGGAAAACGCGTGATTTATCGGGTGTTTCTCTACCTATGTACTGCTTATTTAGCTTGGGTGTTTTTAGCTGGCTAATTTATGGCGTGATGATCAATAGCTGGCCTATTGTGATGGCCAATAGCATTACACTGGTATTGGCGTGCGTGGTGCTTTATCTAAAAATGAAACACAAAACATAAATTCACCTAACTTGTTAAAAACCCAAGCTTAACCAAAGCGTTACGTAACTGACTTTCAACAATGCGATAGCCTTCGGCGTTGGGGTGTATCGGGTCGGCTTTTAAAGTATTTTTGGCCAACACCTCAGAAAACACATCTGCTACTAGTGGCGCACCTGTTTCTTGCGCTATTTTTTCATATAACGGATGGTCCGAAAGGTTACCGAAAGCCGCACCTACCGGACTAAATTTTGGAATGGCAAGCAAAACCGTTTGAATGTTTTTAGCTTCAGCTTGCGTTAATATCGCCTTGATATTATTAACAGTTTCTGTTTCTGCTACATGCTTAAGAAAATCATTGCCGCCTAACTCTATAATCAGCAAGTCGATTTTTTGCGCACCTGTATCATGCTCTGCCAATAACTCTGGTAACCGCGCTAACCCGTTCGCCGAGGTGTTACCCGGCACACCCGCATTGATCACATTCCAACGCGTATTAGCGGCTAAAATACTGGCATAATCCTCGCCTCGACCAGCGCCCGTGCCATAGGTTAGGCTATCGCCTAAAATCACCACAGAGGCATTAGCCGGTAACGCCGTGTATTGCTGTGTGCTGCCGCAACCTGCAGCAGAAATCAACACCCAAACTACAATAAACAATCTGTTTAACATTATTTTCCTAAGGTATAGACCAGAACATTATCCCCTGTAGGGAAGCCGAAAATAGCATTACCACCTGCAACCACCGCTATATATTGCACGCCATCAATTTCATAGCTAATCGGAGGTGCATTCACACCGGCATCCACTTTTGCTTGCCATAATAAATCACCGGTGTTGCTATTGTAAGCATTGAGCTTACCATCGCCCTCACCCATAAACACCAAACCGCCGCGTGTGGCAAGCACACCGCCCATCAGCGGTTGTTGTGTTTTTACTTGCCAGCGCATTTTACCGGTTGTTAAGTTGATGGCGGATAACACCCCCCAGCGCGGGTCTTTGGTTGGCTCAGATGATGCATAGCGAATTGCAGGCAAGCCATTTTTAGCAGGTTCTTCTACCAGCGTATATTTAATGGGCGCATGTATGCCTGCAACAAAGCTGGTTTGATTTTGTTCGTCCAACGCGCTCGGGCTCCAGTTTGAGCCACCCAAAATACCAGGGTACAACACCGTGCCTTCTGTTGTCGCTTTAGCAAATAAGTTCTTTTGCGGCACAAACGCGTCTGATTTCATGATTAACTGGCCTGTTGCACGGTCGTTAACATAGTACCAGCCGGTTTTACTGGCTTGACCCACAGCAGCAATTTTTTTGCCATCTTTCACATAATCAAACAGCACTGGCGGGCTGGCTAAATCGTAACCCCAAACGTCATGCGGCACTTGCTGATAATGCCATTTTATTTTGCCGGTTTCTGTATCTAGTGCCACTAGTGACACTGTATATAAATTATCCCCCGGGCGCGAAATGTCATTCATCTGTGGCGACGGGTTGCCCGTACCAAAAAATAAAGTATTCGTTTTAGGATCAATCGCTGGTGTACTCCAAGCCGAGCCGCCACCATAACGCCATGCGTCTTTATTATGTTCTAAACTCGCTTTCTCGGCGACAATATCTCGGTTAAGCGAAATACCATCAGAGGTGGTTTCTGCAAACACACCCTCCCACCCTTGCGCCGGAATGGTATCAAACTGCCAAACACGCTTGCCGCTTTTAACCTCAAAAGCCGCTAAAAATCCAGGGCGACCATAACGGCCATCCACACCTATCACCGCGCCCAACGGGGCATCCAACCTTGGCGTATCCACATGCAATCCATAACCAACACCTGTGACACCTACAATCACCTTGCCGCGATAAACCACAGGTGCCATATTGATGCCGATACCAGTACCGCCGTATGACTCTTTTTGGCTTTTTGCATCCAATTTACTTAAGGAGCTGGTATTTTCAGTCAGTGCAGTGTCATCAGCAACGTCAATATCCCAAACCTTGGCACCCGTATTTGCATCCAATGCAATCAATCTCGCATCTACCGTGCCAATAAATACTTTACCCTCACTTACGGCTACCCCCCTGCTCGCTGGGCCGCAACACATTTTCCAATTAGCCCTGCGTTCATGCTTGTAGCGCCATAACTCTTGGCCTGTTTTAGCATTCAGCGCAACCACATGATTGTAGGGTAACGCCACAACCATTACACCATTAGTGACAATGGGCGTGGCCTGAAAAGTTGCCGATACACCACTCTTAAACTGCCAAGCAAGCGTCATGCTTTTCACATTTTTCGGGTTAATCTGCGTAAGTGGTGACATGCGCTGATTGCTATAATCACGTCCATAGTTAGGCCAATCATTATGCGTCAATACCGCTGGCTTATGAGCGACGCCACCGCAAGCAACAATGCCTAGGCAACTGAGCAACAGCAACGTTTTGGCGCTCATGAACTTTAACAATTTAATTTGCAACGGCTTAGGCATAACAATCTTCCTTCTGATTAAACTTAATCACTGTTGAATTCACCACTATTTAAGATGGCACTACATTCAAACTATACAGATTTGTATAGTTTATGCCAATTTACACAGTTACCAGTAAAAACTCATCAAGAATTTCATGATTTTAAGTTTTTGAAGGGGTGTTATTGAGAACCTCGTTAGGCATTCACAGCCTTCTGTTGCGCAATTTCAAATTGCAAAAAAGCGTCAGGCTTCGGCGGATTTTACTTGAGAAGATTGTTGCGAGTGTGTATATGCTTGAGGTGTCGAATTAGCAACATCTTCGCCAGAGTCCATTAAGGCCAATCGAGACAAAAAAAATGGATCATTCGCTAAGTTTTTAGCAATTTGATCGCGGATAACCAGCGCTGGCGACTTCGTTACGCCAGCCAAATTCTCTGTTTTCAAAGTCTCTGATTGTGCAGCAAAGTTCGTCGGCTGTTGTGCTAGCGGGTCAGTATATAATCCGATTTTCTCGGTTTTTATCGGCGTTGTGTTATTGGCGTCGTATTCAGTTGCTGTTGCACGACCTTTTCTATCAATATTAACCAATGTACGCTTGCCGTCTTTATCGTAGTAATCAATATCGATTTCGCGCGAGTTGCGGTAAACCGTAATGTGTTGCGTACCGCCATCTTCGTGCTTCATCTCAAATTTGTCAGTCATGCTAATGTCGCCGCCGCTACTTGGCGTTTGCATCGCTTTCACAACAGGAGACTCACTTAGTTTAATAAACAGCTTGCGCGCCTCTGGGGTTAATTGCGCAAAGTCCTGATGCCCTTCTGGGATGCTATAACGACCAGCCTCACCAACTGCAAGTCCTTGTTGACCGTTAAACATTGCACCCATGGTGTGATCTTTGCCCATGATAGCCGTTGCTACTGGTGTAGTATAACCACCAAGCATCAGCGCTGTTTTGATTGAAGCAGGCATTGACGAACCAGGCAACATGGTGGGCCCAGCCCCAACGTGACCGCTGAGATACTGGTTTTGCATGAACTTATCGTAATTGTAAGTCGCAATATCGTTGGGGGTACGCACATCGTGCACTTGATGGTTGGCATCTTGATACTGTTTAAGTGCTACCTTATAGCCACCTACATCTTTGAAGTAGTCACTGTTAATGGTGTCACTGGCAATCGGCAGACTGTTATACACGTAGGCATCAAGATTGTTCTTGAGCGCTATGCTCTGCGCCATACCGCCGCCTAGGCTGTGACCAGTGACGGCGTAGTGATAGTCTTTATAGTCAGGATTTGCTTTGATGGCATCGTAAGCTTTTTGCGCTTTTTCTTGAATTTTGGCAAACTCACTCGCACCAGCATTTGTAAAGTCCGACACCCAATTGCTCGAGGCATCAGAGCCTTTAAAGTCGATAGTAATTTCGTGGGTTTTGGTGTTAATCGACACCATAAACTGATTTTCTAGCTTGCCAGTTTTAGCGTTATGCTGAGTGTTCCAGCCTTCAGGGCTGCCTTTTGCAAGGGTTCCGTTGACATCTTGGTTGGCGACTGGCCAGCCTTCAGGTAGACCCAGTCCAGGCTCAGCTTGTTTCCAAGATTCTGGATATGGGGCTACTTTGTTAGCCTTTTCAATGCCTGGCTGCGGATACGCCCAAAATGATAGATGCATACCCACCCGTTCATCCAGTTTGCTTAGCGGGTTGCGTGGGTCTATTGGTTTGCCACTATCACTTTCAGCCATGGTTTGCTCCTAGTCGCGGTATAAGGTATCTAGCCATACATCTGGTGGAAACTTGCAGTTATTGTCTATGTCTTCCCATATTTTCTGGCGTTCTGGGTTTTTTGGAACCTTGAGCACCCATTCTCCTTGATTGCTCTGCGTATGATGACCATCGCGAAACGTTGGCCAAATCTCACCAGCAATAGAATAATAGTCCTCTTGCGGGCGAGGATCGAAGAGGTCTCCCGTCGTTAGCCGTCGTGCATAGCACTGTTCCTGCAACAAGGGTAGCAATTTAGCCAAGCCAGATTCCCAAGCCGCGATATTTCCTCTAGGACTTTTTAAATAATCCAACCTTCCTGGCTTAGGGTCGCTACTGGCCTCCTGCAACGCCAATAAAATATTGGCATCCATAGAGCCTTTTGCTGCGGCTTTCTCAAATAAAGCAGTAATTTCTTTAGGATCTTTTACGTCTTTTATCCAGCCGTCGGAGTTGCCTAGTGCGTAAAAGTAATCCCCCAGCGGGTCTCCTTTGTCTTGCAAAGCTTTGATGTGTTGTTTAAAAATGGCGACATGTTGCGTATAGGCTTTTTTTCTATCGGCATTTTCTAGCTCGGTAGCCACATAAGCACCCGTCATGCAGGCAGATAACAGCACCGTAACCAGTAAGATTAAACCAGTGATAATCAATGATCGTAGAGATAACATGCGATTTCCAAGTGTTAATTTAGGGTGATTGTATATTGATATTGGGTTCAGGGAAACGCTCAGAAGATAGATGCATACCCACCTGCTCATCCAGTTTACTTAGCGGGTTGCGTGAGTCTATTGGTTTGCCGCTATCACTTTCAGCGATGGTTTACTCCTAGTCGCGATACACGGTACCTAATCAAACTACCCATTATTTTTGGATATAAACTCGCCTTAAGACCTTTGCACGAATCAGTTAAACATCCGTACTTTGGTCAGTTACCATTTTTTAAATTTAAAGGACTCACGGAACAAGTTGCATTTTTAAAACGCACTTTTAAAAAATGACCGGTCGCACACCAAAGACTCTATTCGTTGACAGGGGCTAGCGTGGTATCGAGATTCTTGTTGTGAATATCTGGCGTAGCGGACAGAAGCGCGAGGGTGACGCCACCGCAAGCAACAATGCCTAAGTAGCTGACTACATGATTTTAAGTTTTGAAGGGGTGTAATATTTGCACTTCAACCTTGAAACCGCCCAGTGATGGTTAAAATTATTAAACATAAAAATATAGCAGATTGCTATGTTGGCTAGCGTACAGACTTAAATTAACACTCCAGCTTACTATGACAAGGATTCATTTTTATATTAATTTAGGAAATTTCCATGAGAAACAGCACACACATTAAATCGACCCTGCTTGTCGTTGCATTGACAGTAAGCTCAGCCAGTTCACAAGTCTTCGCTTTGGATAATATTACGGATGCAAATCAATCAGCTTATACCACCGCATTCAAAGCATTGGACCTTGACAACAGCAACAGCCTTACTAAATCAGAAGTAAAAAGTGAAAAGCTTTTTAATAATCACTTTAATGATGCCGATAAAGACAATGACGGTAGCCTTAACCAAGAAGAATATACAAATTTCAAATCAAAAGCTGATCAAAAAAACGTTAAACGCATTGCCAAAGATAGTTTTATCACCTCAAAAGTTAAAGGTAATTTATTAAAAGATGAGGGTCTAAAAAGCCTAAAAGTAAGTGTTAAAACACATCAGGGCGTTGTAATATTAAGTGGCTTTGTTGAAACGGAAGATCAAATTCAGCAAGCTGAAAAAATTGCAGCGGATACTGAAGGCGTTAAATCAGTTAAAAATAGTTTGATACTAAAGAAAGACTGAGTTTCTGTAGTCTATTCTCTACATTAGAAGTACTACCAGATTTATAGCATAATCTGATTGCAGGATGACTTAATTCACCATGCTTGTATTTGCTGATGAATGATTACGATAAAAACAAGGGTAAACGGTTAAGTGTTTACCAGAAGGAGTCATGATGAAAAAGTTATTGGTAGTTTTAAGTTTGGTGTTAGTTGGTCTGAGCGGTTGTTATGTGAGAGGTCATGATGAAGGTTATCGTAGAAGTCATGACAATCATAGAGATAATGATCACCAAAGGGGCCATGACAATCATAAAGGTGATCGTGGCGAAGAGCATCGCGATTAAGGTAGATAATCCGAGATGCCTTAGTGTGTTAAAACACTAAGGCATTATTTTTTGTCTATTTGATTCAGTGGTTATGTTTCCCGCATGCATAAGTTCAGCTACTGATGAAGATGATTGAAGTTTTAATGCTGTTAGGTATTACGTATTTCAATCACGACGCTCATCGCCAGAGGTATAAACGCCCCTATGCACGCGGCCGCCAACACGTCAGTTGGCCAGTGTACGCCAAGTACCAGACGCGAGATGGCGACAGAAAATATCCATAAAACTGCTGTCACCAGTACGAAATTGCGCAATGCAGGTCTGATTCGGCTTACACATAGAACCATGGCTGTGGCTAATGCTGCAACTGCTAGCGTATGGCCGCTAGGAAAGCTGGAACCCCAATACCAAACGGTATCTTCCCACAACTTTGGCCGATCTCGGCTGATAATCGCTTTAATGATGTAAATCACAAGGGTGCTACTAATAGTGGACGCTGCCACGATTAAAGCCTCTGCACGATGTTTTGAGTATAGAAGTAGGATTACCGTCAGTGCGGCGAGTGTCAATAAAACGGTTGATGACCCGCTAAGTGTCACGGCTTCAAATAGCCACGTTAGCGTGTTTGGTACGTGGCTATGAATGAAAATCAAGATCGCATTGTCAATCGGGCCAGATTCTCCTCCGATTGCATCTTCACTCACTTTAATTGCAGTGACGGCTAGAATAAGCACCAATAGCGTTGCCAGTTTTCGTTTTTCTAATGATTTAGACCATGCAGATTGGTAGCGGCGAATATAGACACCTAGAATCAGATGAATACAGGCGACAATAAGCATCAGCTCTGCGATTTCTTCAATGACCTTAAACAGGTGCAATTCACTTGTTAGCGCCAATCTATCTCACCAAACCCATCATGCCCAAGAAATGTATAAAAAATCCCCAGCGTGCCTGTCGCCTGTTTTTTATCGCCAATATCAGGGAAAGTTGCATCACGCTGGTTCCATTGATACTTTATCGTTACCGCGTGTTTACGATAAACTCGGTAAGTAAAGGCAACATCTGCACGCACGATGTTATCGTGACCACCTTTGTGTATGTTATCGACGTCACTTACAAAATATTCACGCCCGGTAAAGTCCACAGAAGCTTTTTTACCAAAAATAACACGTAACGCAGCCAAGCCTTGCGGTGCCACCCCGTAATGATAATCCTGTGCTGTCTTTCCATTGTTGGTCCCAACAGCGGCGTAGCCAACGCCGCCCATAACCGTCCCTTGGAGTGCTACTGACTCACTTAGCCATAACTGCCCCGTTGTGCCTAGCGACAGAGCTGTACTGGATATGCGAAAAGTTTGCGGTGAAATATAATCATAGCTGCCATATAACCCCCACAACCCGCGATAATTTTCTCCAACTTGATAATCGCGCCCAAACAGCAAACCTCGAGTCATCACACTCTCAAATATATTGGCGCTTGAAGCCGTACTTTGAAACACGAAATAATCAAAAGGGCGTGTATAAGCATAACCCGGTTTTCCTGGCAGACCATAACCCATTAAAAAATCCAGTTGAGCATCGTTGCGTTTAATTTCAGCGGTGGTACTCAGGTCACCATGAATGGTATTGCTGATGCCGAACTGAAGGCGGCTGTAATATGCAGCATCATTACTTGCAAAAACAGCGTCGAATCTATCTCCCAGTGCATACCGATTGAATCCGGCGGAGGGAGAGATAATAGCTGCACCAGTCTCACGCCAGAAACTGGGAGAACTGCCACCTTTCTCAAGGACTAGATTCGACATTCTAAAGAGTGCTTCACCAAGAAAAGAACCACCAAAACCAGTTGAGAGCATGTCGTTTTTAGAGGGAGGCACTTTTTCTCCGGCTATTTCCCAAAAAGCGCTTCCTGCCAAGGTGTAACCTAATGATTCCCAATAATTGAGACCGGCAGACCTAGCAAAACCATGGTACATGGAACCCTGATATGGATGACCTAGCTGGTTAATATTGAAAGGATCCCTGTCGTCCTTCCAGCTGCTGTTCAAGTTGTGCCGGATAGTTGAAAAGTTTGAATCATAATCGCTACTGCCGCTGTAGCGGCGATTAAACTGATTTAGAAGAAAATCAAATCCAATAATTTCGGCTACTGGGATTAGATAGCTTTTGTTGGCTACGCGATCAGATAAACGTTCTACTTTGGTTGGGTTGTGCGGTAGCGGCAGTGCCACTTCAACCAGCTCGAGACTTGCTACCGGTTTGGCAATTTCAACCAACCCATCGGCAAATGCTATGTCAGTGATAGCGGCACATGCTGTAAATAAAACACAAGTGACAATTAGTTTTTTCATACAGCGAGCACTTTAAAGTGCTCGCTACTGCATTTACATCGGCTACAATTACTTTTCGTTACGTTTCGGTACATGTGTATTTTTCCAGTTTGAATGTTGTACGACACTTGCCAATAGTCCTCATGATTGCATGAGATTAGAGGCAGGTAATCTAGTGTCTGCTTATTACCGAACTTATTAGTACCAAACATATTGTTATAAAACTAACTGATGCAATTTTAAACAGTTTAATCATTGATATAGCCTACTGGGCTACCTGCTGGCGCTGATATTCCTTACGTTTCATTTTTAAGTACTCGTCGCGCTCAACTTCATGCAACTGGCGGGAATATTTTTCGTTGGATTTATACCACAGCAGTAACCGTTGCTCTAGCTGAGCTTTGGCAGGTGTAGCCAATGCAGCAAGATAAGCATCGATTGCTAGGTAATAGCGCATGGTATTGCGTTCAACCACACCGCGTACCCCTTGAATATAGGCAGACTTGCCATTGGGCAGTTTACCGGTGAGGGTAAACCCGACTTTACCCCTGCCGATGGTTGCCAGGTAGCCTTTCATTGCGAGGCTACCTGTTAAACCAAAGCTATAGGCATAGGTGAAATGTAGAAATGTGCGCCCATCTTTAACCGGTGTAGCCTCAACCCAGATACGATAATCACGGGTACTTAAGGGGCCGTTCTCGGCGTTGAGTTCCAGTGCAAAATAATCCGGCGTTGTGATAATTCCCCGATAGTTAAACTCGACGCGATAGGTATCTGCCAGCGGTTGATCATATTTTTTACCAAGATTGACAGTGAGAGTAGTCTTAATATCATTGCTGGATGCATGACAGTATTTGATATTAATGTGCAGTATCAGTACATCACACCAATGCGCGGGGTCGTTGAGTGCCATATTAACGGTGGCAAATGGATAATCAACCACAGCATAGATTTCGCCTTTTAAATCGTGCGAGGATTCCGTAGAGTTAATATACAGCGCACGTTGAAACTGATTGCTACGTAGCTGTTTGGTTAACTCGGTGTGCTTTGCGCGCAAAGCTATGCTAGATATGTTTGACGCTGTAGCCGATGCGTTCGCATTAAGGAGCCATAGACTGCTAATAGCTAGCAAAAAGGTTACCCAGCGCATAGATTTATCCTTATTTATAATAAGTCCGCATATGACAAACTCGGTTTCTTTGAAAAAATACCACTGGTTTATGGTAAATAGTTTAAAGGAAGCGTGCCCACAAACGCGCCGCTCTTTCTTTAATACGTGAGCTGACTGGACGTTTTCTCCACGATTCCAGCGTCACAAGTTTGGACGATTCCAGATCTTTTTCAAACAAGGTCTGCATTTGATCGCCAAAATCTTGCCCCAGCATAACGGCGTTGATTTCCTGATTGTTGACGAAACTACGCCAGTCAAGATTGGTCGAGCCTATCGTTGACCATACACCGTCTATGAGCGCAGTCTTGGCATGCAGCAATGCATCCTGTCTTTCATAAATTTTGATATTTGCACTCAGTAGCTCATCGTAATAAGAACGAGATGCATAAAACACCATGACTGAATCTGTTTTTTCGGGTAAAAGTAGCCTTACGTCAACACCGCGCTGCACGGCATCCTTTAAAGCTGTAAGTAGCTGAGGATCTGGAACAAAATAAGCGTTGGTCAAAAAAATCCGGGTTTCTGCACTATTGATGGCAGAGAGCAAGGTGGCATAGATTTGGCTGTAGGGTTCTTCTGGCGAGCTACCGATAGCGCGCACGACCTCATTACCCTTATTGCCGAGCTCAGGAAAGTAATTTCTAGCGGTCAATAGCTCGCCTTTTTGTTGGCTCCATGTTGCCATAAACAGTTTTTGAAACTCAGTGACTACTGGGCCTACCAAGCGTAAATGGGTATCTCGCCATGGTTGCTCTTCATTTTTTGACTTGGATTTTTTGAAAGACCCGCTCGAATATACGCTGCTAATATTAATGCCGCCAACAAAGGCGATCTGACCATCCACAATCAATAGCTTACGATGATCGCGTTGGTTGACTTGCCAGCTTTTACGCATATTGAGTGGGTTAATCGGGTTGAATTCCAAAACATTCATGCCGACCTCTTTCAAAGCGTTAAAAAACGCTTCAGGTGTATTGATTGACCCCACACTATCGTAAATCAAGTTTACCTGTACGCCGCTTCTTTGCTTGCTAATAAGTTGTTCGGCAAAACGCTGCCCGATTTCATCATCCTCAATGATGAAGGTCTCCATATTGATATGGTCCTTCGCATTCTCTATAGCTACAAACATAGCGCTGTAAGTGGTCGGGCCGTCAACCAGCAACTCCACTTTGTTGCCTACTACCAGTGGGCTGCCTACAATCTCCGCTTCCAGCGCCAGATGTTTATCGAAGATATTGGTATCGTCGCCATTCTTCTTAAGCCTAGCGAGAATCGCCTTGCTCTGCTGAGTAGTTAATGGGCCATTTGCACCATCGAGTTGTACTGGATGCGATGGTGACATCGCCATGTCAGGCACCATGGTGGGTATTGATGTACAACCTAGGAGCATTGACATACAAAGCATTGTTGCCAGTTCTGCAATACTGAAATACTTAATTTTATATATATCCATCAGCAAGTATCTCCAGCAAATAGTCACCCTAACTAAACACATTGCTCTCTGTGGCTAACTATCTTTTCACAAGATTGAAGTTAGGTAAAAAATCAGTACAAAAACCTAGAACAAAAGGAGCCATGTTGGCGGAAGTTGCCAGAGAAAAACACTCCTACGTCAGGTTGGGAAAATATCGCATAAATTATCGGTCGTCTGTACGCTAGCGTACGTAAAGCTGACTGAAAATTCACAGCAAGGCTTCCTTCCGTATATGTACGTTAGCGCACGGATAAACTTTTAATAATTGGTCATAATCATCCTATTGAATAAGTAATTAATAGATACGTGCTGACACGTATATTCAATTAATTTTCATAGCATTAAGGTATTCGTCACATTAAAAACAATGGCAATAGAAGTATGCAAGAGTTGTCATCATTAAAATTTTTTCATTGTCTATTTTTTGAATTCACATGGAGTACAGCCATGAAACAACTTAAATATATCCCTACAATTATCCTTGCTGGCGTATTAGCCACAACACTGGGTTGTGCCTCAACCACCCAAAATAAAGAAACATCAACGTCTAAGAAAGAAAGCGCAGGTGAATACATTGATGACAGCGTTATTACGACAAAGATAAAAGCTGCAATATTAAATGACCCTACATTAAAATCAGCTGAAATAAACGTCGAAACCTACAAGGGCGTGGTGCAGTTGAGTGGTTTTGTTAGCTCAGAAGCTGACATTGACAAGGCGGTCGAAATTGCACGCGGCGTTAATGGTGTGACCTCTGTTAAAAACGACATGCAACTAAAAGTTAAGTAGTCAATCTGACTATTTTTTTAAGGAGTAAAAAATGCTCGAAACCATAGCAATTATATTGCTGATTCTTTGGGTACTTGGCTTAGTTTCAGCGTACACCATGGGTGGATTAATTCACATTCTTTTGGTTGTAGCCATTGTGGTGGTATTGGTACGCGTGATTCAGGGGCGACGGTTGTAGGTGAGTAAATGAAGCGGTTCACCACATCTACTTTACTAAGGCACCCAGTTATCTGTGTAAATATTTTGTAGAGGAGAAGATTAAGATGAATGCAGTCAAAATGTTGGCAATCGCGCTGATCGTGGCTGGCGCACTTGGGTTGGCGTATGGTAGCTTTACCTACACAAAAGAGACGCATCAAGCCAAGATAGGCCCGATAGAGCTTTCAGTTAAAGACAAAGAAACCGTAAACATTCCGGTATGGGCTGGTGTGGCGGCGATGGTGGCGGGCGCTTTCCTGCTTTTCGCACGCAAATAGCATTAGTCCCCGGGCTTATAGAGATAAGCAACAACGGTTAAGTTTAAATATATTAAATACAGTTTAGTTAATAATGGAGAAAAGCATGGAAAGTCTAGCTAACCAATTCAACAAAAGTCAATTGATTAACGAGTTTAAAGCAGTCATTACAGATGCTGAAGCACTGCTAAAAGCCACTGCAAATACTAGTGGCGAAAAAATTGCTGAGGTGCGATCCAAAGCAGAAAAATCACTGAGCATTGCAAAAGCCAAGTTAGCCGATGCACAAGATGAAATGCTTGCCAAAACCAAAGCAGCGGCAAAAGTGACCGATGTTTATGTGCATGAAAATCCATGGCGCTCTATTGGGCTTGCTGCCGGTGTTGGTGTGGTTATCGGTTTGCTTATTGGCCGACGTTAACCTAAACATGCTACCAGCAGTGCCGTATGACGATGCGTTACCTAGGTAAATTTAAATCCGCAAGACTGCGTTTATTTAGGTATCGATTCAACCATGAAAAATACGACTATAGGTTTCATTGTCTGTTTGGTAGCAACTACAAGATAATGCTTCTAATCCAGCATTATCTTGAATCACAATATCACCACGACTATAGCTAATAAGCATTTTATGCTGCAATGTGCATGCGGCCTTGGTTACGCCTACGCGGCGCACGCCTAATTTTTGCGCCAAAGTCTCCTGAGTGATATGAAAACACTGCGATTGTGATCTGTCCCGGATCATTAAAAGTAACCTTGCTAAACGCGACTCCACTACATGAAAACGCGTGCAGGCAGCATTTTGCACTAGCTGGCTAAACAACACTTTTGCATAGCGTTTTATCAGCTTCTGAAATACAACACTCTGTTCCAACTCATATGTAAATGTTTTTGTAGGCATGCGCAACGTGATACCTGCCTGCTGAATAACGGCTGTAAATGGTGAAGTATCAACGCCTAAAAGTAGCGTGCTACCTAGCATGCCCTCGTTTCCTATCATGCCAACTTCTAAACCTTTATCTACATCAATATGTTTCATTAGCGAGATAATGCATTGGGTTGGAAAGTAAACGTGCAGAATTTTATCACCAGCATTATTAAGAACATCGTTAGGCATCTGCTCTACTGATTCACACTTTAAAATCAAGCGACGATAGTCAGATATAGGTAGAAAATCTAACAGACGATTTGTCGGTGGAACCAGTTGGTTAAATAGCACTCCGAATATCTCCTAAGCTTTTATAGACTAACGTTTCGAATTTACATAGGTACTTGTAGCTACTTTAAGAAATAAGCCTTACATCAGCGCTTACTGACAAATTGAATCGGCTTAATGTTAGACGGTAAAGACTGGATATGTCTGTACGTTAGCGTACGTAAAAATTAATGGCTAGAATATCCAGGCGACAAATACCATATAGCCATGCGGAGTATGTGCCTGAAGAGGTGCTCAATGAAATGATTTGAGAGGACTTAATCGCGGAACGAATTGCCACTGAAAGCGAGGAGGAAATGCTTAACTGATTGTTTACCTAGCCGATGCAGCCCAAACCGCATTTCATTTAGCAATAGCATGCAGAGATGGTAGTAGCCGATCAAACTCTGTTTTAACAACTTGGTAACACTCACAGGCACGTAGCTCTAGCTCAGGACGGTCAAGTACTAATATCCGACCACGGCTGTATTCAATTAGCCCTGCATGTTGCAATTTACCTGCAGCCTCAGTCACGCCCTCACGGCGCACACCCAACATATTGGCAATCAGCTCTTGTGTCATATTCAATTGATTCGAAGTGAGACGATCAAGACTAAGAAGTAACCAGCGGCAAAGTTGCTGTTCAACAGAATGGTGTCGATTACACACCGCAGTTTGTGACATTTGGGTAATCAGGGCCTGGGTGTAACGCAATAAGAGGCGCATCACTGGCCCCGCATTATTGAACTCATTTTTTAACGGCTGCGCCTTCATGCGGTAGCAATAGCCGGCACTTTGTACAACAGCGCGACTAGGCGTAGTATCGCCACCCATAAATACAGATATACCAAGAATACCTTCATTACCAACAATTGCAATTTCAGCCGATGCGCCATTTTCCATCACATACAGTAGCGACACGATGGCTGTTGTTGGAAAATAAACATATTTTAATTTTCCGCCAGATTCATAAAGTACCTCGCCTAATGGCATTTCAACCAACTCAAGATTAGGAAACAAACGGTCGTAATCTACCTCTAGGAGTGCATTAAGCAGATGGTTTTGGTGGGGATTTTGTGTAGCAGAGACATTTGTCATATTAAGGAAGCTAATAGTGAATGAAAGCCAGTAGTTAATCAGCTTCAATATGGAATGAAAGTGTATAACATTACACCCTGTATGTATGTTTGTGAACATACAACTCCGCATTTAGCATGCGGCTTTTAACGTTTCTAGAATTAGACTTATGCAGCTACTGAATCACGCCGCATTTACTCATGTGCACATAACAATGAGCAAAGAAATCTTCATAAACAAATGTTTTATTTCTTAACGCCAGCTAATTGATCTGTATCAAATACGACCTTGACCAAATGCGACAAAATGTCACGGTGTAAAATCCACAATGAATTATCAATAAGCAACACTCTTACGCACTTGGGGGGAACTAAATGCAAGCCTTAAATACTCAATCAACGACGTATAACGATGGTGTTATACGGCAATTTTCTATCATGGCCGTGGTTTGGGGCGTGGTGGGCATGTTAGTCGGCGTTATTATTGCCGCACAACTTGTCTGGCCAGAGCTCAATCTCGGCTTACCGTGGACAAGCTTTGGTCGTTTACGTCCATTACACACAAATGCGGTTATTTTTGCATTTGGTGGCTGCACCTTGTTTGCCACTTCATACTATGTAGTACAACGCACCTGTCATACCACGCTATTTTTACCGCAATTAGCCAAGTTTACGTTTTGGGGCTGGCAAGCGGTTATTTTAGCTGCAGCAATTTCACTGCCTTTAGGTTTTACTCAAGGTAAAGAATACGCTGAGCTTGAGTGGCCAATCGACATTTTAATTACGCTGGTTTGGGTAGCTTATGCGGTAGTGTTCTTTGGCACCATCGGCACACGTAAAGTTAAACATATCTACGTAGCTAACTGGTTCTTTGGCGCATTTATTATCACTGTAGCTTTATTGCACATTGTAAATAGTGCTGCAATGCCAGCAAGCATGATGAAATCATACTCAGCCTACGCTGGTGTACAAGATGCAATGGTGCAATGGTGGTATGGTCACAACGCGGTTGGTTTCTTCCTGACAGCAGGTTTCTTAGGCATCATGTATTACTTTGTACCTAAACAAGCTGACCGTCCTGTTTACTCTTACAGCTTATCTATTGTGCACTTTTGGGCATTGATTTTCACTTACATGTGGGCGGGTCCTCACCACTTGCACTACACCGCTTTACCTGACTGGACACAATCTTTAGGTATGGCGTTCTCACTGATTTTATTAGCACCAAGCTGGGGCGGTATGATTAACGGCATGATGACCTTATCAGGCGCATGGCACAAATTACGTACTGATCCAATTTTACGCTTCATGATTGTTTCATTATCTTTCTACGGTATGAGTACGTTTGAAGGCCCGATGATGGCGATTAAAACTGTTAACTCACTTTCACACTACACAGACTGGACTGTTGGTCACGTTCACTCTGGTGCGCTAGGCTGGGTTGGTTTGGTTTCAATGGGTGCTATTTACTACATGATTCCACGTTTATTTGGTCAAAAACAAATGCACAGTATGAAAGCAATTGAGTTGCACTTCTGGCTAGCTACAGTAGGTATCGTGCTTTATATCGCAGCACTGTGGATTGCCGGCGTGATGGAAGGTTTAATGTGGCGCGCTATCAATGCTGACGGCACACTCACCTACACCTTTGTTGAAAGCGTTAAAGCAAAACATCCCTACTACATTATTCGTATGTTGGGTGGTCTGCTCTACCTCAGTGGCATGATTATCATGCTGTGGAATGTGCTTAAAACTGCGACCAGTGGTAAAGCTGCCATTGCGACTATTCCACCTGTTGCTGCTCACGCTTAAGGAAAATCATCATGTCAAATCAAGATAAAAAACCTGGCTTCAGCCATGAAAAAATTGAGACCAGCAACTTTCTGATGATTGTGCTGATTTTAGTAACGGTAGCTTTTGGGGGCTTGGTGGAAATCGTGCCGTTGTTCTTTCAAAAATCGACCACTGAACCCATCAAAGGCTTAGAGCCTTACACACCAGTGCAACTGGCTGGGCGAGACATTTACACACGTGAAGGCTGCTACAACTGCCACTCACAAATGATTCGCCCATTCCGTGCAGAAACATTGCGTTACGGGCATTACTCTGTAGCAGGTGAGTTTGTGTATGACCATCCCTTCCAATGGGGTAGTAAACGTACTGGTCCAGATTTACACCGTGTCGGCGGCAAATACAGTGATGAATGGCAACGTATTCACTTAATTAATCCGCGTGACCTCGTGCCTGAATCTATCATGCCAGCCTACCCCTGGTTAGAAACAACACCAGTGGATGCAGCGTCACTTGCACCTAACATGCGCGCACTGCGTGCAGTAGGTGTGCCTTACACTGACGCACAAATTGCAGGCGCGGCAGAAGAAGCAAAAGGCGTTACTGAGCTGGATGCGATTATTGCTTACCTTCAAGTTTTGGGCACTCATTTAAAATAAAAAGGGGATACAGATGGATATCAACACACTCCGTATTTTAGCCACAGTGATGAGTTTTATCGTATTTATTGGCATCATCATTTGGGCTTGGAAACGCCGCGACACATCAGACTTTAAAGATGCGGCCAACCTACCCTTTACCAATGATTAAAAATTAAATAAACCTAAAGTTAAAACTTCTTAATTTGAAGTTTAGAGGAAAATAAAATGAGCGACTTTACCAGTAGTTTTTGGCCCATCTTCATCACGGTAATTTCCCTGGCCGGGGTGTTGGGTTGTGCTTTATTACTATGGGTTACCAGCAAAATTAAAGCTAGTAGCCCCGGTGGTGACAACACCAATGGCCATGTATGGGATGAAACTTTGCGTGAAATGAACAACCCCCTGCCACGCTGGTGGGTGTGGATGTTTATCATTACCATTGTATTCTCACTGTTTTACTTTGCAGCCTACCCAGCACTCGCTACTTATGAAGGCAAGCTAGGTTGGTCTCAAGTTGGGCAATATGAGCAAGAAATGGCAACCGCCAATAAAACCATTGCGCCGCTGTATGCAAAATTTGCTGCCATGCCAGTTGAAGAGTTAGCAAACAATGTTGAAGCTCAAGCCATTGGCGAACGCTTGTTTATGAACAATTGTGCGCAATGTCATGGTTCAGATGCTCACGGTAGTAAAGGCTTTCCAAACTTAACCGATCATGATTGGATTTATGGCGGTAGCCCTGAAACCATCCAACAAACCATTACCAGCGGTCGCAATGGCATTATGCCGCCAATGGGGTCTGCGATTGGATCTGAAGATGAAGTTAAAAACGTAGCTAATTATGTGTTGAGCTTGTCAAACAGCAACCATGACGCGGCGCGTGCAGAATTAGGTAAAGAAAAGTTTGCAATCTGCGCGGCTTGTCACGGTGCCGACGGCAAAGGCAACCAAGCCATTGGTGCACTGAACCTGACTGATGACGTTTGGCTACATGGTGCTGGCGAGGCTGCGATTATTAAACGCATCAATGTCGGCATCAATAACCAAATGCCTGCTCAAGAAAGCAAGTTCTCTCCAGAGCAAATTCACGTGCTGGCGGCTTATGTTTGGGGCTTGTCTAACAACGGTGCAACGAGCGATGTAGCGCAAGAAACGGCGCAATAAGTAAGTAGCAATATGACGAAAAAACAGAACCCGACCGAGTCCTCAGACACAAAAAGTTCAACGCCTGAGGCTGTCGTAATAAACTTGTATGCAGCGGCGGATAAAATATATCCTCGTAGCACGTTTGGGTTCTTCACTAAATGGCGCTGGGTCACCATCTGGCTGACCCAGCTCGTTTTTTACGGCGTCCCCTGGCTTGAATGGGGCAGTCGCCAAGCGTTGTTATTTGATCTTGAAGCAAGGCGCTTTTATATCTTTAACCTCGTGCTATACCCGCAAGACCTGATTTACCTCACAGCAATACTGATTATCTCCGCCCTATCCCTGTTTTTATTCACAGCCATCGCAGGGCGCTTGTGGTGTGGCTACGCTTGCCCACAAACCGTTTACACTGAAATTTTTCTTTGGATAGAAGCTAAAATAGAAGGTGACAGAGCCGCGCGTATGAAGCTTGATGATGCTTCAATGTCGCGTAAAAAGCTGTTTAAAAAAAGTGCAAAGCATGCTGTATGGATTATATTTGCCCTGTGGACTGGGTTTACCTTTGTAGGCTACTTCTCGCCCATTCGTGAATTGAGCAGTGCTGTTGTAAATCTAAGCTTAGGCCCATGGGAGACCTTCTGGATTATTTTTTACGGCTTTGCCACCTACGGCAATGCCGGTTTTATGCGCGAACAAGTGTGTAAATACATGTGCCCATACGCGCGCTTTCAAAGTGCAATGTTTGATGACGACACACTAATCGTCACCTATGACGAAGCCCGTGGTGAACCTCGTGGCAACCGCTCACGCAAAGCGGATATTACAAACAAAAATTTAGGCGCCTGCATTGATTGCAGCATGTGCGTACAAGTTTGCCCAACAGGTATTGATATTCGTAAAGGCTTGCAATACGAATGCATTGGTTGCGGCGCCTGTGCCGATGTGTGCGATACGGTCATGGATAAAATGGGCTACGAACGTGGGCTGGTAAAATACTCCACTCAAAACGCCATGAACCAAGGCTGGTCAAAAAAACAGGTGTTACGTCACATCATGCGACCACGTGTCATTATTTATGCCGCCATCCTTACCCTGCTGGTAGCTGCTGTATTTACAAGTTTGTGGTTAAGGTCATCATTTAGAGTAGATGTAGTACGCGATCGCGGTGTAATGGCACGTCTGGCGCCAGGCGGTATGCTAGAAAACGTCTATCGCCTGCAAATTATGAATGCCACCGAAGCCTCCCAGCATTATCAGCTTAGCGCCACTGGCATTAACAACTTAACCATTGAATCAGACGTGGCGGCAAAAAACAAAATCGTCACGGTTAATGCGGCAGAATCACGCTGGATTCCAGTACGCCTGCAAATTCCAGATGGTTCAATGGCTTCAGGGTCACACAAAGTGCAATTTGAAGTAAAGTCGATGGTGAGCCAAGAATCAGTCATTGAAAAAGCGGTATTTTTAGTACCTAGATAACTAATAACTAGATAACTAAAGTACCCTGATAACACTCTAATCAACAGTTTAAAGATTAACGCATAAGGCATAAACATGAATAAAACTATCGACAATGAAACCTCTCAACCATGGTGGCATTACGGACACATGTGGCTGGTAGTCGGCGGCCCATTAACGGTAGTCATCGCCTCATTCATCACCTTGTATTTTGCCATCACTGTGCCGGATCCTGTGACGGATGTTGATTATTATCGTAAAGGCATTGAAATCAACAAAACGCTTGATCCTGACAAACACGATGGATTGGTGCCAGCGATTCAGGGTCGCAACCACGCGGCCACTGGTGTTAAGCCTGCACAAGACTAAATAAGCTGCGTAACGCGCGCCTTTGTACAATTTTTTTATTCATAACGGTTTGTTGGCTCTGTTATTACCGCTTAATCCAAGTACTGTCTGAATTTAATTGAATTGAATTTTTCAGACAGTCTACGCGTACTCAAAATCTCTTCAATCATCCGAACTTGTAAATGCTACGACCATAGGTTTTAACCATATTTATTAGAATAAGCCGCTACAAAATATAATGTATGGCTAAGTGCCTACCCTTATTTTGCCCATTACTTCAGCGTTGTACACTTAACCGTACAAATCAGTCATACTTTGTAACCGTTGAATTTAACAGCACGCACTGAGCAGAGGCCCATTTAATGAACAACCTGCAAACTACTCCGCCACTTTCTGACCAAGAGTTAGAACTCACCCACAAGTATTGGCAAGCCTGCAATTATTTATCGGCGGGCATGATTTATCTACGCGATAACGTATTATTAAGAACCCCACTTAAGCCAGAGCACATCAAACAACGTTTGCTTGGGCATTGGGGCTCAAGCCCGGGCTTGAGTTTTGCTTATATTCATATTAACCGCCTGATTAAAAAATACGATCTTAACGCTATTTTTCTGGCAGGTCCTGGCCACGGTGCGCCGGGTGTATTAGGGCCAATCTACCTGGAAGGCACTTACAGCGAGGTATATCCGAATAAAAGTGAAGATGAAGAAGGTCTGCGTCAGTTCTTTAAAGAATTTTCGTTCCCCGGCGGCATTGGTAGCCACTGCACACCTGAAATGCCAGGCTCAATCCACGAAGGTGGCGAGTTAGGTTACAGCATCTCTCATGCGTTTGGTGCGGCTTATGATAACCCTGATTTATTAGTGACCGTGATGGTGGGCGATGGTGAATCTGAAACTGGTCCGCTTGCCACATCGTGGCATTCTAATAAGTTTTTAAACCCGATTCGTGACGGTGCTGTGTTACCGATTTTGCATCTCAACGGTTATAAAATTAACAACCCAAGCATTCTTTCACGTATTTCACATGAAGAACTTGAAAACCTTTTCATTGGTTACGGTTGGACGCCCTACTTTGTTGAAGGCAGTGATCCCGAGATCATGCACCAAGCAATGGCGGCCACGCTGGAACTATGTGTGAATGAAATCAAGCGCATACAAAAGGAAGCCCGTGACAGCGGTAAACCAATCCGCCCACGCTGGCCAATGATAGTGCTGCGCAGCCCTAAAGGCTGGACTGGCCCTAAAGAAGTTGATGGTCATAAAGTTGAGGGGTTTTGGCGTGCCCACCAAGTGCCTATGAGCAATATCAAAGACAACCCTGAGCATCTAATGCAACTGGAAGCCTGGTTACGGAGTTATCGACCTGAGCATTTGTTTGACGAAAGCGGGCAACTGCAAAAAACACTCAAAGCGCTGGCACCCGCAGGCAACCGTCGCATGAGCGCCAACCCGCATGGCAATGGCGGCTTGCTTCGCAAGGCCTTGCGTATGCCGGATTTTAACGATTATGCGCTTGCTTTGGATGCGCCAGGTACGGTTTCAGCCCCAAACACTAAACCTCTCGGCAAGTTTTTACGCGATATTATGCATCAAAACATGCACAATTTTCGTGTATTCGGACCAGATGAAAATAGCTCGAATAAACTGGATAACATTTATGAAGTCAGTAAAAAAACTTGGCTGGCTGACTACCTGCCTGAAGATGCCGATGGGGGTGAACTGTCACCCGATGGTCGCGTCATGGAAATGCTATCTGAACATACGGTAGAAGGCTGGCTGGAAGGTTACTTATTAACCGGGCGCCACGGCTTTTTCTCCACTTACGAATCTTTCGTGCATGTGATTGATTCCATGTTTAACCAACATGCAAAATGGTTGGCCATGTCCAAGGCGGTACCTTGGCGCGCGCCAGTTTCTTCGCTTAATCTGTTGATTACCTCTACCGTTTGGCGGCAGGATCACAACGGCTTTACGCACCAAGACCCAGGCTTTCTTGATATTGTGGTTAACAAAAGTCCTGAAGTCACCCGTATTTACCTGCCGCCTGATGTCAATTGCCTGCTATCAGTCGCCAATCACTGCCTGAATAGTACCGATTACATCAATGTCATCGTCTGCGACAAACAAAAACACTTGCAGTATTTAGACATGGACTCCGCAATCAAGCATTGCACTAAAGGCCTTGGTATTTGGCAGTGGGCCAGTAACGATGCAGGACAAGAGCCTGATTTGGTTATGGCATGTGCTGGCGACATCCCCACTAAGGAAGCATTAGCGGCAACCAAGCTGCTACGCGGGCACTTTCCACAACTCAAAATACGCTTCGTTAATGTCGTCGATTTGTATAAATTGTCGCCGCAAATCGAACATCCGCATGGGCTTTCAGATCGTGATTTTGATAGCCTGTTTACCACCAATAAACCGATTATTTTCAATTTTCACGGCTACCCTTATTTGATTCACCGCCTGACCTATCGCCGCACCAATCACAGTAATTTACATGTGCGCGGCTATAAAGAAAAAGGCAGTATCAATACACCGTTAGAACTGGCGATACAAAACCAGATAGACCGCTTCAGCTTAGCCATAGACGCAATCAACCGCATTCCGGCATTGCAAGCAATAGGTGCGCATGTTCAAGAGCAGTTGCGTAACCGGCAGATTGAGTGCTGCCGCTACGCCTATGAGTACGGGGTTGATTTGCCTGAAGAAGATAACTGGACATGGCAGAGCTGACCATACTGACGATTAACAGTGGTTCATCCAGCCTCAAAGCGAGCTTATTTTCGGCAAATGGTGAGCGGAGAAACTTCCACTACGCGCATATTGGCCAAGACCATTCCAAAAATCATGCTAAAGCGTTTGACGCGTTACTGCATGATTTAGGCAACGCTCAACCAATGGTTATCGGTCATCGTTTTGTACATGGTGGAGAAATAACCGATGCTGCGCGCCTGATTGATGCCAATGAGCGTGCACGGCTAGAGCGCATCACGCACCTTGCGCCGCTTCACATGCCAGGCAATTTACTAGGCGTAGATTTATGCGCCAAGCAATTTGATTGCCCGCAGATTGCTTGCTTCGATACAGCCTTTCACGCCACATTGCCAGAAATGGCTTATCGCCTGCCAATTCCGCAAGCACTTAAATTGCGCCGCTTCGGCTTCCACGGCATCAATTACTCCCATGTTGCACAACAATTACCGAAGCACCTTGGCGCGACGGCACAAGGCCGTATTGTGATTGCGCATCTCGGCAGCGGTGCTAGCCTGTGCTTACTCGAAAAACTACGCTCGGTAGATACCAGCATGGGCTACACGCCCGCTGGCGGCATCCCGATGGCAACCCGCAGTGGCGACATTGATCCTGGTGTGATGCTAGAACTGGCTCGACGTTATAACGAAACCGAATTATCCACGCTGATTTATCAACAAATGGGCTTATTAGCGCTTTCAGATGGTGAAAGTAGCGAAATGTCTGCATTAGTGCAAAGCAGTAGCAAGGCTGCCAAATTTGCGGTGGAATACTTTACACGCCAAGTGCGTGCTGAAATCGGTAGCTATGCGGCAAAATCAGGTGGCATTGATGCACTGATATTTACCGGTGGCATTGGTGAGCATTCTACGCAGGTGAGAACGCTCATTTGTGATCAACTGGATTTTCTAGGGTTTAACTTAAATGACGCCGCCAATCAGGTACATTTAACGACGATAAGTACAGCATCATCAAAACCAGTTTTAATCATCCCTGCCGACGAAGAAGCTGAGATCGCAAGGCTAACAGCTATGTTAAGCAACCAATTATTATGATACTTTGGCTAAAATTTTCTGTTTGTCTTGCCGCCATTGGCTATGCCGGTTATTTTCTCTCGCGCTATGGCGACATTATTGCTGAAAAAACCGGCATGTCCGCCTCATGGGTGGGGCTTATCTTATTATCTACCGCCACTTCTTTACCGGAACTCATCACCGGCGTATCAGCCGTGGCTTGGGCCGATGCCCCAAACATTGCAGTCGGCAACGCGCTGGGCAGTACCGTATTCAATCTTGGGTTTTTGGTCATACTGGATGCACTATACAAGCGCGAAACACTATATAGCAGTGCCGCACAAGGGCATATTTTATCTGCTTCACTGGGCGCATTGATGATCGCGTTTGCAGGGTTCAGTTTATTGCTTGACCAAGCGGGAATCAGCCCCGTACTAGGTCATGTCGGGCTGTACACCCCCTTTTTCGTGCTGATTTATTTTGTAGCGATACGTGCTGTACATCGTTACGAAAAACGCACACTGGACGCATACACCGAGGCTTCCACAGAACGCTATCCACATACCACCTTGCGGCAAGCCGTTACTGGTTACGCATTAGCGGCGACGGCTGTAATCGCGGCGGGCTCGTGGTTACCTTTTGTTGCTAAAGATATTGCCGAATTGATGGGCTGGGGGCAAAGTTTCGTTGGTACATTGCTGGTTGCCGCAGTGACATCAGCCCCAGAAATAGTCGTTACTATTTCAGCGTTACGTATCGGCGCACTGGATATGGCAATTGCCAACTTATTGGGCAGTAATTTATTCAACATCATTTACCTAGCAGTAGATGACTTGTTTTATACCAAAGGCGCCCTACTCAGCAATGTTGACAGTAGTCACGCGCTGACTGCATTTACAGCGGTAATGATGAGCGCACTGGCAACCGTTGGCTTCATCTTTCGCCCACAACAGCCTGCGATGTTAAAGCTCACCTGGATTAGCTTAGGACTACTGTTGTTCTATACTCTCAACACATGGATTTTATTTCAGCATGGCTAATCAAACCGATACCAAAGCGCATCACTGGCACACGCTATCAACTGACGAAGCTGCAAAAAACCTTGAAACCAATCATCAAACTGGATTAAATGCAGCGCAAGTAGCTAAACGCACGGCTTTCCACGGACCAAATGCGCTACGTGAAAAGCGCAGACGTTCGCCTTGGCGCATGTTGCTTGACCAATTCACTGAGTTCATGATTATGGTGCTCATTGTGGCGGCCATTATTTCCGGCTTTGTAGGCGATGTTGGTGACACCATCTTTATCATCATTATCGTGATTCTTAATGCGGTGGTTGGCTTTATTCAAGAGTTTCGTGCAGAGCGTGCAATGGCTGCTCTAAAACGCATGTCTGAAGCCAGCGCACGCGTGTTGCGCGATAGTCAAGTAGAAACCATTAACGCCTCTGAACTGGTGCCGGGCGACGTGGTACTGCTAGAGGCTGGCAACGTAGTGCCCGCAGATTTCAGGTTGGTTGAAGCGGCGCAACTGAGGATAGATGAATCGGCGTTGACAGGTGAATCTGTGGCCGTTGAGAAACAAATTCATGCGTTATCTTTGGTTGATGTGCCTTTAGGCGATAAAACCTGTTTAGCTTACAAAGGCACTATTGTCACCTATGGCCGTGGGCGCGGCTTAGTCATCGCCACGGGCATGCAAAGCGAGCTGGGTAAAATCGCCACATTACTCAGCGAAGGTGACGACAGCAAAACGCCGCTGCAAAAACGGTTAACAGTCTTTGGTAAGTGGATATCACTCGCGGCATTGACTATTTGCGTATTGGTATTTGTGATTGGTATCACCCGTGGCGAGCCGCTACTGCTAATGTTTATGACTTCAGTAAGCTTGGCTGTGGCGGCCATTCCATCGGCATTGCCAGCGGTGGTCACTATTTCTCTCGCCCTGGGGGCGCATAAAATGGTCAAGCAGCATGCGCTCATCCAAAGTTTGCCCGCTGTTGAAACACTGGGTTCCGTGACCTTTATCTGCTCTGATAAAACAGGCACACTCACACAAAATAAAATGCACGTGACAACCCTGTATGCAGATGGTGAACTTTGTACAGCATGGCAAGATGAAAAAAGATCGATTGAAAGCAACAATGAGCCGTGGCTCACCTTATTTCACGCATTGGCATTAAGCAACGATGCGCATCTAGATAGTCGTAAAAAAATACAAGGCGAACCCACTGAAGCGGCACTTTTGCGGGCGGCGCACGAAGCTGGCTTTCTTAAAACTACGCTTGAAAAAGAAATGCCTAGATTGAAAGAACTAGCGTTTGACTCTGAACGTAAGCGCATGACCACGTTTCATCGCAAAGACAATGGTGTTATTGCCTACACCAAAGGCTCTCCAGAGGCGCTGGTATCGCAATGTAGAGGCATGCTCTCAGCTTGTGGCGACCAAGCCATAGACCACGCCGCATTATTGCAACAAGCTGAAACCATGGCAACCAATGGCTTACGCGTATTGGCGTTTGCTTGTCGCCATTGGGATACATTGCCCGATAGCGAACAGCCTGAAGCACTAGAGCACGACCTTATTTTTGTTGGCTTTGCAGGCCTCATCGACCCTCCGCGTAATGAAGCAAAAGAAGCGGTTTCATTATGCAAGTCCGCTGGTATTACACCTGTGATGATTACGGGTGATCACCCCGCTACCGCACGTGCTATTGCCTACCAACTTGGCATATTGGCGGATAGTGGCGGCCGAGTGATGACCGGTGCTGAACTGGCTAATCTGGATGAAAAAACATTTAAAGCTGAAGTTGAGCTAGTGCGAGTTTACGCGCGTGTTGACCCCGCGCAAAAAATTAAAATCGTGCGTGCACTGCAAGATAAAGGTGAAATTGTTGCCATGACCGGTGATGGCGTCAACGATGCCCCTGCCCTCAAAGCGGCAGATATTGGCATTGCCATGGGCAAAGGCGGCACCGATGTAGCGCGTGAAGCGTCACGTATGGTGTTGCTCGATGACAACTTTGCCACCATCGTCAACGCGGTGCGCTATGGTCGCCGCTTGTATGACAATATTCGTAAGTTTGTGCGCTACGCAGTCACTACCAACTCAGCAGAAGTATTGACTATTTTCTTAGCCCCTTTTTTGGGGTTGCCAATACCGCTGCTACCTACACATATTCTGTGGATAAACCTAATCACAGATGGCTTGCCCGCATTAGCGCTTACGGCCGAACCTGCCGAACGTGGTGTAATGCGCCGCCCACCGCGCCCACCTCAAGAGAGCTTATTTTCTCATGGTATGTGGCAACACATGGTATGGGTCGGGCTACTCATGGCCGGACTCACTTTATTCGCGCAGGCCTGGGCCTATCACACCGGGTCATCTCACTGGCAAACCATGGCTTTTACCGTTATAACAATCTCACAGTTAGGGCACGTGATGGCGATTCGCTCAGAAAAAGAATCACTGTTTAGCATCGGTATTTTCTCAAACAAACCATTAGCGCTGACCGTTGTTGTTACGTTTATGCTGCAAATGGCCACCATCTATGTGCCTGCACTCAACCCTATCTTTAAAACCCAACCACTGAGCATGAGCGAACTGCTTGTTTGTATTGTCTTATCAAGTGTTGTGTTTGTTGCGGTAGAGATAGAAAAAATGTTGATTCGACGAGGGTGGCTATACCGCATCCAAAACAGTTAACTTTCAGAATTTTTCTACTTGCCCTGCCAAGATGTACCTAGTACGGCATATAAGGGAATTTTATTACGTGTTTACGCGTATATTTTAACCTTGTGATTATTCGTAAAATAGTGAGCGTTGATGTGCTATTTGAGTTTAACAATAGCCATTGATTAGATTAACATCACCTAGCTTCGGTGATGTATGTCTAACATCAACATCACTCAGGAGATTTACGATGAAAAACAGCAATCATGACAAAAACAAAGATAGATTGGCTGAACAGTACGACCTATTTGCTAATAAATTCAAAGAGCTTTATTTAAGTGGAAAAGAGCGAGGCGCTGAGGCGGTGTCAACAGCGCTGGAAAAAGCGCGCGAACAACTAACAACCCTCGGCGAGCTCAGCGCAGAACAAGGAGAAGTTCTCAAAACATACCTTGATCGAGATTTAGAGCAAGCTATCTCCGATGCAAAATGGCTAGGCGAGGAAGCCAAGGAAAAATTAAACCCGGCACGTTTGGGGGCTGGGGCCTTATCCTCACTTGCCTCAGTGTTAGAACTCACCAACAATGCTCTACATTCACTACTGAATAAAACCGTACAAGAACTTACCTACAAAACAGGTGAAA
>JBAYTS010000016.1:0-54902 GCA_041675545.1 Methylotenera sp.
AGATAGTGCGTTGGCAATACTGGATAGTCAGGATATTACAGCTATTTTGCTTGATTTACAGTTGCCAGATGGCGACGGGCTGGATACCCTCCTTAAAATACATGCAAACGCGCCGGGCATACCTATCGTTGTGCTGAGTAACATTGCCGATGAGAGTCTTGCCGTCAGATCGGTGCAGCAAGGCGCCCAGGATTTTCTGGTCAAAGGCTACGTTGACGCTCATCAGCTTACACGATCCCTACGCTACGCCATTGAGCGCAAGCGGATGGAGGAGAGTCTGAATCACCTGGCACATCACGACAGTCTGACCGGTTTGGCCAATCGTAAACAATTTTACGATAGTCTCAAGAATGCAATTGCATTGACCCGGCGGCAGGGAGGACAGTTGGCGCTGTTACTCCTTGACCTTAACGATTTTAAGCCCATTAACGATACACTAGGTCATCATGTTGGTGATCTAGTATTGCAGGGGGTGGCGCAGCGGCTGCGTGAATGCGTGCGCGAAACCGATTGCGTGGCGCGGATTGGCGGTGACGAGTTCACCATGATACTGACTGGTATACACGACGAAGAGGATGCGGTTGCGGCAACGCGGAAGATTATTGAATACATGGAGCGGCCATTCTTGGGGGATGGCCGCTCTCTATATGTTAACGCCAGCATCGGTATTAGCATCTACCCGACGGATGCTGATAATCTTGAATCCCTAGTACGAAATGCCGATGTCGCCATGTATCAAGCAAAGGCAGAAGTCGGCGCACAGAATGCCTACCGCTTTTTTTCTTCTAGCATGAATGTCAGGGCGAGTGAAGAGCGTGAGTTACAAGCCGAGTTATCACAAGCACTGGCACGAGGTGAGTTTGTCATCAATTACCAACCGCAGGTTGACGTCAAAAGTGGTTGCATCAACGGCATGGAGTCATTGTTACGCTGGCATCATCCTCAACGCGGTCTGCTATTACCTGGACAGTTCATGAGCGTATTGGAAAGCTCGGCTCTAATCCTTGAAGTTGGCGAATGGGTGTTGCGTACTACGTGTGCACAAGGGCGGATCTGGCGGGACATTACGGGGGAGCGACTAACACTGTCGGTCAATCTTGCATCGCGCCAATTGCTTCATGATAACTTTGCCGAGCAGCTATCTGTAATTTTGGATGAAAGCGGTCTTGAACCGCAATGTCTGGAACTGGATATACCGGAGCATGCCTTATGGGAAGACGAAGAGCGTGCATTTGAGCAAATAACTAAACTTAACCGGCTTGGCGTTAGGCTGGCACTGGATAATTTCGGTAATGGCCGTGCTTCATTTTACTACCTACGTAAGTTTCCGTTTCACGCCATTAAACTTGATCGCCGGCTTACTCAGGAAGCCTCGGTCACAGCCAATGGCGCTGATCTGGCGCGCGCTGTTATCCAAGTGGCACATGTGTTTCGCATGAAGGGACTGGCGGGCGGGGTTGAAACCGCGGCGCAACTCGATACCTTGCGTAATCTTGCCTACGACGATGCTCAAGGTTATCTCTATTGTCATCCGCTGCCGTCCGAGGCAGCGACCGAGATGCTCCGTTATGGACAACATCTTGGTCCGGTAGCGAGCGCATAGCATGAGGGTATTACTGGTTGAGGATAATCTGGGTGATGCACGTCTACTGGATATCATGTTGCGTGAGGCGTTGCCCGCCTGCAAGCTGACGCATGCGGATACATTGGCAAATGCCATGTCGCAGGTATGTTTGATACGCTTTGATATCATTCTGCTTGATCTATCGTTGCCTGACGCACAGGGCAAGGACACGTTCTGGCGGTTACATGAGGTGGCGTCGGACGTTCCCATCGTGGTAATGACGGGTTATGATGATGAGACCTTAGCGACTGAATTGGCACAAGCAGGTGCTCAAGATTACTTAGTCAAGGGTAGTGTGGATGGACGTTGGCTGTTACGCGCTATGCGCTACGCCATTGAGCGCAAGCGGGCTGAACTGGAGTTGCGGCAAAGCGAGGCCAAGGTGCGCGCCTTGTATGAGGCTGTGCCTGATTTACTGCTATTCTTAGACCACGAAGGTCGCTTCCTTGAACACAAACCTGCCAAGGATTTCCAAACTTACCTTGAGCCCGGGCAGTTTCTGGGTCGAACCATTCAGGAGGTCATGCCACAGGAGATTGCAGAGCAGGCGATGGCATGCCTGGAAAAGGCCGCATTTGGCGGAGAGATTGCTTGTTTCGAATATCAGATGGTGCTATCTGAGGGAACCTCCAATTATGAGTCCCGCTTTATCCGTGCCAGTGGTGAGCAAGTGCTATGTATTGTACGTGACATCAGCGAGCACAAACGCACTGAGCAAAGGCTGCATTTTCTCGCACACTACGACGCCTTAACTGGCCTGCCTAATCGCTTATTATTCAATGATAGTCTGCGGTTGGCGCAGGCGCATGCAAACCGCACCAGCGACACCATGGCTGTGATGTTCATCGACCTCGACCGCTTCAAGAATATCAACGATACACTGGGCCACGCTATTGGCGATAAGCTGCTGCAACAAGTCGGTGGTCGTGTTGCTCTCTGTGTTCGTGAGACGGATACGGTAGCACGGATGGGTGGCGATGAGTTCGCTGTTATCCTTGCTAACGTGCGGGAGGAGCAGGATGCTGCGGTGGTAGCAGAGAAAATAATCGAAGCACTACGGCTGCCATTCGCGGTAGACGAGCACGAGGTGTTTATTGGCGCCAGTATTGGCATCACTTTTTATCGCCCTGGTCAGGATGACCGCGAGATATTGCTGGAAAAGGCTGACGTGGCGATGTATCACGCTAAGGAGCGTGGTCGTAACAATTTCCAGTTCTACTCATCAGAAATGGATGAGGTTGCCTATGAACGCCTGGTTTTGGAAAATCATCTGCGCCATGCGCTGGATCGTGACGAATTTATTTTGTATTACCAACCGCAGGTGGCCGTAGAGAGTAACAGGATCATTGCGGTTGAGGCGCTACTGCGCTGGCAACATCCTGAACGTGGTCTGGTTGCGCCTGGAGATTTCATTTCTCTGCTGGAAGAAAACGGTCTGATTGTTCCGGTGGGTAAGTGGGTGCTACAGACGGCATGCCAGCAAGGACGTCTATGGTTTGATGCAGGCACACCTGTGCGCGTGGCGGTCAATCTTTCTATTCGCCAGTTTATGCATCCTACCCTTGTTGAAGACGTGGCGGAGATTCTTAAGCAAAGTGGATTGCCGCCAGAACTGCTGGAGTTGGAGTTAACTGAAAGCATGTTTATGGAAAGTGCTGCCAGTAATGTAGGTAAACTTGTGCAACTCAAAGCGCTAGGCGTATCTCTCGCCATCGATGATTTTGGCAGCGGGGCATCTTCGTTGGCGTACCTCAAGGATTTTCCAATCGATACACTAAAAATATGTCAGTCATTTGTGCTTAATCTGCCGTATAACAATGATGATAGCGCGATTGCCAGCGCTGTTCTCAACTTGGCGCAGGCTATGAACTTCACCAGCGTGGCGGAAGGCGTGGAGAATGATCAGCAAGCCGATTTCCTACGTGAACGGCGCTGTGATTATTTTCAAGGTTACCTGTTTAGCAAGCCACTGCCAGTCGATGACTTAGATCGATTACTAAACGGTGGAAAGTTGCAAACGGAGTAAGTTTTCTTAGAAGAAATCAACATATTGGTGTCAATGGGATCTGAAGTAAGATGCTTGCACCCCCAGTGAAAAGCCACTATGATTTTCACACTTGTAAATAAACCACTATATAAAAATGGTTTATTGCTAATCTCACGGAGAGAGTAATGCGCAATATCAAGCTGTTCGATTCTGAAACTCACAAGTTTATTCTGCTCAATGAAAGTGAGCCTGGTGAGGAGGATGGTATCCGTTCCAACCAGTATCTGATTGTGCATGAAGGTTCGGGGGTGTTGCTAGATCCGGGCGGCTTCGGGGTGATGCCGCGTGTGCTGGCCGAGATGCTGCGTTATCTCTCGCCCGATAAAATTCGCGGAATATTTCTCTCGCATCAAGATCCCGACATTGTCGGTGGTATTTCTACATGGCTTGAGCTGATCAAGGCGCCAGTGTATGTTTCCCGCATCTGGATGCGCTTCCTGCCGCACTATGGCCTGAAGGACATGTCGCAATTTGTCGGCGTGCCTGATACTGGCATGGATTGCGAGGTGATGCCGGATTTTAGGCTCAAGATCGTTCCCGCACATTTTCTGCATTCTGAAGGGCAGATCAATGTCTATGACCCCGTGTCAAAAATCCTGTTTAGCGGCGATATTGGCGCTGCAATGCTGCCCATGGAAAACGATGATGCCTACGTGGACGATTTCAAAAGTCATCTGCCGTTTATTGCTGGCTTCCACCGCCGCTATATGTGCTCCAATAAAGCCATTCTTTGCTGGTTGGACACCATTGCTGGGTTGGAAATCGACATGATAGCCCCGCAGCACGGTCCGGTTTATCGGGGTGCGGCGGTGCGTGAATTTCTTGATTGGTTGCGCGACCTGCAATGTGGTATTGACCTGATGCAAAGTGGCGGTCGCTTCCCCACTGAATTCGCGTGACCGGTATGCTGCCTAATAATTTGGAGGATGTACGCCAGCGAGTGATTGACCGCCTTGCGGCGCTGATGGAAAGTCAGACGCGTACCAAGACGTTCGGGGGTAACTTGAATGCGCTGGTGAAGGAAGTTCATAGTGAAGTGATTGCCGACCTGCGCAGCATTGCGAAAAATGCGGACATGCCGGAACTGACTGAGCGTTTAGAACGAGCCGTGGAAACTTGTGAGCGTCTGGATGCCACTCTCGGTCTCCTGCTCGACGAAAGGCAGCGGCAATGGTACCGGAATGGCAATTATGTACAGTCGCTGATGGGGGAATTTCACAGCACGTTAACGGATCTTTCCGCTACGCTGATTGAAAAGGATTTATTTGAACGCCAGAGCAGGGTGCTCGAACGCATTATTTTATCGCATGAGCATGTTGCGCAGTGGAAGGAGTTTGTACAGGAAATCCTCGCTGATTTTCATGCCATTTTCCCATTCAATTTTTTCTATATTGTGTTTGCCGAGGAACATGACCTCTCGCTTTTCCTCTATTACCTCGGTAACTATTCGGATGATTTAAAGAAAACGGCGCGCGACATGTTGTCCAAGCAGATGATTGCCAGCTTGAATCTGCCTGTCGACACGACGTTAAATGTTGAGGAATTCATTGTCAGCGCTAGTGGGGAAATCGACAACATCGATGCGGTCCGTATGATCACGGTAGCGGTGCCAGAGCACACCCCAAAACTGGCAGGACTATTGGGTGTGGCGTATGTTTCCAGTGGTGAGTTGAGTTCGCAGGAAGAAAGCGTAGTGCGCTCCATCCTCTCGGTGATGGTGATGGTGGTTGGTTCTAGCAAGTTGCTATCGCGTACGCTGTCAGAGCTGGAATACTATGCTATGCATGATCCGTTAACTGGCATTTACAACCGTCGCCAATTCAATAACATGCTGGAATATGAAATTGGTCGTTCAGAGCGGCACCACCATGAATTTTCTCTGTTGTTGCTTGATCTGGATGACTTCAAAGACATTAATGATGCTTATGGCCACCAGACTGGTGATGATGCATTGTGCGGGGTAGCAGAAATTCTGCGTGAGCACATCCGTAAGGGTGACCTTGCCGCCCGCATTGGTGGTGATGAGTTCGCTGTTATTTTGATGGAAACCGGCCGTGAAGGCGCCACTACCGTGGCGGAGGCGCTCGGTAAGTCGTTGCGTGAGCGAATCTTTACTGCTCCTGACGGTAAGCACTTTCACTTGACCGTTTCAATTGGCATCGCCACCTATCCCATTGATGCACAAAACGAATCCGATTTGCAAGCTGGTGCGGACGTCGCAATGTACCGGGCTAAGGATATGGGTAAAGATAGCGCCTGTACGCTCGATGCGCTAGAGGGACTAGTCGGGATAAGTCGCAATATTCGCGACGATGCTGAAAAGCTGCGTGAAGCATTGCAGCAAGAACGCATCATCCCGTACTATCACAGCATTGTTGATTGCAAGACGGGTGAATTGTTTGCCTGCGAAACACTAGCACGACTTGTCGAGCCAAACGGAGAAATTATCTCCGCTGGCATGTTCATTGAGACGATAGAAAAATACGGTATGGGACGCGATCTGGACCGTATTATTATCAGCAAGGCTTTTCAGGCGAAGCGTGAGCAAATGGTACTGAATTCGCCTAACATTAAAATGTTTCTTAATCTTTCGGCGCAGGAAATCCAAGGGCGCGGCATCTTGGGATATGCCGAGGAGTTGTGCAATACTTTGCAGATTCCGCCAGAATGTATCGTGTTTGAAATTCTGGAACGAGATGCAATCAGCGACATGACTAATATGCGCAAGTTTCTGACCAATTTACGTGAAAAGGGCTTCGCTTTTGCACTGGACGATTTTGGCAGTGGCTATAATTCCTTCCATTATTTGCGCGAACTACGTTTTGAATATGTAAAGATCGATGGCGCTTTCGTGCGTAATATTCTCAATTCCAAAATTGATTATGCCTTGGTGCACAATCTTTCCCGGTTGTGTCAGGATATTGGCATCCACACCGTGGCAGAGTTCGTTGAGAATCAGGCTATCTTCGACGCACTGAAGGAGATGGGCATTGATTATGCCCAAGGATTTCACATTAGCATGCCAACGCGTGAGGTACCCCGAAAGTAGGTTGCCTGTGTGACAAGCCCCTCCATAGCAGGGCGGTAAGGTTTGACAGGATTGGTCTATATATTTTAAATCTTTTGATGAAAGTCCTGATGGTTATGCTGTTGAGAGGATCTAGTTGCCTAACGATAGATACATTAATCGTTAGCCGCTTTTGATTTTGTTGCCCATTAGTAGCATTTTTCTCTCAGGGTTACAATTTCACCTTGATTAACACGCGAGTGACTCAATACGCCGTTATTATTTTCTAATGTTTGGTGAATTTATTCCAACAAGCAGCTAGCATATTCACGCTCCAGTTTAGATTCTCGTATTGCTATGTGCCAAGTTGAAATATAACCCTTTGGACTTCCCGCGCTATAGTGGACATTTAGCCTTTCTTGCTGCACTTTCCACGTTATTGGGACGATTAGATTTTACTTGCGTGAATTTAACCTGGATTTTCCATTAGGACTTGGCGTGGCAAAATCGCCAAATGGAAAAACCGGGTTTAATACATCAACCTGACGTTTTAACGACGCTTTGCGCTGATGCCGCTCTTAAATTGTCACTAAATTGTCACAATTTAAGAATAGTATAGGCTGTACAACAAAATTTAAAACATGATGCGTTTAACTTATCCACCTTTAAAATTACTCGACCGTGATATTAGTATCTTAGCGTTTAACGAACGCGTATTGCGCCTAGCGCAAAATCCAGAATATCCGCTATTGGAGCGATTGCGCTTTCTTTGCATTGTTTCGTCAAATCTTGATGAGTTTTTTGAAGTGCGTGCGGCACCGCATGTGGATGCAATGCGTGATGATGAGCAGCATACCGATATCAATGTGCAAAGTTATCAGGCGATTGCAGAGGCGGCGCATGCGTTAGTCAATAAGCAATATCAAATTTTCAACACAGAATTGATGCCCGCCCTTGCTGATCAAGGTGTGCATTTAGTCTCACATGGTGATCGTAGCTTAGAGCAGCGACGCTGGGTGGCGCGTTATTTTGAGACCGATGTACGCCCGTTGCTAGTACCAGTTGCGCTTGATCCGTCACACCCCTTTCCGCAGGTGGCGAATAAGTCGCTTAACTTTATTGTGCTACTTGGTGGAAATGATGCATTTGGTCGTAGCAACAACATTGCTATTGTAAGGGTGCCGAGAGCTTTGCCGCGCCTCATTAAATTGCCCAAAAACTTAAGCAATAAGCAGCAAAAATTCATTTCGTTATCTAGCGTCATTCGGGCGCACCTGGCAAGCTTATTTACCGGGCGAGAAATGCTAAGTTTCTCGCAATTTAGAGTCACCCGGCATTCGGATTTATCGGTAGATGAGGAAGACGTCAAAAATTTACGTACCGCTTTAAGAAAAGGGCTTGTACAGCGTAATTTCGGTGAGGCAGTGCGTTTAGAGGTTTCGCACGGTTGTGATGAAAAGTTAGCCAAGCTTTTATTGCAACAGTTTGACTTGCCTAAGCAATCACTTTATCGCGTACAAGGCCCTGTTAATTTGGCGCGTTTGATGCTGCTAGCGGATTTAGCTGATGGTGACCACCTAAAATTTAGGCCGTATGAACCTAAAATCAGCCAGAAGTTACTACCTAATCAGTCATTTTTTACGCAGTTAAAACAGCGTGATATTTTAATTCATCAGCCGTTCGAGAGTTTTGAATCGGTCATCGATTTTTTACGTGAAGCGGTCTATGACCCTGATGTGTTATCTATTCAGCAGACGATATATCGCACAGGTTCAGACCCGCGCATGCTTAAACTGTTACAAGAGGCGGTGCGGCGTGGCAAGGAGGTGATGGCGGTGGTTGAACTAAAAGCCCGTTTTGATGAGGAAGCTAATATCAATTGGGCAGAAGCGCTTGAGTCTGTGGGTGCGCAAGTTGTGTATGGCATTGTTGGCCTGAAAACGCATGCCAAAATGCTGCTAGTGATGCGTCGCGAAGATAAGCGTTTGAAATATTATGGGCATGTATCAACTGGCAATTATAATCCAAGAACAGCGCGACTTTATACTGACGTGAGTATGCTCACTGCGGATATTCAAATAACCCGTGATATGGAGTATTTGTTCAGACATATTGCGAGCCAAGTTAAATTACCGCGTATGCAAAAATTATTGGTAGCACCATTTAATTTACACCGACAAATGCTTGTCAAAATCAGGGCGGCGGAGCTTGCTGCAAAAGTAGGTAAAACGGCACAGATTATCTTGAAAATGAATGCACTTACGGATGAAGCTTTAGTTAAAGGTCTGGTAAGTGCCGGGCGTGCTGGCGTAGAAATTGATTTAATTGTGCGAGGTGCCTGTATCCTGCCTATTGATGCACCTGGTTTGGATGGACGTATTCGCGTTCGGTCTGTAATCGGCAGGATCTTAGAGCATTCACGTGTATTTTATTTTAAAGTTGAGCAAGAAGAGCAGATGTGGCTATCTAGCGCTGACTGGATGAATCGCAATATGATGCGACGCGTTGAGATTGCATGGCCAATTGTAGATAGTGAAAATCGTGCCCGGATTTTGCAAGAGTGTTGCCAACTGTATTTGCAGGACAATCAAGATGCGTGGCTGTTAAATGCGGATGGCACCTATGTTTTGAGTGCACAACGTACATTACAGCCTAAATCAAAATCTCATGATCAGGCGCAAGTATTTAGCGCGCAGCTGCAACTGATGCAAAAATATGCCGATTAAACAATTTGGTAGGGAAGATGCATGGCAAATTTAATCCTATGGCGACATGCAGATGCTGAAGTAGAAAGCGCAAGTGGAAAAGACTGTGATCGCGCTTTAACTAAAAAAGGGCGTAAAGATGCAATAAAAATAGCCAAATGGCTTAATCAGCACCTACCAGCCAATACTGAGATAATATGTAGCCCAGCACGACGATGCTTAGAGACTGCCGCCGCATTGCATGATCTGAATGGCGTAAAAATAAAAGAGGCTGAGTTTTTAAGTGTAGATAGCTCGGTTGAGCGTATTGCTAAAGAAGTTATTAATGCCGATAGCAGTAAAACGATGTTGATTATTGGACATCAACCAACCCTTGGCATGCTGATCGCTAAATTATTGGGGTTGAATGAGCGTACCTGTGTTGTTAAAAAGGGTGCCGCTTGGTGGTTGCGTCAGCGATATGTTGATGACGCTGAGAAAACGACACTGCAAACCTATTTGTTTGCAGTGCAACATCCTGACCTATAGTCGTGCAAATTACTTCTTTTTAGGTCTGCCAGTTTTAATCGCAGGCACTTTACTTAAGGCTGCTTTTAAAGCGGCATCTGTCATGGCTGTTAAGTGCATAATGCCTGCGCGAAGCAATTCACTTTTTTTCACAGGTTGACCGAGTTTAGCTAGGCGGTCTTTTAAAACAGCAAACTGCGCGTACTCTGTTTTAGGAATCGTAAAGCTGTCACGTTCCATTTTGAGTTTTGGTGTTTTCTCTTTTAGCGGTTTTGCTGTTTTTTGGGTGTCAATTTTAGGTACACTTGTTTTTTTGGTGGTGGTTTTTAGGGTAGGGTTAATAGCCGCAGGTTTGGTTGCGACGGTTTTTGTAGCAACGGCTTTGGCTTTTACTGGCGCGGCTACTGGCTTTGCCGGCTCGGTTTTTTCAGCCGGCGTATTTAATGCAGCGGCTAGTGTAGGGTTGATTTTTGACATGATTGCTCCTAATTAAACGGTATAAATAGTTTATACCGTTTAATTGGCATTGCAAATGAAATATTTATGACAAACTTTTAGTTGATGCTTTGTGGTGGCGACAGCATGGTAGGGATTGATTTTGAAAACCAATGCAAGATTAGGTTGCATCTAAGCGGATGATTCTGAACCGGAAATTTAGCCTGCTGTACACTAAAGTTTTTTACCGCCTGGTCCTGCAAAAAACCAAATAATCATGCCTGCAACAGGAAATATCAAGACACAAAGAATCCACAGTATTTTTTCAGTACCCGATGCTGAACTTTGTATTATTTTAATAATTGCAAATATATCAAGTACAAGTACTAGAAAGCCAATGATGGGATACATTATATTTCCTCTTTACTAATCCGTGTTAGTTGTAATTTTTGATTATAGCCGCTTCTAACCAGCCTCCTAGAAGAGGCTAGATTTATTAAGTGCTAGACTTTTCAAAACGCCAAACTGTTTTTTGCCAAGCTAGTGTTTCTTCATCCAGTAAATAATTTGACTGTGGGTATTTTTCAGTCCAGGACTTTGAGACTGTTAGTGTGATCGTATTATTGGCTATATTAAGCTGCATACCGCGTAAATTAGGGGTTTGCCGTGCGTGACACAAAATAACCGCTAGGCGCAAGCAGAGCAGTTGCATCACAAAAATACGGTCAGAAAAATCTGCTTCCAATCGTTTTAATTTGCCGCGATGTCCTAGTATCAACAAACTCAGGCGATGAAGCTCGCTTTGAGCAAACCCTAGCGGTTCGGTATGCTCCAGTATATAAGCGCCATGCAAATGTGCGTCTATGGGGGAAATAAAGCTGCCTATTTCGTGCAATAAAGCAGCCCATCGTAATTTTCTGGCATGTAGTCGCCTTTCGCCTACTGCAAAATTGACATCCTCACTGATTTTTTCAAATAGCTTTTCTGCAACCTCGGCTACTGTATTGGCTTGAGTTTCATCGGCATCAAATTTTTTCGCTAATCGTTGTACTGAAGCATTTCTTAAATCCAGCATGTCGTCTTCACGCGTGAGCATGTCGTACAGCAGGCCGTGCCTTAGTGCGCCTTTTGCTACATGAAGGGTGTCGATTTTTAAAAATTCAAATACGGAGATTAAAATAGATAGTCCGCCGCCAATCACTGGTTTTCGATCTTCTTTTAGACCATCAAGGCGTATTTTGTCAATATAGCGCATGCGGAGTAGTTCATCGCGTAGCCAGTACAAGTCTGCTTTAGTTATCACGTCTACAGGTCTGCCGTATTGCACCAAAACATCAGCGACTGCGCCTACCGTGCCAGAGGCGCCATAGGCAATATCCCATTGGTTATGGTTGAAGTTGGAGCCCAGGGTTTCAAACACAGATTCAGCGGCAAGTTCAGCGCGAGAGAAGGCGTTTTCGGTAAACTCACCCGTAGCAAAATGTTTGAGTGACCATGCGACAGAACCTACGTGCAATGATGCCGTGTGCTGCGCTTCAAAACCATGACCTAGGATAAATTCAGTAGAGCGGCCACCAATATCAATGACCAGTCTTTTTTCATTGGATTGCGGCAGAAATCGATTGACGCCTTGATAAATGAGGCGCGCTTCTTCCACGCCGGAAATTACTTCTACATCAAAGCCTAATGCCTTTTTAGCCAGTTTAAGAAATACGTCGCGATTATTGGCCTCACGCAGTGTTTGTGTTGCCACGGCGCGTACGTGAGCCGCATCAAAACCTTGTAAGCGCTCACCAAATCTAGCTAAACAGCGCACACCGCGCTCCATGGCTTCAGTCGTCAGGTTGCGGTCTTCGTCTAAATCGCCACCTTGGCGTACCGCTTCTTTTAAGTACTCAACGCGCTGTATATGGCCACCATCCAAGCGACCAATTTCAAGTCTAAAGCTATTGGAGCCCAAATCAATCGCTGCTAGTAATGCTTTATCTACAGGCGCGTTGCTTGAATTGCTTTTTGTGGTTTCCATTGTTGGGGTGCTTTTGTCTAAGTGATTAAAACTATATTATTATTTATATATATCATTATAGTTTGAAATTTTAATGACAATGGCAAAAAGTAAGTTTTAATCATTTTAGATTGTTGTGGTGACATGGGAGCAGGTCAGGTTCACATCAATGAGTAATTTTGGCTATGTGCATTCTAGGGTTGGAATTTAATTTAGATTGATAATACACAATTCATCCGTTGTGTGCAAAACATGGTTGACTTGCCATCTTGGTGTGATATGCTGTTTCGTGCAAAACATGGTTGGAGAACGGAATGGCAGAGCAAGCTGGTTCAGGGGCATCATTGGCAGATTTTATCTGGAAAAATGCTGAGGACCTTTGGGGTGATTTCAAACATACTGACTTTGGCAAGATCATCTTGCCATTCACGTTGCTTCGTCGTTTAGAGTGCGTTCTTGAGCCCACACGCAAGCAGGTCTATGATTCTCATGCAGCTTTCAAGGACTCTGAGCTCGATTTAGATCTAATCCTTCGTCAATGTACTCGATATCCGTTTTACAACACATCCGAGTACGCACTTGGCAATCTTGGTAGCACTAAGACTCGCCAGAATCTTCAAGATTACATCGCGCATTTTTCCGATAACGCACGGATGATTTTCGAACAGTTTGATTTCTCGAATACCGTTATTCGGCTTGATAAGGCTGGAGTGCTATTTAAGATATGTAAGAACTTTGCTGCTGTTGATCTCCATCCTAGTGCCGTACCAGACCGAGTGATGAGCAACCTTTATGAACACCTCATCCGCCGCTTTGGTGCTGAGGTTAATGAAGGTGCGGAGGATTTCATGACGCCGCGAGATGTGGTGCATTTAGCCACGGCGCTTCTACTTGATCCTGATGATGCACTTTTTGAGTCTAATCCTGGGTTAATTCGCACGCTTTACGACCCGACTTGCGGCACTGGTGGCTTCTTGAGTGATGCGATGAATCATGTTGCAGATTACGGCAACCGTTTCAAAGTGCCGCCTGTTCTTGTTCCTCATGGACAAGAGCTTGAACCTGAAACACACGCAGTATGCCTGACAGGCATGTTGTTGCGTACACTAGAATCAGATCCAGGTCGTGATTTATCTAAAAACATAAAACTTGGCAGCACACTTTCTAACGATCAATTTGCCAATGATAAATTTCACTATTGCTTATCTAATCCACCCTTCGGTAAAAAATGGGAGAAGGATCAGGATGCAGTAAATACAGAACACACAGAAAAGAAATACGATGGTCGCTTTGGTCCTGGCTTGCCACGCATCAACGATGGATCAATGCTGTTTCTGATGCATTTAGCCAGCAAATTAGAGTTACCTGAGAATGGTGGAGGTCGTGCCGCCATCGTTTTATCTGGTTCACCGCTGTTCAATGGTGGCGCTGGTTCTGGTGAGTCTGAAATTCGTCGCTGGCTGCTGGAAAATGATTTAATTGAAGCCATAGTAATGCTTCCAACAGAAATCTTCTTCAGGACGGGTATCGCTACCTACCTGTGGATTCTGTCCAATAAAAAACCTGTACAGCGTCAAAATAAAGTGCAACTTATCAGCGCCTCCAGTCTTTGGACTTCAATCAAGAATGAAGGTAACAAGCGCCGTATCATCAGCGATGATCAACGCCGGCAGATTGTTGACATCTACGCCTCTGCTGAAAGCAGCGAGCTTAGTCAAATGGTTGATTACCGCACCTTTGGGTATCGCCGCATTAGAGTGCTACGCCCGCTCAGAATGTCTCTGCAAATTAGTCGTGAGAACGTGAATAAACTGCATGACGATAAAGTATGGTTAAAGCTATCTGCTGAGCAACAAGAGGCTTGGAATGCAGCACTAGAAATTCACCTTGGCACAATACAACCTTTTGGCTGGGCAGAAACATTTGCGAGCGAAGCAGCACAAACATCCTCTTTTATTGGTAAGGTTGGAAAGCCACTGATAAAAGCACTGGTGAATGCTTTTGGACAGCGTGACCCAGAAAGTGAACCGGTTTTGGATGCAGATGGGCAAGCACTCTCTGATACTGATTTAACGGATTATGAGAACGTGCCACTTGCAGAAGATATAAAAGACTTTTTTGCGCGAGAGGTACTACCTCATGTGCCGGATGCCTATATTGATGAATCCTTCCGAGACGACAAAGATCATGAGATTGGCCGTGTTGGTTATGAGGTCAACTTTAACCGTTTTTTCTACAAATATGTGCCGCCACGCAAACTCGCTGATATTGACGCTGATTTAAAAAAGGTAGAAGCTGAAATTGCTGCGTTATTGGGTGAGGTAACTGAATAGTGCTCACTTATATGATGGCAAATGGCGTTATAACGGCAAATAAGGTATTGCATTTCGCGTGCACTAAATATATGATGTTAAGCAACAAAACCCGCCAAGGCTATGCACGAAAGTGTATCCTCAAACCGGCGGGTTACTCATTTCTAGGGTTGCAAACATGACGCGACCCTTCACTAAACCAGCCATTACTTGGGCTGATCAGGTTTCACTTCTTCAGCAACGCGGCATGGATATTGCCAATCCAGCACAAGCTGAGTTCTATCTTCAGCATATCAATTACTATCGCATGGGGGCTTATTGGCTGCCATTTGAGGCGGATCACAATAATCACATATTTCGCCCTGGAACCAGCTTTGACGCGGTACTTAATCTCTATATTTTTGATCGCCAGTTGCGGCTGCATGTGCTGGATGCTATCGAGCGTGTAGAAGTATCCGTCCGTAGTGCATGGGCCTATCAATTAGCACATCATTGTGGGCCACATGCACATCTTGATTCAACCATCGCGTTTAAAACCACACGTTGGCAACAAAACCTAACCAAGCTTACCGATGAAGTTTCTCGTTCTGACGAAACATTTATAGGGCACTATCGCCAGAACTACAGTGAAGCTTTGCCCCCGATATGGGCATCATGCGAGGTCATGTCATTAGGTTTACTTTCTCGGTGGTACGACAATCTGAAACCAATGCAGGTGCGCCAAGCGATAGCCAAGACTTACGGTATTGATGAATCTGTATTGGCATCATGGCTACGTCATCTTTCATTGGTTAGAAATACCTGCGCTCACCACAGCAGACTATGGAACCGTGAATTCACCATTACGCCAAAAGCGCCAGGGAGAAAACCAGCAGGCTTAACAGCGCAATGGGCGCATGGCTCCAGAAAACTATACAACAGCTTGGTTATTCTGTTGCACTGTATGGACATTGTTGCGCCTAAGCACCATTGGCGCGCTGGTCTTAAAAAACTGATTCAAGACCACAACATTAATGCCGCAGCAATGGATTTTCCTGCAAACTGGCAGGCACTGCCGATCTGGCAGGAGGTTACAGCATGAGTCATTACAAACCTTACCCTAAATACAAAGATTCAGGCGTAGAGTGGATTGGGGATGTGCCTGAGGGGTGGGAAGTGGAACGCCTACGCCATATCTCGGAATTTAAGAACAGCAGCGTCGATAAAAAAACTTACGAAGGTCAGGCGGCTGTAGGTCTATGCAACTACACCGATGTGTATTACAACGAATTCATCACTAAAGACTTACCATTTATGCAGGCAACGGCCAGTCCTGCTGAGATAGAGCAATTCTCTCTACAAAAGGGCGATGTAATCATCACTAAAGACTCGGAAGACCCTTCCGATATTGGCATTCCCGCTCTTGTTGCAGATGATGTACTAGGCGTCGTTTGCGGATACCACCTTACTCAGATTCGGACTGGCGACCTCAACACCGCCCGCTTGATTCATCGAACAATGCAATCACATGTAACACAAGCTTACTTCTTCGTAGAAGCGCCTGGAATCACTCGATATGGCCTTGGGCAAGATACCATTGGGAGCGTTACTATCTGTCTTCCACCACTCAACCATCGAGGCTCTGTTGCTAACTGGATTGACCGCGAAACTGCCCGCATTGACGCCATCATCGCAAAGAAAACCCGCTTCATTGAATTGCTAAAAGAAAAGCGTTCAGCGCTCATTACGCACGCTGTCACCAAAGGCATTAACCCTAACGTTAAGATGAAAGATTCAGGCGTGGAGTGGATTGGCGAGGTGCCTGAACATTGGACTGTATGTCGATTAAAACATGTTGCAAGAGCAATTATTGGCCTAACTTACTCTCCTGAAGACGTTGTGGATTCAAAGGCGGGAATTTTAGTTTTGAGATCATCAAATATTCAAAATGGGCTCTTAGATTTATCCGATACAGTCCGAGTTGACTGCGATGTGCCAAATGATTTATATGTATGTAGTGGGGATATTCTGTTGTGTTCGAGAAATGGAAGCAGAGCTTTAATAGGTAAAAATATCCAACTTGACACGACTACAAAAGGGGCTACATTTGGTGCCTTTATGACGATAATCAGAGGGCAATTAAATGACTTCTTGTATTACGTTTTTAACTCTACAATGTTCGAGTCTCAATCTGCTTTGTATATGACTTCTACGGTTAATCAACTCACAATCTCGGTGCTTGATAATATGGAAGTTGTAATTCCGCCTGAAAAAGAAATGAATAAAATTGTTGAAGAGATGCGAATCGTACTCTTAAGGGTCGACCTTCTTTCCAAAAAAACTCAACACAGCATCGATCTCCTAAAAGAGCGTCGTTCTGCCCTGATTACTGCTGCCGTCACCGGCCAAATTGACCTTCGGGAGTCCGCATGAGCGATACCGCACACCAAGAGAAACATTTTGAAGCCTATGTGGTTTCCAAGCTGGCGGCACAAGGCTGGCAAGTAGGCGATACTCTGCAATACGATACTGAGCGTGCCTTGTATCCAGAGGACTTGATTGCATGGCTGGAATTTACACAGTCAGAAAAGTGGGCAAAGCTCAACAAGGATAACGGCGAACGCACACGCGAAGTGCTGATGGATCGCTTGGCCAAGGCACTTACTGACCATGGCACGACCAATGTTCTACGCAATGGGTTCTCTATCGCTGGTTGTGGACATCTTGATCTCTCTGAAGCCGCGCCAGAGGATGGGCGTAATGCGGATGTACTGAAGCGCTATTCCGCTAATATTCTGCGTGTGGTACCGCAATTGCAATATCACCCATCCCGCAAGCTGGCGATTGATCTGGTATTGTTCATCAATGGCATTCCTGTAGCCACGGTTGAGCTGAAAACGGACTTCACGCAGTCAGCCGACGCGGCTATGGATCAGTACCGTACTGACAGGCTGCCCTATGACCCTAAAACCAAACGCCGTGAACCGCTACTAACCTTTAAGCGTGGTGCTGTTGTGCATTTTGCGATGTCTGATTCTGATATTCAGATGGCAACCAAACTGGATGGCGAAAACACCTTTTTTCTGCCATTCAACCAAGGCAATGCAGGACATGCAGGAAACCCTGAGCGCAAGGATGGTGAATATCCTGTAGCCTACTTTTGGGAGCAGGTTTGCCAACGCGATGCCTGGTTGCGTATTTTCCACGGCTTTGTTTATGTCGAGAAAAAAGATGTCGTTGACCTCAAAGGAAACTGGTCTAAGAAAGAAACGCTAATTTTTCCGCGCTACCACCAATGGTCGGCTGTGAATGCCATGATTGAAGATGCCAAGAAAAACGGTCCTGGCATGTCTTACCTTGCTGACCATAGTGCAGGTTCAGGTAAAACCAGCACGATTTCATGGACAGCGCATGATTTAGTGAAGTGTCGCAAAGATAATGGCGAGGCTATCTTCAGCAGCGTGATTATTGTGACAGATCGCACCGTGCTAGATGGTCAACTACAAGACGCGGTAAAACAGATTGACCATCAATTTGGTGTGATTGCCGCCATAGATCGCCAAAAGTCTTCTAAATCCAAAAGTCAGCAATTGGCTGATGCGCTATTGGCTGGCACGCCCATTATTGTGGTGACAATCCAGACATTCCCTTATGCCATGGAAGCTATTGTGACCGACAAGGCATTAAAGGGCAAAAACTTTGCCGTGATCATTGATGAGGCCCACGCTTCGCAAACTGGTTCAACGGCAGCCAAGCTTCAAACCGCACTTGCTATGAGTGGTAACGGTAAAATGGCATCATTGACTGTAGAAGAACTGCTAGAGCAGCTTCAAAAGTCGCGTGCGCGCCCTGAAAATATCAGCTATTTTGCATTTACCGGCACGCCTAAGCATTCAACCTTTATGCTGTTCGGTCGCCCTCAAGACCCTACACAACCAGCCTCTAAAGATAATCTGCCACGTGCATTCCATCGCTACTCTATGCGCCAAGCCATTGAAGAAGGATTCATTCTAGATGTGCTACTTGGTTATGTGCCCTATAAAACAGCATTTAATCTTGCCAAACAGATTGAAGATACTAAGCGCGTCAGCGGCAAAGCTGCAAAACGGGCTTTAGCGCAATGGATGTCATTACATCCGACAAACGTAACGCAGAAAGTGCAATTCATCATAGAACATTTCGGCAAGAACGTAGCTCACCGTTTGGATGGTAAAGCCAAGGCTATGGTAGTCACCAGCTCGCGAGCGGCGGCCATTCGCTATAAGAAGAGCTTTGATGCCTATATTGCTAAGCACTCCGAATATGCCGGCATTCGCTCGCTAATTGCATTTTCCGGGAAAATGACTGGTAAACAAGTGATGCACGATTTCGATGCTGAGTTTACCGAAGATGCGTTTCTAATCGATGAAAATGACGAATTCTCTGAGGAAAACATGAACCCTGATGTTTCTGGTCAGGACTTACGTATTGCCTTTGAACGGCCTGAATATCGCGTGATGTTGGTTGCTGACAAATTTCAGACGGGGTTTGATCAACCTAAATTAGTGGCGATGTACGTGGATAAGAAAATCGCTAATGATGTAGAGATTGTGCAAACCTTCTCACGGCTCAACCGAATGGCACCGGGCAAAGATGAGATATTTATTATTGACTTTGTAAATGATCCAGCCAATGTTCGTCGTGCTTTTGCTATCTACGATGAAGGAGCCCAGATTGATGATGTACAGGATGTCAATGTCGTTTATGAAATCAAAGAGCAGCTAGATGCCCAAGGTCTGTATGAGTCAGAAGATTTAGAGAGTTTCAAAGAAGCGCGCTTTAAGACAATCCGCGACATCACCCATGCTCAAGAACCGCAGCACAAAGCACTGTACGCAGCTACCGAGCGGCCAACCCGCTTATTTAATCAGCGCTTAAAAATGTTACGTGAAGCGATTGTGACGTGGGAAGCTGCTTTCGACAAGGCGCATAGTCAAGGTGATGAAGCTGGAGCAAAATCAGCGGATCATCATCGGCAAGAGCATGCTGATCAAATTAAAACACTTATGGCTTTCAAATCAGGATTGGGTCGATTCTGCCGAACTTACGCTTATGTGGCGCAGTTGATCGATTTTGGCGATCCTGAATTAGAAAACTTTGCGGCCTTCACTAAGTTGCTCATGAAGAGACTCAGCGGCGAGACTCCTGAAAATGTTGATTTGAAAGGTCTGGTACTCACCGGCTTTGACATTAAGAGCAAACAGGATGTACCTTCAGAAGACGAAGAGGTTCCGTCATTACAACCAGTTGGACCAGGAGGCGGCGGTTCAAAAGGAGATAACCCACATTTTCTTGTAGAGATAATCGAGAAACTGAATCACTTGTTTGGTGATGCCACGCCGCTACGTGATCAAGCTACCTTTGTGAATCATATTGTTTCAATTGCGCGAGAGAATGATGTTGTCATGGCGCAGGTGGAGAACAACACACGAGACCAAGCGTTAAAGGGTAATTTGCCTGGCGCTGTTCAGCAAGGTGTTGTGAGGGCATTAACCTCACATCAGCAGTTGGCCACATTGGTATTGAAGTCAGATCGACAAGCTATGTCTGCGCTCACTGATGTTATCTATGAACTGATCCGAGATCAACGCAATATTGATTTGGATGATTTAAGTGCTTGATCTTCTCAATCTGCCAGGTGTAAAGCCAATTGACTTGCATTCAAATGGCCGAGTTATCACTATTGTTGCAGAGGTGGTGGACGGTGAGTTGCCACACTGTCCTGACTGTGCACGCCAATTGTATAGGCATGGTCGTAGAACAAATATTTTTGCCGACACTCCTATGCAGATGCAGCCCGTTCGGCTGGAAATTTCACGACCACGTTATCGATGCGATGCTTGTGGCAAAACATCCACCCCAGAGCTCACGTTTCTGGATGAGCGTCGCCGCGCAACAAAGAGACTTGTGGATGCTATCCGCCAGCGTTGTCTTGGCATGACATTTCACAGCTTAGCAGAGCAGACTGGCTTGGCTGTAAATACGATCAAGAACATTGCTCACGATTTAATTGAAGAGATGGAGGAAACTGTCCGTTATGAGACGCCAGTCATTATGGGTATTGATGAAGTCAATTTAGCAGGAGATTATCGTTGCGTCATTACCAATCTAGCAACGAATAATGTTTTCGATATGCTGGAATTTCGCACTCAAGACCATCTGAAACCATACTTCAAGAACATGCCTGATCGAGAAAGAGTTGAATGGGTTTGTACTGATATGTGGCGACCATTCAAACGTTCATTCAGCCAATACCTGCCCAATGCACGGTTGGTAATCGATAAATTCCACGTAGTGAAGATGGCCTCAGAGGCCTTGGATGAGGAACGGAAGAAGTATCAATCAACGCTAACAAAAAATGAACGAGTTCACGTTAAGAAGTCCATTCGCTGGCTGACATTAAAAAGACCATCATCACTAAGCCAAGCTGAGCTCAATGCGCTTGAAGTGGTGCGAGAGACTATCCCTGCATTAGCACAAGCTTACGATGTTAAAGAGGCTTTCTTCAGAATTTATGATGATCCAGATAAAGAGTCTGCAATGCGGGCTTTTGAAGCATGGGAAAACACGCTTCCAGAGAAAGAGCTTGAGCGATTCCACAGTCTTGCTAAGACCGTACATAATCACTATGAAGACATCTTTGCATATTGGGACTCTCCCAGCCAGATTACCAATGCTTACACTGAATGTCTGAATGGGTTGATTAAGATAGCCAATAGAATGGGTCGTGGCTATAGCTATGAAATTATCCGGGCTAAGACTTTGTATGCCAAACATGCCCGTAAGGTAGGCAGTGGTGTCCGCCTTGCAATACCTCCAACAACCTCAGCTAAAGGCATCAACGAAACAGTTGAGTATGGACCTCATATTCCGACCTTGATTGAGATTGCTGAGGCTGGTGGGTTGGATTAGAAAATGTATTTTTGTGGTTGTATCGATGTAAATTGCCTTAAATCTAAAATAATTTTGATCTAAATTACAGGGGAGTTTTCCATGAAGTTAGTATCTGCAAAAGTGGGACCATTTCGCTCAATCAACACTGTACAAGATGTTGTAATCGACCCAGAAGTTACAGTTTTCGTTGGTATGAACGAGGCTGGTAAAACGGTATTTTTAAAAGCCTTACATAAATCTCTAGACGCAATGGATGTCGAGGAGTTTGATCCTGTTGAAGACTATCCTAGAAAAGATTATTCAGCATACATGAAACGGCATGGCACAGAGCCAGAAGCTGCAACTAAGTTAACATATCAACTGTCTGACGATTTGATTGCCAAAATAAACTCAGAATTACACACAAATATCCAATCTGGCTTTCAGTTTACTGTCTCTCATACCTATGCGAATGGACAGGCAATCATAATCTCGGTTGACGAGTCTCCAGTTTTAAAGGCTTTGGCATCAACACCTAGCTTAAGTACGGACACAGTTACTTCAATTAAAAAAGCTACTACGGTACGACAAGTAGTTGAATTATTAGCCGAGGGGGAGCGAACTGAAGCTGACAAAGCTTTTCTGGCTGAGCTTAAAATAAGAGTTGGAAAAACGACATGGAATTCAGTTGTACAACATGAAGTATGGTCGCGTTTAACAAAGCACATTCCAAAATTTCTCTACTTCAGTGACTATGATCTTCTGCCTGGAAAATTGAATCTTGCCGATTTAACTTCACGTGTAGCCAACGCTAAGGCAAACCCCGCATCGGCACGCACTCAAGTTCAAGCAAAGCATCAAGCCGTTTTGGCTCTGCTGCGTATGGCTGATGTTGATCTTGCAGAGTTCTCTGGCAACACTGGCTACGAGGCAATGAAGGCAAAGATTGAAGCCGTATCTATAAGCCTAACTGATCAAGTGCTTGAGTTCTGGAAGCAGAATGAGGATCTTGAGGTCGAGGTGGATATTAAAGCAGATCCTGCGGATGAAGCACCATTCAATAATGGCCCTAATCTCTATCTAAGAATTAAGAATCGGCGCCACCGAGGTGTTAGCACTCCGTTTGATCAGCGGAGCCGCGGATTTATCTGGTTCTTCAGTTTTCTTGTCTGGTTCGATAACGTTCAGAGTCAGCTAGATCCTTCTGGGACAGGGGCTTCTGGTAATGTTGTACTGCTTCTTGATGAACCAGGTTTAGCATTGCATGCCTTAGCGCAAGCAGATTTTTTAAGGTACATAGATAGCCTCTCTAAACATCATCAAGTGTTATACACAACCCATTCTCCATTCATGGTGCATTCCGATAGGTTGCAGCAAGTTAGAGTGGTAGAAGATAAAGAAAAGATTGGCACTATTATTTCTGACAACTTAGCTGGTTCAGATCATCGAACAATCTTCCCTTTGCAGGCAGCACTAGGCTGGACTATTGCACAGAATCTTTTTATAGCTAAGCGAAATCTACTTGTAGAAGGGCCTTCAGAGTTAACATATCTGCAGAGCATCTCAGCATTGTTAGAGATTCATGGAAAAAAGGGGTTGAGGGAAGACGTAACGATTGTACCTGTAGGTGGACTTAGTAACGTTGTTACATTTGTGTCTCTTCTTGGTGCAAATGGTTTAAAGGTAGGTATCCTGCATGATTACAACGGTAGTCCAGACCAAAGAATTACCGATCTTGTAAAGCAAAAATTGCTGGCTGATAAGGCTGTGTTCAATGTGTCACAATTTCGTGATTTAACTAAGTTAGGTCAAGATACATTGCCAAGTGATATAGAGGACTTGCTTCAACCATCACTTTACTTAGATTACTTCAATAAGACTTATGCCAAACAATTGACTGGCACATCCCTTAATGAAGCAGACCTTCCGAAAGGAGATCGTATTGTGCACCGCATTGAACGAGCTCTCTCAGAAAAAAATATCAAGGTTCGCCCAACTGGAGGGTTCAACCACTACGCGGTCGCGGCTACGTTTGGCAGTTCGCCCCCATTAGAACTGGATGAAGAAACGCTAACTAGGTTTGATGCCTTATTTGAGGCAATCAATCGAATTTTTTAAAATCCAACCAACTAGTGGATGGCAAATTAAGACTTATATCCACTAATTCCAACCAAATCCTATTGGACTGGAATTAGTGGTCAATACATAAAATCAGAACTTTCCAACCTTATTTTGCACATAGCCGTAATTTTAATAAATATGTCACACATCAAAAAAAATAGACCACTTATACTGTGTGAGTAATAAAACTATTTAATGAGGAATCAGTATGAAAATAAAATCGGCAAGTGATGCTTATGTCGAGGCTGCGAGCAAGTTGTCTGTAGAAGAGGCCGAGCGACTGCAAAGCCGGATGCGCGGAAAACTGGCACGTAGATTATCTGATGAAAAACTCAATACCTTAGAGGCGTTGGCAATACAACTTGAGCTTGATGACGAGCAACTTCAGGAGTGGCGTGAACGTATGCATGAAATTAAAGCAAAAATTGCAAAACAAGTAGCGAAATCAAGTAAAAAGTAAGCGGTATTGGTCTTGGATAAGGTTGGAATAAACAGAGGCATTATCTAGCAGGCTATCGCCACATTATCGTGTATCTTTCGTAGGCACATGTTGCTTATCTCACTAACGCTTGCCATTTTATCTGCTTAAGCTTGATAGCCATGACCTTTCACACTTTGCTTGCCACTTTAGTGGCTTAGCAAAATTGGGGAAGCCAAATACTGGCTTACGGTTAGAAGCTATTAACAAATTGGAGGTCTTTTTATGAAAAAAATTCTTGTAGCTAATTCTAAGGGAGGATGCGGTAAATCCACGCTAACGACTAATTTAGCCAGCTATTTTGCTTCGCTTGGGCATCAGGTCATGTTGTCAGACCTAGACCGTCAGCAATCCTCGGCGCATTGGTTGGAGAGGCGTTCGATTGTCTTGCCGCAAATACATATCGATACCGCCGGAGACAAGAGCTTATCTTCTAAGCCGGACTGGGTTATTGCTGACTCTCCAGCTGGGCTACGTGGCGATAAGCTGTCTAATGCCGTTAAAGAGGCCGATTGCGTGATTATTCCAATACAGCCTTCGGCCTTTGATATTGGCGCAACCCGTGATTTTTTAGAAGTATTGGCTGAAGAGAAAGCGATTCGTAAAAATAAGACTTTTGTAGCCTTGGTTGGGATGCGCGTCAATAACCGCACTCATGCAGCAGCAGGACTGGCTGACTTTATGGACCAGACTGGATTTTCAGTGCTTACGTATTTAAGAAATGCACAGGTTTATGTGACTGTTGCCGAGCAGGGGATGGGCATTTTTGATATGCGACCTTCATTAGTAGCGCAAGATATTCAGCAGTGGGATCCGTTGTTGCAGTGGGTGAAGGATGTGACAAGAACTTAAGGGTACCTCTATTAATTCAATTTCCGTTGCGATACTGCGTTGCTCATAAAAAATTATTCCTTACATATCCACCATATGCTGCGTCACAATTTTTTACTCGCGCCTTGTCTGGCTTAGCAACTTGAATTAATAGAGGTGCCCTAAAGTTTAGTTGTCATGCCGTGTTCTTCTGGCACATGGCGCACTTGAAAAATAATCGATCATCCCAACATAGCACCTATTGTTAATCCCCCCAACACTAGGAGCTAAATTTATGTCCGCAGAGACCGCACAAAAAGAAACTCATCCAAAAGAATCGATGGCTTTTCAGGCCGAGGTTAAACAGCTGCTGCAATTGATGATTCACTCACTGTATAGCAACAAAGAGATTGTGTTACGCGAGTTGATTTCCAATGCATCAGATGCCGCAGACAAATTACGTTTTGAAGCATTAGCCAACGGTGCATTGTATGAAAACGATAGTGAGCTAAAAATCCGCGTTGCGTTTGATAAAGCCGCGCGCACGGTATCAATTTCAGATAACGGCATCGGTATGAGCCGTGATGAGGTGATTGCTAATATCGGTACCATTGCAAAGTCTGGCACTAAAGAGTTTTTTAATGCGCTTTCCGGTGATCAGGTAAAAGATGCGAATTTGATTGGTCAGTTTGGTGTAGGGTTTTATTCAGCATTTATTATTGCAGATAAAGTAAGCTTGACTACGCGTCGCGCAGGGGCTACTGAAGCCGTGCGTTGGGAATCATCAGGTGAGGGCGATTACACTTTAGAAGCCGCTGATAAAGCAACGCGTGGTACTGAAGTGGTATTACATTTGCGTGAAGGTGAAGATGAGTTTTTAAGTGATTGGAAACTGAAAACGATTATCCGTAAGTATTCAGACCATATTACTTTGCCAATAGTCATGAAAAAGTCCGAATGGAAAGACGGCGCTGAAGTGGCGACCGATGAGGACGAAACCGTAAATAAGGCTTCCGCATTATGGGCGCGTAATAAAAACGACATCACTGAAGAAGAATATCAGGAGTTTTACAAACACGTTTCACATGACTTTGAAAACCCATTGGCTTACACCCACAGCCGTGTAGAGGGTAAGCAGGAGTATATTTCATTACTTTATATTCCAGGCAAGGCACCATTTGATTTATATGACCGCGAGCGCCGTCATGGCATTAAGCTTTATGTGAAGCGCGTATTTATTATGGAAGACGCCGAAAAGCTGATGCCGCAATATCTGCGTTTTGTACGTGGGGTGATTGATACCTCAGACCTGCCGCTGAATGTTTCGCGCGAGATTTTGCAGTCCAGCCGTGATGTTGAGGCGATTAAAGCCGGCTCTGTGAAAAAAGTATTAGGCCTGCTGGAAGATATGGCGGAAAACAAACCTGACGATTACGCTAAGTTCTATAAAGAGTTTGGCCGCGTATTAAAAGAAGGTCCGGGCGAAGATTTTGCTAACAAAGAGAAAATTGCCTCGTTGTTACGCTTTGCCTCTACTAAAGCGGATACAGATGTTCAGGATGTGTCTCTCAAGGACTATATTGCACGCATGCAGCCCGAGCAGGATGTGATTTATTACATTACCGCTGATAGCTTTGCTGCGGCACAACACAGCCCACACCTGGAGATTTTCCGCAAAAAAGGCATTGAAGTATTGCTGATGTCTGACCGTGTGGACGAGTGGCTATTGGGAAGCTTGGCTGAATTTGATGGCAAAAAGCTGCAATCGATCGCCAAAGGTGATTTGGATTTAGGCAAGCTGGAATCTGACACTGAAAAAGAGATTCAAAAGAAAATCGAAGAAGAAGCTAAAACCTTAGTGGAAAGAATCAAGCAAACCTTGGGTAGCCAAGTAAAAGATGTACGCGTGACCCATCGCTTAACCGACTCGCCAGCTTGTTTGGTGAGTGATGCACAAGATTTATCAGGGAACTTGGCACGTATGCTAAAAGCCGCAGGTCAAAATGCGCCAGAGGCTAAGCCTATTCTGGAAATCAATCCAGCGCATAAATTGGTGAAACGCCTTGAAAGCGAAACGGCGGATGGCTTATTCGGTGATTTAGCGCATGTGCTGTTTGACCAGGCTTTATTGGCTGAGGGCGGTATGCTGGATGATCCGGCAAGTTTTGTTAAACGGATGAATAGCTTGATTAGTTAATTTTTACGTAAATTAATTATTAGGCTAATTTAGTTTAAGTAGAGTAAACCGCCCTGCGTCAGCGAGGCGGTTTTTTTATTGGCTTAACGACATAATATCTAACCCAGATTTTTAAGCTCTTGTCATTGGTTTTGTGGCAACGAAACGCAAGCGAACATAATCAGCTGTCCAATTGCCATTGGTGTCGCATAGTTTAGGTCGTAGCGACTCAACGACTTCTGCAATAAAGCGTGGCCTTTCACCTACCGGCAAAGCTGCTGTATAAGATTGTGCAAAGGTTTCAAGCCAGCCACTTATGTTTCCAGGCAGGGGCGTAGGGCGCTGAATCAGTTCTATTTTTTCAACCTCGAAGCCTTTGGCCTCAAGTAGCGCGGTGTATTCCTGTGGTTGAGGGAAGTACCAAGGACCTACGACTATTGTGCCGCGTCGTGTTAAAAGTGCGGATTCGATGGCATTAACAATAGTTTCGACGTTGCCATATCCGCCGAATTCTGCGACAAATCGCCCGCCAGGCTTGAGTGCGCGCCAAACACCACTAATCACTGCTTTAGGTTTTTTCATCCAATGTAGTGCGGCATTAGAAAACACAGCGTCAAACTCATCGGTAAATTTGAGTGAGTGTCCATTGACGGTATATGCATCCAAGCCTAATGCTTTGGTTGCTAACACCATTTTCTCACTTGAATCTACACCAACCAATTGGCAGCCAAGTTCTGCCAGTTTAATGGTTAATGCACCATCGCCGCAGCCAAGGTCAAGGATGCGTTCACCAGGTTGCGGTGAGAGTAATTCAACCACTGGCATACCAAGATCCGATACAAATCGTGCATGTTTGGCGTATTGTTCAGGGTTCCAATGTTGTGTGTTTGATGTGTACATAATTACCTTATTGTGATAAATGCTTACTGATAAATGCTGGTAGTGTTTTGGGCGATTTGATGCGTAATTGTTTGTTGATATTCATCCTGCCAAACACCACTTCAATGTCTTTCGCGGTTACGCCAAACGCTGTGGCAAGAAATCTAACCATATGATCAGTAGCTCTACCTGCCACTGGTGCCGCGGTAACGCTTACCTTGAGTTGATTGCCTTTTGGCTTGCCAATGGCATCCAGTTTTGCGCTTGGCGTACCAAGGATGTTGAGCACCAATGTGTCGCCGTCCCAAGCGCAGAAAGATTTCATGACAAATTTTCCTGCGGTTAAATTAACTTCAATATTGGATATTGTAGTTTTAGTTTTGTCGTTTTTATATTTTTTACTCATAGGCCAGCCTCAAATATTTGCTCCCATTCAGAGTGGCTGGTATGTGTTTTCAGGCGCTGCATGATTTTTTGAGCCGTGTTGTGTAGCGGGATAGGATGTTGGGGGCCTAGTGCTCGAATTCTTTTAAGCAGCGTTTCTTTGGAGATTGGAAAATCTTCCCCTTTAAACGCAAAGGCAATTTTATTGCCGTGCTCTTCAGCATCTACCACCACGACTTTATCCTCAAAACTATCACGAATGCGAGCGGTATAAGTGCCAAATTTAAGGTCACTTGCCAGCATATTAACCACCATTACGCCACCATCGTTTAGTTTGCTATAACAGTTATCGTAAAATCCAGCACTGCAAAGCTTTGACGGGTGTCCATCCTCATCAAAGCCATCAATCAGTAGCACATCTGCTTTATTTGATTTATTGGTGACATAATCTGCGCCGTCAGCATGTAGTACACAAAATTTAAGATTATCTGCCGGTATGTGAAATTGGTCGCGTATGGCAATCACCAGTTCATTAATCTCTACCGCAGTAAAATGGGCGTCAGGAAGATACTTGAGGCAATACTTTGCTAGCGACCCACCGCCTAAACCTATCATTGCGATATGTTCCGGATTGGGATTAAAAAACAAGAAGCCCATCATCGTTCGCGTGTAGCCAAGAACCAGGTTTTCTGGATCGCTCTTGCGCATAACGCTTTGTATTGAGCGCGTATCAAAGTGCATTGATAGCGTTTCGCTTTCCTCAAAAATAAATGGTTTATCCTTCGGATTGTTAGAAGCCGCTTTTTTGAATTGATCTTGGAAGCTTTTGAGTCGAATAGCAGGGGTTGTCATATTTCAATCGTGATAAAATCCAGTGATAGTTCAATAAGTAAATCAAAGCTTGGCAAATCAAAATAAGGCGCTTCTGTGACCAAAAACAGTCAGGTTATTAGATTTTTTCGTGCACGTATTCCTTCATTTGAATGCACGCCGGGTTGCCATGACTGCTGCGGACCCGTAACAGCGTCTTCAGAAGAGGTGTCTAGGTTGCCGGTTAAAAGTGAACAGGAGCATGATCGGGCACTTGAAGCGCTAAACTGTCCCTATCTTGGTAGCAATGGGTGTCAGGTTTATGGTGAGCGCCCTCTTATTTGCCGTCTGTTTGGAACTACACCTAGCCTGCCTTGCCCAAACGGCAAGGGACCAGCGGTGATGATCAAGCCTGAAATAGAGCGTCAAATTCACCATTTTTTAGCTAATACGCGCCAAGTGTTACTTTAAATTTTTGGGCGAACCAATTAAATTGATTTTCTGCAGTTACGCTTGATCAAACATTAACGCAAACTGTAATTGAACAATTCCTCTCTCTGTTCAAAACTGCAAGCCTCCCAAAACTGCTGAGCAATCAGGTTGTCGCGTTTCACCAGGCAGTGTATTTTTTGAACATCTTCACTTTTAATAGCACTTACCGCGGCATTGACTAATCGCGTGCCTATTCCTCTTTCACGGTAGTCTGGTTTAACTGCCATGTGGTAGAGATGACCTCGCCATCCATCGTGTCCCGCCAGTATCGCACCTATCAATCTAGTGCCGGCATAGGCCGCATAACTGCAGGTTGGGTTTCTGTATAAAAATCTCGCCAGTACTTCAGGAGTATCTGTTTGCCGCACTTCAATATTGCCGGCAACCTCCCATAATCTGATTAGCTTTGGGTAGTCGCTTTCGTGTATGGAATCTAAAACAACCGGCTGTCTCATTGTTTATTCACTTAGTTATTTAGTGGCATACGGGCAATTTGCTCAGCGCTGCCATATTGTTGAACGTAATCTCTAATCATCTGACGCACGACTTGCGATGGTGTCAAATCACGTAATGTACAGATTTCATCAAAAATTTGTTTTTTAGTCGGGTCAATGAGTAATGTGAGTCTGGCCGTACGATTTTCCATAAGGTTTCTTTCATTTAATGTTAATCGTATGTTAATATAATTAACACTTAACCACAAACTTAATTTTTAATCATGATCGCTATTCTCGAAGCAAAGCGGGCTGGCCTGTTGTCAAAGGATCATTGGCTTAATAATATCTTGGCCGGTGTGATCGTCGGCATCGTAGCGTTGCCTTTAGGAATGGCGTTTGCTATTGCCTCTGGCGCTAAGCCGGAGCAAGGTCTTTATACGGCGATTGTGGCTGGCGGCTTGACTTCGTTACTGGGCGGTAGCCGATTGCAAATTGCTGGGCCTACGGGTGCATTTATTGTGATTCTTGCAGGCATTACTGCAAAGTACGGCATCGAGGGCTTGCAGGTAGCTACACTGATGGCTGGCGTGATGCTTATGTTGATGGGGTTGACGCGTTTAGGTGGGGTTATCAAGTTTATTCCAGCACCGGTGATTGTCGGTTTTACAGCAGGCATCGGTATTATTATTTTTGTAGGTCAGTGGAAGGACTTTTTTGGATTATCGCCAGTTACAGGTGTTGAGCATTTTCATGAGAAGTTCTGGCATTTAATACAGGCAGTTCCTACCCTGCAACTGGAAACAACAGCACTTGCCTTGCTCACATTGGCGGTTCTGCTACTTTCTCCGCGTGTATTCAAGCGTATTCCATCACCGCTGATAGCGATGGTCGTAGCTACGGTAGTGCAATGGTTCTTTCATTTTGAACACGTGGCTACTATTGGCAGTGCCTTTGGTGGCATTCCACAAACTTTACCGCAGTTTCAAGTACCATCAGTGACATTTTCTGAGGTATTGAAATTGATAGGCCCAGCGTTCACAATCGCCCTGTTGGGGGCCATTGAATCGCTACTATCCGCCGTGGTGGCAGATGGCATGACCGGTACTAAACATGATTCTAATCAAGAGCTAATCGGGCAAGGGGTAGCCAATATATTTTCACCGCTATTTGGTGGTTTCGCCTCTACCGGCGCGATTGCTCGCACCGCCACTAACATTCGTAATGGCGGAACCAGCCCGTTAGCAGGTCTTGTTCATGTGATCACGCTGGTTATTATTGTGTTAGTACTGGCGCCGTTAGCCGCTCATATTCCGCTGTGTGCGTTATCTGCTATTTTATTTGTTGTGGCATACAACATGAGTGAGCTACATCGCTTTTCTCACATGGTGCGTACTGCAGCAAAATCAGATGTGGCGGTATTACTCATTACATTTTTTCTGACAGTGTTTGGTGACTTAGTCATCGCTGTTAACATCGGTGTGTTGCTGGCTTGTTTGCTGTTTATGAAGCGTATGTCTGAGGCAGTGGTGATTAAGCAGCAGACGTATGAGAAATTGATACTAGAAACTGACTATAAGGATTTTAACCTTCCGCCTGAAACCGTTGTGTTTGATATTGAAGGGCCATTTTTCTTTGGTGCGGCACAGCACCTTGAAAGTGCACTGGAGCATGTTCATGGTCATGCAGAGGTACTGGTTTTGCGTTTAGGCAAAGTGCCATTCATTGATGCCACTGCGATGCAATCGCTATGGGATTTACTCGATACTTGCAGGCGACATAACACGCGATTGGTGTTGTGTGAGGCAAAGCCAAATGTACTCAATAAGTTAAAACTGGCTGGACTAGTTGGGCAGATTGGCCCAGAAAACATACTGGAACATCTGCATCAAATCAATCATCGTGAGGAGGGAGCTCAATGAATAATAGGGCGTTAGTAATACAAGATACTCAAACAAGCTCGTTTGACGATGATACGTTCATGACTAGCCGAAATTTGATTGCTGAATACTGCAGTACGGAATCAAGTGCTTTGTCTGCCATCGCCTCGGCTCGCTATCGATGTGTGGTAGTGTCTATGGATATGCAGCGAGAAGACCCTATCGCCATTATTGGTGCGCTACGCAATGCTGAAGATACCTTAGGTTTATCTCCAACTCAGATACTGGTTGCAGGCAGAGCTCGTCAACCGACGCAATCTGAACTCGCTAAATTTAATATCAGTGCGCAGATTCGCTCGCACCATTTAAAGTAATTTTTACCACATGATTGCCACCTTGGCCGAAATGTTTTAGTCAGTGGTTCAATCAGTTAAACCTTCAGATGTGGCTGAGGTACTGTAGTTATTTAGCAATACCAGATCAACTCTTACAAAAGTTGGTGCGTTTTTTGCTAAAATAGCAAGCATTCATCACTATAAGACCTGCAAAATGAAAACGTCAAACGAAACAACTGCAAAACCTAAAAAAACGGTTAAATTTAAAGCGAGTGTTATTCCTAAGCTTGAGCCGATTCATCAGTCTTTACAACATCACTTGATTTTCTCTAGCTTCAAGACTAGCGGCGCTGCTACGCCTAGAGATTGGTATGAAGCCGCCAGTTATACAGTGCGCGATCACGTGGTTGCACGTTGGATTAAAACTGCAGAATCTTATTATCGTGATGATCCTAAACGTGTTTATTATTTATCACTGGAGTTCTTAATCGGCCGTATGTTGAGCAATGCTGCACTAAACTTGGGCATTAACGATCAGTTGAAAGAAGGTTTAGCATCATTAGGGCATGATTTAGAAAATACCGTGGAATTAGAAACTGACGCGGCATTGGGTAACGGTGGTTTGGGACGGCTTGCTGCATGTTTCTTGGATTCGATGGCAACCATGGATATTCCGGCGGCGGGTTATGGTATTCGTTATGAATACGGCATGTTCAGGCAGTCTATTGAAAATGGCCAGCAAGTTGAGAACCCAGATAACTGGTTGCGTTATGGTAATGTTTGGGAGTTTCAACGCCCGGAGGCGACGTATAGTATTAAGTTTTACGGCCAGGTTGTGAAGTTCCCTGCAGATGATGGCGAAGTGCAACACTGGGTTGATGCCGAGCATGTGGTGGCGACGGCCTATGATGTGCCTGTGCCAGGTTATGGCACAGATACGGTCAATAATTTGCGTTTATGGTCAGCTAAAGCTGCGCGTGAGTTTGATTTGCGCCATTTTAATGATGGTAATTATGAAAAAGCAGTACAAGAGCGTAACGATACTGAAACTATTTCTAAAGTATTGTACCCAAACGACACTTCGGTGTTGGGTAAAGAGTTGCGCTTAAAGCAGCAGTACTTCTTTGTATCTGCTTCTATACAAGATATTTTGCGTCGCTTTTTAAGTGCGCATGACATTAAAACGCAAGCCGACTGGAAGCTACTTCCGGAAAAAATTGCAATCCAATTGAACGATACGCATCCGTCAATTGGTGTGGCGGAAATGATGTATCAATTGGTTGACGTACATGGGCTGTCATGGGCTTTCGCTTGGGAGTTGGTCGGCAAAATTTTTGCTTATACGAACCACACTTTAATGCCGGAAGCTCTAGAAACCTGGACGGTAGATCTGTTTGGCCGTTTATTGCCGCGCCATTTAGAAATCATTTATAAAATCAACTTTGAATTTTTACACATGGTCAACCATCACTTCCCAGGGGATGCTGACTTGCTTAAACGCGTATCAATTATTGATGAAAGCAATGGTCGCCGTGTGCGCATGGCGCATTTAGCGGTAGTGGGTAGCCATACCGTTAACGGTGTTGCGGCATTGCACAGTGAATTATTGAAACAGCATCTTTTTGCAGATTTTGATCGCATTTATCCTGGTAAGTTAACCAATGTGACCAATGGCATTACCCCACGCCGCTGGCTAAATCAGGCTAACCCTGGCTTGACGGCATTGATTGAAAAAGCAATTGGTGCCGGCTTCAAAAAAGACCTCACACAAATTAAAAAAATTACGCCTTTAGCCGATGATGCCGATTTTAGAGCAGCTTTTGCGGCGGTAAAGCATGCCAATAAAGTCAGGTTAGCTGAAAAAATTGAACAAAAAACGGGCATTAAACTTAATGCGAATAGTTTGTTTGATGTGCAAATTAAGCGTATTCACGAATATAAACGTCAATTGCTTAATGTATTGCATGTGATCACTTTGTATAACCGCATTCGTAGTGGCGAAAAAGGCATTACGCCACGCACTGTTATTTTTGGCGGTAAAGCGGCACCTGGTTATTGGATGGCGAAACAAATTATCCGTTTAATTAATGATGTTGCGGCAATTGTGAATGAAGATGTTGCCATTGGCGACCAACTCAAAGTGGTGTATTACCCTAACTATGAAGTTTCAGCGGCTGAAATTTTATTCCCGGGCAGTGATTTATCTGAGCAAATTTCAACTGCAGGTACCGAGGCAAGTGGTACAGGTAACATGAAAATGGCTTTAAATGGAGCGCTCACCATTGGTACCTTGGATGGTGCCAACGTTGAAATTAAAGAAGAAGTAGGCGATGAGAACATCTTTATTTTTGGCTTAACAACTCCGCAAGTGGCTGAAGTTAAAGCCAGCGGTTATACCCCGCGTGATTACTACCATAGCAACCCAGAGTTAAAACAGGTGTTGGATATGATCGCAGACGGTTATTTCTCAGTGGATGAACCAAACCGCTATCAAGCAACCGTTGATAATTTATTGAATAATGATCAATACCTATTATTGGCAGATTACGCCAGCTACATCGAGGCGCAAGATAGGGTCGGTAAATTGTATCAACATCAGGATGAATGGACGCGTATGGCTATTTTGAACGTGGCTAATATGGCTAAATTCTCAAGTGATCGTGCGATTAGTGATTATGCTAACAATATCTGGCATGTAACGCCAAATACAAAGGCTAAAACAAAAAAATAAAGTAGTGTATTTAACTTTACTAGTAACCTTAAAACTTTAGACGTTTAGTCTTGGTTTTTTTAAAAGCTTAGCGTAATTTATTGTTATTTTTAATTAAATGACATAAATTTACGTTAAGCTTTATTTTTTGTATTTGTTGATTGGAAATAATCATGCGCTTTTTTATGGTGGCGGTAAGTTTTGCTTTGTTTGTTGGCCATGCTAACGCACTTGGCGTGAGTAACTTAACGAATACAGAAGCAAGTAATGGTTTAAAAGCGGCATTGACTCAGGCTGCAGGTAAGGCTGTTAGTCAATTAAGCGCAACAGATGGTTTTTTTGGCAATAACGAAGTCAAAATTCCATTGCCAGATACCCTTAAAAAGGCTGAGAGAACCATGCGCATGCTGGGAATGGGTAAGCAGGCGGATGAATTGGTGTTGAGAATGAACCGTGCAGCAGAGACCGCGGTGCCAGAAGCAAAAGCTTTGTTAGTGGCTTCAGTAAAAAAAATGAGCGTAGCCGATGCTAAAGCTATTTTGACAGGCGGTGATGATGCGGCAACGCAGTACTTTAGAAAAACCACATCAGCACCCATGGCTGAGAAATTTTTACCTATAGTTAAAAAAGCTACTGAAGACGTGCAGTTGGCACAGCAATATAATAAATTTGCTCAAATGGGCAATAAGGTTGGTTTGGTGAAAAAAGAGCAGGTAAATTTAGAGCAATATGTCACTCAAAAAACCCTTGATGGCGTGTATTTAATGATGGCAAAAGAAGAAGCTGCCATCCGTAAAGACCCAGTAGGGCAAACAAGTAGTTTGCTGAAAAAAGTGTTTGGCGCATTAAATTATTAAGCTTGATTAAAGCAATTATTCAGGGCGTTCTATAAATTTTCAATTAAGAAGTGCCCTTAGGTCAGTAATTTCAATCAGCGGCAATGCTCAATTTCGGCTTAATTGCCCCTAATCTGTTAAAATTCTACTTTATCCAATCCATTGATATTTAGCTGAGTTTTAATGAGCCAATCTAAACCAAATCCTCAAATGATTAGTTTGCGCGGTAGCGCTGCTTTATCACCTTTTCGCGTTGAAAAAATCCAAAATAAATTAAACGATATTTGTCCAAATATCGGACATTTATATGCTGAGTTTTGGCATTTTTCATGGGTTGATAGCATAGAGATAACGGCCGCGCAAGCCGGTAAGCTTAATCAGATTCTGACTTACGGTCCAAGTCTTCAGGCAGAAGATCCGCAAGGCGAGCTGGTTTTAGTGCTGCCGAGAGTAGGCACCATTTCTCCTTGGGCATCACGCGCGACTGATATCGTGAAGCACTGTGGTTTGCCAGAAATTCAACGTGTGGAGCGTGGTATTGCCTATTATGTGCAAACCAAAAATGGCGAGCCATTAACGCCTAATGAACGCCAGTTATTATTGCCATTGATTCATGACCGTATGACTGAATCCGTGTTTAGCAATATGCAAGACGCGGCTAACTTGTACCATACTGATGCGCCAAAGCCGTTAACGACTGTAGATATACTGGTGGGTGGCAAAGCTGCCTTAAATCAGGCAAATAGCGATATGGGCTTAGCATTATCACCCGATGAAGTGGATTATCTGGTTGATAACTTTACTAGAATGCAGCGCAACCCTACCGATGTTGAGTTAATGATGTTTGCACAGGCTAACTCTGAGCATTGCCGTCACAAAATTTTTAATGCAGACTGGGTAATTGATGGCGAACAGCAAGAGCTGTCGTTATTTGGCATGATACGCAATACGCACAGGCTTAACCCTGGCAATACGGTGGTGGCTTACTCTGATAACTCTTCTATCGTCGCTGGGCAAAACCTTGGTGAAGCCAGTAAACGCTTTTACCCGGCTGGTAATGGTGCCTATGGCTATGTTGAAGAAGAAATGCATTACCTCATGAAGGTTGAAACACATAACCACCCGACTGCGATTTCACCGTTTGCCGGTGCGGCGACAGGGGCGGGTGGTGAAATTCGTGATGAAGGCGCCACTGGTAGCGGCTCCAAACCAAAAGCCGGATTAACTGGATTTTCAGTTTCTAATTTAAATATCCCAAACTTTGAGCAACCGTGGGAATCAAGTAGCTACGGCAAACCCGGACGTATCGCTTCACCGTTGCAGATTATGATCGACGGCCCACTCGGTGGTGCGGCGTATAACAACGAGTTTGGTCGCCCGAACATTGCGGGCTATTTCCGCACGTTTGAGTTGCAAGCTCAGGATACCAATGGCAAAGCCGAAGTGCGTGGCTACCATAAGCCCATTATGTTGGCTGGCGGCATCGGTAACATTTCTGCCAAACACTCAAAAAAGAACCCGATTCCAGCAGGCGCTGCTTTAGTGCAACTGGGCGGTCCAGCCATGTTGATTGGCCTTGGCGGCAGTGCGGCGTCTAGTATGGATACAGGTAGCAATGTCGAAAATCTGGATTTTGATTCGGTGCAACGCGGCAACCCTGAGCTGGAACGCCGCGCGCAGGAAGTGATTGACCGTTGTTGGCAGTTGGGTGATAACAATCCAATTTTGAGCATTCACGATGTAGGTGCAGGCGGTATTTCTAATGCTTTTCCTGAGCTGGTGAATGATGCAGGCGTGGGTGCAAGCTTTCAATTGCGTGATGTACACAATGAAGAGCTAGGCATGTCGCCACGCGAACTATGGAGTAACGAGGCACAAGAACGTTATGTAATGGCGATTGCGCAAGCAGATTTACCGCGCTTTAAAGCGATATGTGAGCGCGAGCGTTGCCCGTTTGCGGTGGTAGGCGTTGCTACCGAAGCACGCCATTTAACCGTGGCAGACAGTTATTTTGATAACAAACCTGTGGATATGGATTTATCGGTATTACTTGGTAAACCACCGAAAATGACGCGTGATGTTAAAAGCACTGCAAAACAATTGCACGTTTTTGATACAAGTAAAATTGATTTAAAAGAAGCCGCAGCCCGTGTGTTAAGGTTGCCTGGCGTCGCCGATAAAACTTTTCTGATTACGATTGGTGACCGTTCCGTTACCGGTTTAGTGGCGCGCGAGCAAATGGTTGGGCCTTGGCAAGTGCCTGTGGCAGACGTTGCCGTAACGCTTGCAGGGTATGAAACCTACGTGGGTGAAGCGTTTGCGATTGGTGAAAAAGCGCCATTGGCCCTTGTTAATGCGCCGGCATCAGGTCGTATGGCCATTGGTGAGGCTATCACCAATATTGCCGCCTGTTTAATAGATGATTTAAGTAACTTAAAGTTATCTGCTAACTGGATGGCGCCTGCAGGGCATGCGGGTGAAGATGCAGCTTTGTACGCAACTGTAAAAGCGGTCGGTATGGAACTTTGCCCGCAATTGGGCATTAGTATTCCCGTCGGCAAAGATTCTATGAGCATGAAAACAGTATGGAGTGAGGCAGGCGCTAATGGCGCAGTTGAAAGTAAAGCGGTTACCTCGCCTATTTCGTTAGTGGTAACAGCATTTGCCACAACGCCGGATGCACGTAAAACGCTGACGCCACAGCTACAAACCGATGTGCCATCCAAGTTAATTGTGATCGACTTGGGCGCAGGTAAAAACCGTATGGGCGGCTCTAGTTTGGCACAGGTATATGGTGAAGTGGGCGATGTAGCACCTGATGTGGATGATGCAAATCAGCTTAAACACTTCTTTAATACCATTCAACAATTGAACCAAGCGGGGAAAATTCTAGCGTACCATGACCGTTCAGATGGCGGTTTATTTACCACCCTGGTTGAAATGGCGTTTGCTGGCCATTGTGGTTTAAATGTCGATGTTTCAAGCTTGTCAGGTGACATTGTTGAGGTGCTCTATAACGAGGAACTAGGTGCGGTTATTCAAGTGCCGGCGCAGGATGCACCAGACATCGCTGCACAATTCAACGGTTTGGCACATGTGATCGCTGATGTGACTAAGGCGAATCAAATTGAGATTAAGCAACAGGGTAGCGTGGTGTTCAGTGACACTCGAGTTAATTTGCATCGGCTATGGTCTGAAACCACTTACCAAATGCAAAAGCTACGCGATAACCCCGTGAGTGCCCAACAAGAGTACGACAAATTACTCAATGACAGTGACCGAGGTTTGTTTACAGCGTTGACATTCAACCCAAGTGACAATATCGCAACGCCTTATATCAATACCGGTGTTCGTCCGAAAATGGCGATTTTACGTGAGCAGGGCGTCAATGGACATGTAGAAATGGCGGCCTCGTTTGACCGCGCAGGCTTTGCCAGTTATGACGTGCACATGAGTGATATTATTGCTGGCCGTGTTTCGTTACAGGACTTTGCCGGGCTGGTGGCTTGTGGCGGGTTCTCTTACGGGGATGTACTCGGTGCAGGTGAAGGTTGGGCAAAATCAATTTTATTTAACGCGCGTGCACGTGATGAGTTTTCAGCATTTTTCAATCGTCAGGATAGCTTTGCGCTTGGTGTTTGTAACGGCTGCCAAATGATGAGCAACTTGCGTGAGTTGATTCCCGGTGCTACGCATTGGCCACATTTTGTGCGCAATAAATCTGAACAGTTTGAAGCCAGGCTTGCCATGGTTGAGGTTTTAGAATCACCGTCATTATTCTTTAACGGCATGGCTGGTAGCAAAATGCCGATTGCCGTGGCACATGGTGAAGGTTTTGCCGAGTTTTCAAAAGAACCTTCTCAAGCAAACGCTGTCAATGAGTTGCTGGCACAAAAATTAGTGACCATGCGTTTTATTGATCATGCGTCAACACCTACTGAGATTTATCCGTTTAACCCAAACGGTTCACCGCAGGGGGTAACTGGATTAACCAGCACAGACGGGCGTTTTAGTATTATGATGCCACATCCAGAACGTGTGATTCGTAACGTGCAAAACACTTGGCAACGTTGCGATGACACAGAAGATAGTGCTTGGATTAGAATGTTTCGTAATGCAAGACGCAATATTGCATAAGTTAAAAGCGGTAAATTAAGTTAAAAATAACCTTGGAGAAAAGTAACATGAAATTCATTAGTACACTGTTGGCTGCATTCGTTTTAAGTTTTTCTATCAACGCCGTGGCGCTCACTGATGATGAGAGCTTAGAGTTCGTTGAGGCTATCACCACAGGTAATTTGAAAATCGTTAAAAAATATGTAGAGGCTGATGCTAAAAATGCAAATGAGAAATCATTTGCTTGGTCACCGGTACAAATGGCGGCTAATAAAAACCAAATCGAAACCGTAAAGTATTTGTTAAGTAAAGGTGCTGACATCAATTACGTGCATCCTTTGTCACATAACTCCGCGTTTCATTTAGCCGTATTTAATGGCTTTGATGACATGGTTAAGCTATTGGCAAGTAAAGGTGCAAACGTAAACGAAAAATTAAAAGCGGAAGTATCTATTCTTCGTCCTCTAAAAGATGGTGGCAACACCCACATGGTGGAATTGCTGACAAGTCTTGGTGTAACAGATGAAGGTTGCCAAGAAGAAAAATGTTTCTAGTAGTGTGACTTAAATCACGCACGATTCATAAAAGTTATTTAGAATGGGGTTTTAATTTACAGGGTACCTCTATTTATTCAAGTTTTTAAGTTAGGCAAGGCGCGAATAAAAAATTATGACGCAGTATATATTTGATATATAAGGAATAATTTTTTATGAGCAACGTAGCATCACGACATACGACTTTTCAAGCACTTTAGTGCTTAGAAAATCGGAGTGCCTGTGGTACAAAAATTGAATTAATAGAGGTGCCCTACATTCAAAATACCATGAAAAAAATAATTACCATGATGGGTTTGGCAACATTATTGATAACCTCAGTAGCACGCGCTACTGAGGTTTTTGTTTTATCCGCTAACCCAAGCCATATACGTGCATTAGCCGCTTCATGTGCGGCTTGCCACGGGACGTTTGGTAATGCCGTCGTTCCCAACGGCGGTGGCAATGGTGTTGATAAAGCGAAGCTGCTGGCAGGTATAGATAAAACAGATTTTTTAACAAAAATGTTAGCCTTTAAATCAGGTGAGCGCGAGGCAACCGTTATGCATAGGCATGCTAGAGGTTTGAATACACAAGAGATAGAGGGCTTGGCTACTTATTTCTCAGCGCAAATCCCGCGTCAACCATCAGCGTTACCTTCACAAGTGTTAAATAAAAATCATGCAAATTAACCGTCGCGACTTTGTAAAATTAACGGGTGCTGGTTTAGGCTTAGGTCTAGCCAATGCGAGTTGGTCAGCTTTTGCGCGCGCAACCAAACCGCCGATAGGCCGCGTAGTGATTATCGGTGGTGGTTACGCCGGCGCAACTGCCGCCAAGTATCTGCGGCTATGGAGCTTGGGCGCCATTGAAGTGATTATGGTTGAAGCTAATCAGCAGTTTGTATCGTGCCCGCTAAGTAACTTGGTGTTGGGGGGCAGTAAAAGCATCAATGACTTAACTTTTGGCTACGATGCGCTTAAGGCAAACCATGGCATTCAATGGGTGCATGATACGGTAACTGCTGTGGACCCTGATGCAAAAAAAATCACCATGTTACGCGGGAGCTTAACCTACGATAGATTGATTGTCGCGCCCGGGGTTGATTTTATTTATGATGATTTACCTCAGCTGGCAAGTGCTGAGGCACAGCAGCAGATACCGCACGCCTGGAAAGCCGGCTGGCAAACAGTAAATTTGCGTAAGCAATTAGAAGCCATGCCAGATGGCGGCGTATTTGTGATGAACGTACCCAAAGCGCCTTACCGTTGCCCGCCAGGGCCTTATGAGCGTGTGTGTCAGGTGGCGAGTTATCTCAAAGCGCACAAGCCGAGAAGCAAAATTATTATGCTCGATGCCAATGCCGAAATTATTTCTAAAAAAGGCTTATTTACCAAAGCCTGGGCTAATCTCTACCCAGGCATTGTAGATTACCGCCCAGATAGTGCCGTTACAAGTGTGGATGTTGCGACTAAAACAGTCACCACCGATTTTGATAAAGTTAGCGCCGACGTGCTTAATATCATTCCGCCACAACGCGCGGGCAAAATTGCACAAATAGCAAACTTGACCGAAAAAGATTACCCGTGGTGCGAAGTTAATTTTTTAACCTATGAATCCAAACTGGTGCAAAACGTACACGTGCTGGGCGACAGTGTTGCAGCAGGTCTGCCAAAATCTGCACACATGGCTACTAACCAGGCCAAGGTGTGCGCTAACGCGATTGTGCAATTGATGGCAGGCTTAGCGCCAGACTCGGCACCGGTATTTGCTAATACTTGCTATAGTTTTGTTACCGATAAATCTGCCATGCATGTGGCTAATGTCTATCGCTATGATGAGGCTAAAAAAATCATGATATCCGCTGAAGGCGGTGGCGTATCGTTAGCGCCTTCAGATAAAGAAGGCGAATACGCAGCCAGTTGGGCACAAAACATTTGGACCGATGTGTTGACTTGATTTTTATAGCGATCCTCACACAAACGTGGCTCAAAAAATGACCGATTATTTAACACAAAATATCATCAAATTAGTGACGTTGGCTCTTTTGCTGGTTACACCATTAGCCATTGCCAGCCCTGATTTAACGCGGATTAAACTCCCTGCTGGTTTTAGCATTGAGCTTTTTGCTGGCGCCGCTACTAAAAATAGCGCGGCACTGCGCGGGGTTAGATTTATCGCATTTGACGCAAAAGGCAATCTTTATGTTTCTGTAGCAAAAGCGAACAAAGTGCTGATGCTGCCCGATGCCAATCAAGACGGCATTGCTGATGAAGTCATCACCGTGGCAGAAAACCTGAATGCGCCGCAAGGCTTAGCCTTTGTGGGCGATGATCTGTTAGTGGCTAATCAAAATGGCGTGGTCAGGCTTAAACAGACAAACGGACAATGGTCACTACCTCAGCCCTTTATAACAAACCTGCCTGCTGGCGGACATACGCTTAAAAATATAAAGCTAGGTGCCGATGGCTTTTTATATATCAACGTAGGTTCAAGTTGCAATGTGTGCCTTGAAAATGACCCGTTACGTGCAACGATATTGCGTTATAGCCTTGAGGGTAAACCTGCAGGCGCATTGACAACATTGGGGCGTCATCAACAGTCTGCCATTTGGGCACGTGGCTTGCGTAACTCGCAAGGCTTTGCATGGCACCCCGTTACAAAACAGATGTTTGCTACCAACAACGGGGCAGACAATCGTTCTGCCACTAAAAATGGCGCCGTGAATGACGAATTGCCACCAGAACATTTAAATAAAATTGAAGCGGGTAAACATTACGGCTGGCCCCATTGCTGGGCAGACCCCAACAATCTGAATGCACAGGTTGCAGATCCGAAGTTTCCTGCTGAAACTGAATTTTGTAACAACACGCAAGCCCCTGCAATTACTTTTACCGCACACAGCACGCCGATAGGCATCACTTTTTTAGATAAAACCAATTGGCCTGCCCAATATAAATCAGATGCTATTGTGGCAATGCATGGTTCCTGGAACCGTAAACAAGCCGCAGGTTACCAACTGGTTCGTGTAAAATTCAAACAGTATCAAGCGCATGCAGTTGAAGATTTTGCTACGGGTTGGTTGCTTGGCAACGAGGCGTGGGGCAGACCAGTGGATGTAGCCGTTGGCTCAGACGGTGCGCTGTATGTGACTGACGATAAGCTGGATGCAATTTACCGCATTAGCTACCAAGGTAAATAAGGAGTAAATAATATGAAAAAATACATCCCTCATGTTTTGTTGGCATTAACACTACTGCTGAATTTAAATGCACAGGCCGATGAAGCCAGCGCCAATAGCAGTAAGCCTAATGTGCTGGTTTATATTCAGCCTGTGGAATACACTAACCCTATCAAGTTATGGCATTACTACCGCGATCACTGGTTTTACCAAGGCCCGGTGGTAGAGCGTTTAGCCATGCCTAAATTAACTCAGCTATATGGCGCGGTAAGCCTGTGCGAGAGCAATCAATCTGCCAATGCTTTGGTTTGGTTGCAACCCAGAATGTTTTATAACCCTCAGGTACAATTATTTTATAGCAAGGTAACGGCCAATGTTTACACCGGTATTGGTAAGCTTGTAGGCACTTATGTGGGGGAATCCAAGCAGCATGGATTTTTAGATATAAAACCGGATTATTGGATAGAAAAAGCCTACGCACTGGCGATTGATGATATGATAAGTAAAATGCAAGCCGACAACAATTTGCAAACCTTAATCAATACGCCGCAACCTAACAGCGACGACGCCACGCCTTGCAGTATGGTTACTTTGTTGCCAACACCAAAAATCAGAGCCATGTCTTTCTAGAAAAGACCTATTAAAAGTAATTTTTACGAAAGAATTTTAGGAATAATCATGCCATATAAAAAAATAACATTAGCCTCAATTTTTGTCCTTAGTGCCTTAACCCTTGGCTGCCAGAGCACTATAAAGCCTATTGAATACACGCCACAAAAAATTACCGGGTTAAAAACGCCAGAGTCTGTGGTGCAAGCCAAAGATGGCCGTATTTTTGTGTCAGAAATCAACGCGTTTGGTAAAGCTGGCGATGGCCAAATTACAGTGATAGACGCATCAGGTAAAGCCTCTATTTTTGCTAGCGGCTTAGATGACCCCAAAGGGCTGGCAATCATTGGTCAGGATTTATACGTGGCAGATAACACAAAAATCTTAAAAATTACGCCAACTGGCAACGTAAGCGTATTTGTTGCGGCAGAAAGCTTTCCAACTATCCCTCAATTTTTAAATGATTTAGAAGCAGACCTGCAAGGCAACTTATACGTGAGTGATAGTGGTGACCTGTTTAAAACAGGCAAAGGCGGTGCCGTGTATAAAATCAACCCGCAAGGCAACGTACAATTACTCATTAACAACGCACAAGACGCACGTATTAAAGCCCCCAATGGCTTATTGGCAGATGACACCGGCAAGGTATTGATTATTGCGGACTTTACATCAGGCGTGCTTTATAGTTTAAATACGCAAACTGCAGTTTTAACTGATATTAGTGAAGGTTTTGGCGGTGGTGATGGTGTGGTGCATCATTCTAACGGCACCATGTACGTGAGCGATTGGAACAACGGCAAAGTGTTTAGCATCGATACCAAAGGTGATGTTGAACTGCTAAAAGGCGGTTATCAGGCTGCGGCAGATATTGCCATTACCAAAGATGAAAAATACATCATGGTGCCGGATATGAAAGCAGGTGAGCTGGATTTTATTTCGTTAAAATAATAACACCCAGTGAACGAATTAAGACAAAACGCCTTGCATTGGTTAGCCGAGTGCAGTGTTAACGATAAAACATCAGGGGTTGCCTCGCTTAATCAGGCTTGGCTGGCAGGTCAAATACGTATTGATGTCAATGCGGAACTTATTGCAAGCTTGGCGATTCCCGGCCATCCGGCAAAGCCAGAGTTAGTGTCACCACTAACCGTTAAAAAACGCTCTATGCGCACCATTGAAGGCCGTGCGGCCTTAATCCACGCGCTGGCACATATTGAATTTAACGCCATTAACCTCGCTTTAGACGCAATCTGGCGCTTTGCTAATATGCCGCAAGACTATTATGCTGATTGGCTCAAAGTAGCGGCGGAAGAAGCCTATCATTTCAACTTGCTTAATAATCATTTACAAACGATGGGTTACAGCTACGGTGATTTTACCGGTCACAGTAGTCTATGGGAGATGGCACAAAGAACAGAAGCGGATGTGCTGGGCAGAATAGCATTAGTGCCGCGCACCATGGAAGCGCGTGGTTTGGATGCCAGTCCACTGCTACGTAATAAATTTGCACAAGTAGGGGATTTGCAAGTCGCTGAAATTCTAGACATTATTCTACGTGATGAAATTGGTCACGTTTTGATTGGTAATCGCTGGTTTAATTGGCTGTGTGAACAACGTGGGCTAGATTCAATAGCGGCTTATGATAGCTTGGCCAAACAGTACAGCGCACCTAAATTGCGTAAACCATTTAACCTGGAAGCCAGACGCAAAGCCGGGTTTACCGAGGCCGAGTTGGCGTTGTTGAGTTCTGCAAGTAGCCTAGATGTAACGCATCAGGAAAACTCGACCAGCAATAAGTGCTGAAATTGCTATGTAACTAATAGCATGCCTGCCATTTTAGACGCATTGCTGTCGAACGTCTTGGTGCAAGTGCATTTTGCATGATTGGCAGAACGCTCAATGAGACAATCAGCAAAATCTGCGTTTGAGGCAACATACGCAGATAAGGCTTTTGCAACAACCTCTGCATTTTCGATAACAAACTCTCGAGTATGTAAAAGTGACTGTAGTATCGTCACGGTTTCCTCTTTACTAGCCTGATAACAGCCCTGCATCACCCACACCAGTTCAACCGTTGAAACCAGTGTAATGAAACCTGGATTTTCATTGGATAACGCCTCTACTAACTTAGTTGCTTTTGGTGATTGCAGTGTATCGTCCTGCGCGATATAACGTACGATGATGTTAGTGTCTAAGCCAATCATTTATTTGCACCGTTAGTTGTGCCACGCGCTGCAATCATTTGGTTCATTTGCTCTATTGTAACGGGCGTGCTTGGTATGCGTAGCAAGCCTTTTAGATTTTGTACTGGGCTGGTAGCGGCAACTATTAAAAATTGACCCTTACCTGATTCTACAAACTCAACCCTACTACCACTCTCAAGGCTCATGGCCGCACGAACAGCAGCAGGAATAGTGATTTGCCCTTTAGATGTGAGTGTTGCGGTTGACATAATATCCCTTTCAAATTTTAATAATCTTACTTTAATGTAAGGAGAAATTAAAGTCAATGAATCAATTAGGGCTATATTATCCCCATTTGCCTTTATTTTTCCCAATTTATTTTTATGGTCAAGGAGTAATAGTATCTGACTCTCATGTCACTCGCGCACGTAGTGACTGTAAAATAAATCAGGTAACAATACTCACCCATAAAACACAATGACGCCACCCAAAACAAAACCCCCGCAATTTGCAGGGGTTATTGTTTGTTACGTTAAACCTCGATTCCATTTCATTGCATCGAGGCTACGCTCGCTATTTATTAAGCACCAGTACAAGTTGTTGCTGGACCGATGAATTTTTGTAGGGCAGTGCTTGCACAAGTCCATTCGCCATCAGCTGAACGTGACCATGTGATGGTTTTTCCAGCAACAGTGCCAGGGCCACCTACAACAGTACATACTAGTGAACCAACTGTGGTTGCGGCTGTATATGTTAATGAGTTTGTACAGTTTGCGGTTGAACCGTCTTTAATTTTAATAGCACCAGTACCTGTGAAGCCTAAAATTGGAGTGTTACCATCAAAAACTTCAACGTCGTAAGTGCTTTTAGCTGCGGCAATCTCGCCATTGGCTGCAGCCCACTTAGATTTTGCAATGTAGTCTTGATAAGCTGGAATTGCAACAGCAGCCAAAATACCAATAATTGCTACAACAATCATCAATTCGATTAAGGTAAAGCCTTTTTGTACTTGTTTCATGTTAATTTCCTTTATGTAAAAATTCAAGTCATCATGCACTGCAACTTTTAAACTTTATGAATCGCTGTGCTTGGAATTACATAAGCAACGTATGTGCCAACTTTTAATTTTTACAGCATTAGCTTTAATTTCATACGAGGTCGTAATGTAATAACATGATGCCGTTTCATTGGTTATAAAATCATTAATTACAAAGCCTGTGTTCAATAAATACAGGCTTGTAGACCAAGATTATGCGAGGGGTGATGTTTGGTGTATGTGCAAATTTAGTTGGTCAATATCATTGGAAATTAGCCGTAATTTAAAAAATAACTAATGACATTCACCAATTGAAAAGCGGGGTTTCCCCCGCTTTTTAAAATTTAACTGACAAAATTGGTCACATCTTCACCACTTACGTCACTGTTAAATTATTTACCTCAAGTTTATTTGCTTTACCAAAACTTCCACCAAGGTTTTTGATCAGGTGTTGCGCCAGCTTCCTGGCCCGTTACTTTGACGATTCGGCCGCTTTTTTAAGGCCGGCTAAACCAGCATCAAAAATACCGTTAATAGCGTTTAAAGCGGTTGCATCATCTTGGCCTGCTGGAATCGGCGGGTTCAGTTTGTATAAACGGTAAAAGCGACCAACCCATTGCACGTTAACTTCACCTGCGTTGGCACCTTTAGTCACTAGCATGAACGCATTGTAATCGGTAAGTGGTAGCGGGCTAGTGATGATTTCATAACGGATTTTCATGTCGGCATCGTCTGCACTGCGTAGTTTTTCAACAATTGCGCCACCGTCTTTTAGGGTTAAGGTTCTGAAAGTGTCATCGCCTTTTTTCTCTAGCTTGGTGCTGACTATAGCCGGATGCCATTTTTGCATGTTACCGAAGTCTTTAACCAATGCCCAAACTTTGGCTTGGTCTGCTTTAATGGTGATAGATTTATCTACTTTGAGCGGTGATGGGCCGTGTGCAGCTGCCGTAAAAGAAACTAAGCTTGCGCTTAAACCAAGTGCAATTAACGCGAGGATTTTTTTCATTCATTTTTCTCCAAAATTCTTGACTGTGAGGGGCTCTTACTTAAAACAACGATACATTATAAATGAAAACACAATTTATTGAATGTATTGGCGATTGTATTTGTGTCAACGATATTGTTGGCGCTTGGTTGACAAGGGATGTATTGGTCGCGGTTTTTTGGAGCGATCTTTAGATCACAAAAGCGACAGTTATTGTGCCGGTGTTCTTCGCAGTCTAAGCCAGTATTTGGCTTCCCAACTGAATATAGAGGCTAAAGCTGCTTATTCGTACGTTAAAGATCGCTCCTTATCAATCTAAAACAAACTTTTATTGTTCCGGCAATATAAATTGCCCAAACGCTCGGCTTTTGTCACCCGTTTTAATAGTGGTTATTAACTTATTGGTTTGCGTATCTATTACGCTCACATCATTACTGCCCCAATTAGCTACATAGGCATGCTGGTTGGTGTGGTCCAGACTGATGCCCTCCGGTGTGCTGCCAACGTTGATGGTGGCGATTGCCTTTTGTGTTGCTAGATCCAGCACGGTGACGTTGTCGTCTTGGGTATTGGTGACATACAGTGTTTTTTCATCCAGGCTAAATGCGGCACAATAGGGGTGGTAGCCAACTTTTATGGTTTGCTGGGTATTGGTTCGGGTGTTGATGATGCTGACCGTGTCTTCTTGTACATTGACGCTGGCCAATAATTTACCGCTGTTGCTTAATGCGAGGCCAAACGGGTGTTTGCCGACCTTGATGCGTTTTTTGATGGTTAGCGTGGCGGTTTCTATCACGGCGATATCGTTACTATCGCGATTAGCCACATATAGCCATTGGTTATCTGGGCTGACTATCAGGCCTGCGGGGGCGTCACCTACGTTCACTTCTTGTATTAAACTGGTTTGTTTGGTGTTAATAGCAAGTACTCGATTATCAAACCAGTCGGCGACATAGAGTGTTTTATTGTCAGGCGATAATGCCAAACCTACTGGTGAGCCTTTTATTTTTATGGCATCGATTAGTTGATTGGTTTGTGTGTTGATGATAGAAATTTCTTGGCTTTCAACATTTGAAACATAAGCGCGTTGCAACTTGGCGGATACTGCTACGCCAACAGGGGCTTTGCCTACTTTAATGGTGTTAATGATCTGGTTTGACGCGGTGTTGATGACAGATACGGTATTTTCACCCTGATTTGTAATGTAAGCGTATGCGTTGTGAGGTGTTGCGCTACAGGCGTTTAACAAGATGCTGGTGATTGCAAGTGGTAAAAAAAAGCGTGATTTAAATAGTGTGCTGAGATTTATATGCATGTTGTATTCAATTGATATTGATTGAGGTTGATTTAATTGGCTTTGTAGCAAATGGTTGCTTTCAATAATGCAAGAAATATGAAAAAATTGCACTAAATAATTAAGGCAGTAAATTGTTATGTTAGATCGAGACGGGTTTCGCCCGAATGTTGGCATTATTTTATGTAACGCCAGCAATCAGGTATTTTGGGGTAAGCGTATCCGTGAGCATGCTTGGCAGTTTCCACAAGGTGGAATTAACTATGGTGAAAGCCCTGAGCAGGCCATGTATCGTGAACTGATGGAAGAGGTAGGCTTAAAACCTGAGCATGTTAAAATTTTAGGTCGCACTAAAGATTGGCTCAGGTACGAAGTGCCTACTAGTTGGGTAAAGCGCGAGTGGCGCGGCAGTTACCGTGGACAAAAGCAAATTTGGTATTTGTTGCGCATGGTCGGGCGCGATAGCGATGTGTCATTACGCGCAACCAGTCATCCTGAGTTTGATGCTTGGCGCTGGAGTGAATACTGGGTGCCGCTAGAGGATGTGATTGAGTTTAAGCGCGGGGTGTATGAGTCTGCGCTCAACGAGTTGGCACCGCATTTGCATCATAAGACAACTAAATAGTTTGTAGGTGCGATATAAATATCGCGCCTACAAACACTATGTCACATTGCCCATCATCTCACCCAATTTAACCGCGCGTGCGGGTTGCCAATTGGCATTAAACTGCAACGTATCTTTTTCAAACAACATCACAACCGTTGAGCCTAGCAAAAAGCGCCCCATTTCATCGCCTTGTTTTAAGGTGATTTTTTGATCGGTGTATGACCATATCTGAACGTTAGGCAAGCGTGGCGGGTTGATGATGCCATTTTTTGCAGTATGCCAAACCGTTGCCATGCTACCCACAATGGTGGCACCAACCAACACCATGACAAAGCTGCCATGTGAGGCAGAGGTAAACTCACATACTACACGCTCATTACGTGCGAATAAGTTTGGTACACCCTGCGCAGTGGTCGGGTTTACCGAGAATAACGCACCAGGCACATAGGTCATGCTTTTTAGCGTGCCGTCGCAAGGCATGTGAATACGATGATAGTCTTTTGGGCTTAGGTACAGGCAGGCAAAGTGACCATTTTCATATTTTTGCGCAGTGTTTTTATCACCACCTACTAGCGCGGTGGTTGAGTAAGCATGCCCTTTCGCCTGAAAAATCTGGTCGGCTTCAATGTTGCCAAATTGGCTAATTGCGCCATCTACTGGGCAAATAAAGTCAGTTTTCGCGAGTGGGCGGGCGCCAACTTTTAACGGACGTGTAAAAAATTCATTAAAGCTTGGGTATGCAGTAATGTCAGAATTGGCTGCCTCCGCCATGTTGACGTTATATCGCTTTACAAACCAGCGAATAACAGCAGTGGTGACGTTGCCACCTTGCAAGTGCGCCAGTTTGCCTGCAAGCGCGGTGATGGCTTGCTTAGGGATGAGGTATTGAGTGAGTACAGCAAATTTCATGGTGTTTCCTAGTTTGTCATTCTGAGCGTAGCGAAGAATCCATAATCATTAGCCGCATTACTGGATTCTTCGCTACGCTCAGAATGACGAGGTTTTATGAGGCAACTTTCTTATAGATAGATTAGCAATAAACCAGTATTTTTCTAATAAAAAGGGCGGGAGGCTATTTAGCGTCCCGCCCTAACTAAGATCTAACGACTATTCACTAATGACTTAGTTCTTAGATTGATCAACCAATTTGTTTTTAGCAATCCAAGGCATCATAGCGCGTAATTGACCGCCTACTTGCTCAATTGGGTGAGCTGCGTTCAAACGACGGCGCGCAGTCATTTCTGGGTAGTTGGTACGACCTTCTAAAATGAACTGTTTTGCGTAGTTGCCGTTTTGAATGTTGTCTAAGGCTTCACGCATGGCATAACGTGATTCATCGTTAATCACTTTAGGGCCAGTGACATACTCGCCGTATTCAGCGTTGTTTGAGATTGAGTAGTTCATGTTGGCAATGCCGCCTTCGTACATCAAATCAACAATCAACTTCAATTCGTGCAAGCACTCAAAGTACGCCATTTCAGGGGCGTAGCCAGCTTCTACCAATGTTTCAAAGCCTGCTTTTACTAACTCAACCGCACCGCCACATAAAACAGCTTGCTCACCGAATAAGTCAGTTTCTGTTTCTTCGCGGAAATCAGTTTCAATCACGCCACCTTTAGTGCCGCCGTTAGCTGCTGCGTAAGAAAGCGCAACTTCTTTAGCTTTGCCAGATTTGTCTTGATAAACCGCGATGAGTGATGGTACACCGCCGCCTTTAAGGTACTCAGAACGCACGGTGTGGCCTGGGCCTTTTGGTGCAATCATGATCACATCTAAATCAGCACGTGGTGTGATTTGGTTGTAGTGAATGTTAAAGCCGTGTGCAAATGCTAATGAAGCGCCTTGTTTTAAGTGGGCTGCAATGTCGTCGTTAAAAATCTGTGCCATGGTTTCATCAGGCAATAACAGCATCACAACGTCTGCATCTTTTACAGCGTCTGCAATTTCTTGCACGTTGTGGCCGGCAGCAACGGCTTTAGCCCATGAGCTACCGCCTTTGCGTAAACCGATAGTCACAGTTACACCGCTATCTTTAAGGTTTGCCGCGTGCGCGTGACCTTGTGAACCGTAACCAACGATGGTTACTTTTTTACCTTTAATTAAGCCAAGGTCAGCGTCTTTATCGTAATAAACTTTCATTTCTTTTCCTCTAAAAATAATAAATTTCCAGCTGAGAGTGTTGAGTGGAGTTTAGAGAGCTAAGTATGAATGAAACATCATCGTTACTTACTCTCGGCGCTCGGCTTTTAACCCTCGGCAAACTAAACTTTCAAAATTCTATCACCGCGACCGATACCAGATGCGCCGGTGCGCACTGTTTCTAAAATCGCGGTTTTATCTAAACTTTCGATAAAAGCATCTAACTTATTGCCTGAGCCGGTAAGCTCAATAGTAAAGCTGCCGTCGGCCACATCGATAATACGGCCACGGAATATATCGCACATACGTTTCATTTCTTCACGGAACGTGCCGGTTGCTTTGACTTTTACCAGCATTAACTCGCGTTCGATGAATTTGCCATCGTTTAAATCCAACACTTTAACCACATCAATGAGCTTATTTAATTGCTTGATGATTTGCTCGATGACATCTTCAGAGCCTGATGTGACGATAGTCATGCGTGAAAGTGTTGCGTCTTCAGTCGGTGCAACTGTGAGTGACTCAATGTTGTAGCCACGCGCAGAGAATAAACCCGCCACGCGTGATAAAGCACCGGCTTCGTTTTCCATTAACAGTGAAATAATATGACGCATTATAAATCCTCCGCGCCAATGTTGTTAGACATAATCATTTCAGATAAACCCTTACCCGCTGCAATCATCGGAAACACGTTTTCTTTTTGGTCGGTAATAAAGTCCATAAATACAAAGCGTGATTTCATGTCAAACGCTTCTTTTAGCGCACCTTCAACGTCTTCAGGTTTGGTTATCTGCATGCCCACATGCCCGTAAGATTCAGCTAGTTTTACAAAATCAGGCAAGCTATCCATGTAAGATTCTGAGTAGCGGTTTTCATAGAAAAACTCTTGCCACTGACGCACCATGCCTAAATAGCGGTTGTTGAGCAAAATCACTTTAATAGGCAAATGGTATTGCTTGCAGGTTGAAAGCTCTTGAATATTCATTTGAATACTGCCTTCACCCGTGACGCAAGCTACTTGCGCGTCAGGGTGTGCAAACTGTACGCCCATGGCGTAAGGCAAGCCTACGCCCATCGTGCCTAAGCCGCCTGAGTTAATCCAACGGCGTGGTTGGTCAAATTTGTAATATTGCGCCGCCCACATTTGGTGCTGGCCAACGTCAGAGGTTACATAGGCGTCACCTTTGGTGACTTCCCACAACTTTTCAATCACGTATTGCGGCTTAATCAAACCATTACTGTTGTCATAATTTAAACAGAGCTTACCGCGCCATGCTTCAATTTGGTCCCACCAAGCTTTTAACGCAGGTGATTGCTTAGGTGCCTCTGCCGCCACTAGCTCGTTCATTTCAGCCAGCACAGACTTTACATCACCAACAATGGGCACATCAACTCTTACACGTTTAGAAATAGATGACGGATCAATATCTACATGGATAATGGTGCGTGATTTATTGAAAAAATGCTCAGGGTTGCCAATGACGCGATCATCGAAACGTGCGCCAACTGCGAGTAATACGTCACAGTCTTGCATGGCCATATTCGCTTCATAGGTGCCGTGCATGCCCAGCATACCGACAAACTGTTTGTCGGTTGAAGGGTAGCCACCTAAGCCCATCAATGTGTTGGTGACAGGGACGCCTAACGCTTTTACTAGCTTTACCAAGGCTTCAGCTGCATCACCCAGCACAACGCCGCCACCGGTGTAGACCATTGGGCGTTTGGCTTCAAGCAGTAACTTAACCGCTTTTTTAATTTGTCCGCTATGACCCTTGGTCACAGGGTTATATGAGCGCATCTCTACTGTATCTGGGTAAATAAACTCGCTCAAATGGGCGGTGATATCTTTAGGAATATCCACAACCACCGGACCTGGACGACCGGTTCTGGCAATGTGGAAAGCCTTTTTCATGGTAATGGCGATGTCTTTGACGTCTTTAACCAGAAAGTTATGTTTTACACAGGGGCGCGTAACGCCAACCATGTCAACTTCCTGGAATGCATCTAAACCAATGGCGGGAACCGGTACTTGACCGCTAATGACCACTAATGGAATTGAATCCATATAAGCGGTTGCAATGCCGGTGATCGCATTGGTAGCCCCCGGACCAGAGGTTACCAACGCTACGCCTACTTCCCCCGTTGCGCGTGAGAAAGCATCAGCCGCGTGAACGGCGGCCTGCTCGTGACGCACTAAAATATGCTTAAAGTGGTCTTGATTGTAAATCGCGTCATAGATGTGTAAAACTGCGCCGCCTGGATAGCCAAAAACGAATTTAACTTTTTCTTGTTCCAAGCAACGGATAACAATTTCTGCGCCCGTGATTTGATGCGGATG
>JBAYTS010000017.1:0-53902 GCA_041675545.1 Methylotenera sp.
CAGAAGATGGCACACGACAAAAAGGATTCGAGCTCTACAACGGGCAGCAAATGATAGAAAGCCTGAGCTTTGGTGAAAAGACTCGCATTTATTTGGAAGAGACTCAAGAAAACGCCATCAGCAGACATCCCGACTTACTAGGGGCTTTCATTTTAAGAGATATAACGCTTAAAAATATTGCTGACATGCCCACCGAAACGCAGCAGAAAGTACTGGCTCAATTTGATATGAATGTCGTTGCAAATATAGAGCAAGGCAACCTGCCCCACGCGCCGCAAATAAACCTGACAGTCAATCAGGATCAATTGATACATCAGAAATGGAACCTTGACTTGCCCAGCATGGCATGATTAGATTCACCCGTTTACTGATGAGTAATAACTGGCAGTTGTTACTTTCACTAACGCCCAACGATAGCTACCCATGTGAAAAGAGCGCATCAAACATGACGCGCTCTAAGTAAAACCAAGCTGTACGTATCGTATCCCGCAATATCCCGCTAGCTAAAGTGCTTAAACAATCCCCAAGCTATCTAAACCGGCAGACAAATCTTTACCATGCGCGCCTTTGCCATCAAGCTTGATTTTTAGACGCAAATCATTCACAGAGTCAGCATTACGTAGGGCGTCTTCATAGCTAATCACATCCGCTTCGTGCAAATCGAATAGCGACTGATCAAAAGTCTGCATGCCTAGCTCGCGTGATCTGGCAATAATTTCTTTAATTTCATGCACTTCACCTTTAAAAATCAAATCTGAAATCAAGGGGGAGTTCAACATCACTTCCATCGCAGCAGCGCGTCCTTTACCTTCTTTTTTAGGGATAAGTCGCTGCGAAACAAAGGCGCGTACATTCAGCGATAAATCCATCAATAGTTGGTGACGGCGCTCTTCTGGGAAAAAGTTGATGATACGGTCCAAGGCCTGATTGGTACTGTTTGCATGCAGTGTCGCCATACATAAATGACCGGTTTCAGCAAATGCAATTGCATAATCCATGGTTTCACGGTCACGTATCTCACCAATTAAAATCACATCGGGCGCTTGGCGCAAGGTGTTTTTAAGGGCGATATGCCAGTTGTCGGTATCCACGCCAACTTCACGCTGGGTAATGATGCAGTTTCTATGCTCATGCACAAATTCCACGGGGTCTTCAATCGTAATAATGTGCCCGTAGCTGTTTTGGTTGCGGTAGCCTACCATTGCAGCCAAAGAGGTCGATTTACCTGAGCCTGTACCCCCAACAAAAATAACCAAACCTCGCTTAGTCATCGCAATGTCTTTAAGAACTTCGGGCAAACCTAGCTCTTCAAACTCTGGAATCTTAGTAGTGATGGTTCTAAACACAAGGCCTGCTGACCCACGCTGCACAAAAGCATTCACACGGAAACGCGCTACACTCGGAATGCCAATAGCAAAATTACACTCATTGGTTGCATCAAACTCTGCCGTTTGCTTGTCATTCATAATGGCGCGGGCTATTTCTCGCGCCTGTTGTGACGACAACACTTGGCTACTGACTGGCGTCACTTTGCCATCGACTTTAATCGCTGGTGGAAACCCAACCGTGATAAATAGATCGGAGGCTTTTTTTGCCAACATCAATCGTAATAAATCAAAAACAAATTTTTCGGCCTGACCTTTTTCCATCTGACTTTGCACTGTTATTCCCTTTACGTCACATCTTTTATTTTTATGTTGTGGCTAACTAGCTAGCCCATAATAGCATCTTTATTAGCCGCTTTACTGCGTGCTTCATTGGCTGAAATAACACCGCGTTTGACTAAATCCTGTAAGTTTTGATCCAGTGTCTGCATGCCTACGTTTTGGCCTGTTTGTATAGCCGAATACATTTGCGGGATTTTATTTTCACGAATCAAGTTACGAATCGCAGGCGTACCAATCATAATTTCATGCGCGGCAACACGGCCCTGTTCATCTTTGGTTTTGAGTAATGTTTGTGAAATGACGGCACGTAATGATTCTGACAACATTGAACGTACCATTTCTTTTTCAGCTGCAGGAAATACATCGATGATACGATCCACGGTTTTAGCCGCCGAGCTTGTATGCAAGGTGCCAAATACCATATGCCCCGTTTCCGCAGCGGTCAGCGCCAAGCGAATAGTCTCTAAGTCTCGCAACTCACCCACTAAAATCACATCAGGATCTTCACGCAAGGCTGAGCGCAAAGCATTGTTAAATGAAAGGGTATGCGGGCCGACTTCACGCTGGTTAATCAAACATTTTTTTGATTGGTGCACAAATTCGATAGGGTCTTCAACCGTCAGGATATGTGCAAACTCTTTTTCATTGATGTAATCAATCATCGCGGCTAGCGTGGTTGATTTACCTGAACCGGTAGGGCCTGTCACTAAACAGATGCCACGTGGCGTATCTGCAATATCCTTAAAAATCGCGGGGCAGTTCAGCTGTTCCAAGGTCAATATTTTAGATGGAATGGTACGAAATACTGCACCAGAGCCACGGTTGTGATTAAAGGCATTGACCCGGAAGCGTGCCAGATTGGGAATTTCAAATGAAAAGTCACATTCGAGGCTTTCCTCATACACTTTGCGTTGCCCATCATTCATGATGTCATACACCATGTCATGCACCTGACTGTGATCCATCGCCGGCACATTGATTTTTCGAATATCGCCGTGTACACGAATCATCGGTGGCAAACCTGCGGACAGATGCAAGTCTGAGGCTTTGTTTTTAACTGAAAACGCGAGTAAATCTGAGATATCCATACCTGATCCAGCTCCTGCTATAATTACGATGGTTAAATTACAACGGTTAATTATCAATGGTTACATGCTCTAAATCCATGCTATAAATCTAGGCTTAGTGAATTATGACCACAATTAGCAATCGCTTGCAACATATTCTAGCAACAATTCAATCCGCACAAGCTATTAGCAAGTATCAGCAGCAGGTAAAGTTGCTTGCTGTCAGCAAGGCGCAGTCAGCATCAGTCGTTCGCGAGGCCTTTGCAGCGGGTCAAACTTCATTTGGTGAGAACTATTTGCAGGAGGCGCTTGATAAACAAGCCGCACTGACTGACTTACATATCGAATGGCATTTTATCGGCCCCATACAAAGCAACAAAACACAACCTATCGCCCAACATTTTTCTTGGGTTCATAGTGTAGACCGGTTAAAAATTGCACAACGCTTGAATGAAGCGCGACCGACAGATTTAGCACCGCTGCAAGTATGCATTCAGGTCAATGTTAGCAATGAAAGTAGTAAAAGCGGAGTATCCCCACACGACTTGGCGTCGCTAGCTACAACCATTGCCTCGCTACCCAGATTAAAATTACGTGGTCTGATGGCGATTCCCGCACCCACCCACGACATAAATCAACAGCAAGCCCAATTTAAACAAGTCCGACAATGTTATGATGCCTTATTAGCCAAGGGCTTTGCGTTAGATACACTGTCCATTGGAATGTCTGACGATTACCCGATAGCAATTACCGAAGGCGCGACAATTGTGCGCATTGGCTCTGCGTTATTTGGTGCCAGACCGCTTCCTAAGATTAGCCGTTAGCGCAAAACCAAATGTGGTCAGATCAGCTGACTGAGGATTAAAAATTAAAGGCTAAATAACAAGGCACGGGTCACTTAGAGTTGCACGAATTAAATAAAAAATGAAACCTTTAGAAAGTATTCAAATGAAAATTAGCTTTATTGGTGGTGGCAACATGGCGCGCGCTATTATTGGCGGATTAAAGCACAATAACTTTGAAATGTCTGCGATTACAGTTTTAGAGTTAGACGCACAAAAACGCGTAGCATTAGCGCAAGAATTTAATGTTCAGGTTACCGACACTTATGCTGAATTTAGCAACACTGATGTCATCGTGTTAGCAGTAAAACCGCAACAATTGAAAGCGGTATGCGGTCAATTAAGCCCAGTTTTAGCGACGCAACTGGTGGTGTCAATTGCGGCAGGCGTCAGATGCAAAGATATCTCACGCTGGCTCAACGATTACCCTGTAATCGTGCGCGTCATGCCTAATACCCCAGCACAGATTCAAGCAGGCGTTTCAGCGTTGTATGCCATGCCTAACGTGAGCCAACGTGAGCGTGAGCAAGCCAACACGATACTGGCAGCCGTTGGTAAAACCTTATGGCTTGAGACTGAAGATAAAATGGATGCTGTGACAGCGATTTCAGGCAGCGGCCCAGCTTATGTCTTTTATTTGATAGAGGCCCTGCAAGAGGCTGGCGTGCAATTAGGGCTCGATCACGAGTCCGCAACCATGCTGGCGTTACAAACCTTTGCTGGTGCAAGCCGGCTCGCAGCCAACAGCGCAGACGACGTTAAAACACTGCGTGCGCAAGTGACATCCAAGGGCGGCACAACAGAACAAGGCATTCTGGTCTTGGAAGCGGCCAATATCAAAAATATCATGAGTCAAGCCGCACAAGCCGCTGCAGATAAATCGATCGCGCTAGGCGATCAACTGAGTCAATAAGCCAGGTAAAAAGGGTTCCGCCATGCTCAATAACGCGATTATATTTCTACTGCAAGCGATACTGGGGCTACTCACCATTGCCTTCTTGCTACGTTTTTACTTTCAACTGACAAAAGTTTCGTTTCACAACCAAGTCGCACAAATGATTGTGTCGCTCACCAACTTTGCCGTCAAACCCATGCGTCGCATTGTACCGAGCTTGCTAAAGTTAGATCTTTCTACGCTATTGTTGGCATACCTCACACAACTAATACTCACGGTAAGTTTGCTATGGCTGAAAGGCTTTCCACTACTGATTGTCGGCAATCAGGTTTGGTTCGTCATTTTAAGCGTCAGCCTCATCGGCATTATTAGCCTTAGTCTTTCAATTTTCTTATATGCTGTGCTGATACAAGCCATTTTAAGCTGGGTAAATCCTCACACCCCGATTGCGCCCCTTTTAAATAGCTTAACTTATCCTATCCTGAATTTTTTAAGAAAAACAATCCCCCCTGTCGCCAATTTTGACCTCAGCCCACTGGTGTTTATTTTAGCGGCACAGTTATTGCTTACAACTGTCTTAATTCCGTTAGAAAACAACTTATTATTCACTTTGATCAGCTAAGATGACAACATGAGCATACCAGTCCCCAATGGCGCACCCAATCAAGCTGAAATAGCAATTTCAACCTTGAGCACAAAAATCAATGAATATAGCCAATGGCGTGAAAACCTAATCGCCACCATTGACGAATTTATTGATTGGCCAGGTCATGCAGATGCGCTAAATGCAATACAGGAACTAAGACTCTACGACATCAAAGAGAATATAAAAAAAGACCAGCTGGTATTGGCCTTTCTTGCGGAGTTTTCACGCGGCAAAACTGAAACCATCAACGCCTTGTTTTTTTCAGACTTTAATCAACGCCTGCTTCCAAGCGAGCCGGGGCGTACCACGATGTGCCCCAATGAAATTTTCTGGAATGACAATGAAGAGCCTTGCATCAAACTGTTGCCGATTGAAACCAGAAGCACGGATGACACGCTCACCTACCTGAAATCAAACCCAAATGTTTGGCATAAAATTCGTTTAGATACAACGTCAGCCAGTGACATGAAAGAAACCTTGCGTGCATTGGTGCAGAAAAAAGAAGTGAGCCTAGAAGCCGCTAAAAAACTAGGGTTTTGGAATGAAGAAGACCCAAGTGCACGTCAACTGCTGACGGAGCGGAATATGGTCGAAATTCCAGTGTGGCGGCACGCGCTTATCAACTACCCGCATCAATTGCTTAAAAATGGCCTGGTTGTCATAGATACGCCGGGCTTAAACACCATGGGGGCCGAACCTGAACTTACGCTGAGCATTATTCCCAATGCGCAAGCTGTGTTATTTTTAACCGCTACAGACACAGGCATCACAAAGTCCGACATGCAAATTTGGACAGACTATGTACAAAGGCGAGCTGCACATAAACTCGTGGTATTAAATAAAATTGATATTTTATGGGATGGTCTGGAAACTGATGCCGAGGTAGAGGCACTGATTCAAAAACAAATCAAAAACACTGCGCATGAACTCAGTTTAGACGCCAAAAATATTTTCGCCATCTCTGCACAAAAAGCGCTAGTCGCCAAAATCAGAAAAGATGACGCGTTATTAAAACGCAGTGGCATCAATGCACTGGAAAACTCGCTGGCCGACTTAATGGTATCGTCAAAGCATGAGATTTTAGGACGTGCGGTCGTGACCGAATGCTCCAATATGATTCGATCATCACGTAAATTAGCGCAAATTCGCATTAGTAGCATCAAAAATCAACTTTCTGAGCTACAAGAATTACAAAATAAGAATCGCGATCTTTCAAAAGAAATTTTAGCCAATGTAGTGGCAGAGCGTAAACGTTACGAGGCGTCAATACTTACGTTTAACCAAGGCAGTGAAAAAATCAAAAGGCTAAGCAGTAAACTGCTGCGCCATTTAAGCTTAGGTTACTTAGACACCACGTTAGCGCAAACAAAGCAGGATATGGGCGACAGCTGGACAACAGTAGGTCTCAACAAAAGCATGCGCGACCTCACGCGGCTAGCGACAAATCTTGCTGAAGAAATCGGCATTGAAGGTCATGTTATCAAAAAACATGCGGATGATTTATACCATCTATTTTGGAGTAAGCACGGCTTTGAAAAAACTGAAGCCGTTGAGCTTGATATGACTAAATTTATCAAAGATATGCAAGCACTAGAAAAAGTGACGGTAGAGTTTTGCAGTAGCCCTGCCAATATTCTGACCGAAAAACACTTTCTAATCCGTCGGTTTTTTTTAGGGCTAGGCGTGCAAATTCAAGCGATTTTTGAACAGGCGCACTTGGATTGTAACCGTTGGCTAAACCAAGTCATTGGTGAATTAAAAAACCAAATCAATGTACACAAAATTGCACTGGATAAACGTGCACAATCTTTAATGGAGTCACACAATAGCACCGACAATTTACTTCGGAATATTGAGTTAGCTCAAAAAGAATTGTCTAAGTATCAAGAGCAATCGAACCAATTGGATGCCATCTTACTAAAACTAATGCGTTGCGTTAAGTTTAGTCCAGAAAAGAAAAAGCTGATTACACAAGACGCGCTTATTACGCACAACTCAGTTACCAACGACAACCCTAAAAAAGAGGTGGCCTTAAACAATGCGCCCTTTATTGGTGAAACCCCACAATTATCATAGCGGTTATCTACGCGTTAAACACTGAACACTGCCTACACTGGTGAAAATTGATGTGTATAAAGCCGTTAGGCTTTATATGTTTCAACAAAACGTACTAAATCAAAACGCACTACATCAAAATAATATCAAATGACTCCTGGCTGTAATTTGATTCAGCCTGCAGAGAAATAGGCTTGCCAATAAAGTCAGATAAGTTCGCCAGACTTTGTGACTCTTCATCCAGCAACATATCAATTACTTTAGGTGCCGCAAGCACGCGTAGTTCACGTGCGCTAAACTGGCGAGCTTCGCGTAATAACTCACGTAAAATTTCATAGCATACCGTTTGTGCAGTTTTGCGTTCGCCTCGCCCTTGGCAGGCCGTACAGGGTTCACATAAAATATGCGCTAAACTCTCACGCGTGCGTTTACGCGTCATTTCCACCAAACCCAATGGTGTAAAGCCGTTTACGCCAGTGCGGGCACGGTCACGCGCGACGGCTTTTTTCAATTCCTCCAACACGGCCTCGCGCTGTACATCCTCATCCATATCAATAAAATCGATAATGATAATGCCACCCAAGTTTCTTAAGCGTAGCTGGCGTGCAATGGATTGCGCGGCTTCAAGGTTGGTTTTGAAAATGGTGTCTGATAGATTTTTACCGCTGACAAAACTACCAGTGTTCACATCTACCGTCGTCAACGCTTCCGTTTGATCAAAAATCAAATAGCCGCCAGATTTAAGCTCCACCTTACGTGACATCGCTTTTTCAATTTCCGGCTCAATATTATACAAGTCAAAAAGCGGACGCTCACCTTGATAATGCACCAGTTTATCTAAAGCCGTCATCGCATATAAATTAGCAAAGTCCACCAGCTTCTGATACGTTTCACTGGAGTCAACACGTACAGCCTCGGTGTCAGCGCATACTACATCGCGCAACACGCGCATCGGTAAATTCAGATCCTGAAAAATCAGCGCGCGTTCAGGTACCAAGATGCTTTGTGCACGGATATGCGCCCATGTTTTAGTTAGATAATCGATATCAGCGAGCAACTCTTCATCGGTTGCTGTTTCAGACATGGTTCTTATAATATAGCCGCCTACGCGGTTTTCTGGCAAAAGCCCAAGCAAGCGTGCTTTTAATAGTTCACGCTCGGCTTCAGACTCTATCCGTTGCGACACGCCAATATGATCCTGTTGCGGCAAATATACAAGAAAGCGCCCGGCGATGCTGATTTGCGTTGTTAGCCTTGCGCCTTTGGTGCCTATTGGCTCTTTGATTACCTGCACCATCAAAGATTGTCCTTCATGCAATACTTCCTGTATCGGTCGCTGCACTGCAGAATCGCCACACTCAATAATGTCACCCGCATGCAAAAAAGCAGCGCGTTGCAAGCCCATTTCCACAAAGGCAGATTGCATGCCGGGCAATACCCGGCACACAACGCCACGGTAGATATTACCCACCAAACCCAACGATGAACTACGCTCTATTTGCAACTCTTGCATGACGCCGTTTTCTATCATCGCAATGCGCGTTTCTTGCGGGGTGACGTTAATCAGTATGTCTTCGCTCAATTTATACTCGTTTCATTCATTTTTAAAGACCTTTGCAAAGGTCTTTTTTAGTTTTATTTATTGTTGAAATTTCAAGCTTAATTACAAAACTATCAACTGATGTTTTCTCAGCAGAACCGCTGTCTCATAAATTGGCAAACCCATCACGCCAGTATAACTGCCTTCTATGCGTTTAATCCAAGCCCCGGCTAATCCTTGTATACCATAGCTACCCGCTTTATCTAAATGTTCACCCGATGCAATATAACAATCAATTTGCATTGTTGAAAGGGTCATCATTTCCACCCTGGTCGTGGACAGTACAACTTCAATCACATCTGCAAATGCTAATGCCACTGCGGTATGTACTTGATGTACACTTCCTGACAATGCCTGCAACATGTGGCGTGCATCATCGTCATTTTCAGGTTTACCTAAAACCTGCCCTGCCAAGACCACCGTAGTATCTGCCGCCAGCACAGGGTGCGATCTTTCTGCAACGGGCAACCTTTGCTGGCATGCCATTGCCTTTTCATGCGCTAATCTTGTCACATAAGCTTCTGGGGATTCATCTATCAATTGCGTTTCATCGATATCTGCTGGCGCAATTTTGCAATGCAACCCGATTTGCGCTAATAACTCCACGCGACGTGGACTGCGTGATGCAAGATAAATGGTTGGTTGGGTAAGAATGTTGTTACTCATATTGGCACTTTAATTTACTATACATCAATTGACAAAGATTTAAGTGCATCAACACTTTAAGTTTATAAGGCATTGCATGACAGACTGGGCGGCTCTTTTCAAAATCACTATTGCTTTATTTGCCATTGTTAATCCGATTGGCAGTGTGCCTATTTTTATTAGCGCCACCAGCGGCTGGAGTGTTAATGACCGTGCTAAAACTGCAAAAACAGCCGCATTTACCGTATTTATCGTACTGGCTGTTTCGGCTTTTTTTGGCGATACTATTCTGCATTTTTTTGGCGTATCCATCCCGTCTTTTCAGGTCGGCGGTGGCATTTTACTCATGTTAATTGCCATCTCCATGATGCACGGCAAACAAAGCGGCACCAGCCAAACGCCAGAAGAAGCACAAACGCTGGCAGAGCGTGAAGTCATTGCCATTGTACCACTCAGCATCCCCTTGCTGGCTGGCCCTGGCGCCATTAGCAACATGATTATTGCTGCTCAGCAAAACAGCAGCTTTATCGGGCACCTTTCTTTAATTGTCCCCATTTTTATTGTCTGCATCATCATTTGGCTGGTGTTAAGGTTGTCGGTCGCCATCTCCAACAGGCTCGGCATTATAGGTATTAACATTGTCACGCGCTTAATGGGTTTGATTTTGGCAGCAATGGCCGTTGAATTTATTGCACACGGGGTAGTCGGCCTGTTCCCTAAACTGTTTGCATAACAACTGATAAGCGGCGCACGCGCAAACCCTCTGCTTCAGGTTAAAATCGGGGTAAAATAGCAGTCACTTAAACATTAAGATACACATCATGCAATGGATGCCTCATGCCACCGTCGCGGCAATTGTAGAAGACAACGGTAAATTCTTACTGGTAGAAGAAACCACCGACCGTGGCAACCGCTTTAATCAGCCAGCAGGTCATTTGGAAGATAACGAATCACTGCTTGAAGCGGTCATTCGCGAAACAATGGAAGAAACCGCCTACGCCTTTAACCCAACCGCGTTATTAGGGGTTTATCATTGGAAGCATGAACATAACGACACGACCTACCTGCGCTTTGCCTACATAGGTCACGTGAGCGATCATCAACCAGAACTTGCATTAGACGAAGGCATTATTCGTGCCGTATGGATGACCGCAGATGAAATCCGCAGTAAGGCCATGCTGATGCGTAGCCCACAAGTGCTTACCTGTATTGAAGACTATTTAAACGGACAACGCTTTCCATTGTCTGTTGTAACACACTTATAAATTGATGACTTATGAATCTAAACACGCCCAACCTGAATAAATCGCAAAAGAAAAAAATCGTCGTCGGCCTGTCAGGCGGCGTTGACTCGTCTGTCACCGCACTACTGCTAAAACAGCAAGGCTATGAAGTGACTGGTCTTTTCATGAAAAACTGGGAAGATGATGACACCGATGAATACTGCTCAAGCAAACAAGATTTAATTGACGCCGTATCTGTTGCCGACAAAATCGGCATTGACATTGAGGCCGTGAACTTTAGTAAAGAATATAAAGACCGTGTATTTTCTAATTTTTTAAGTGAATACCAAGCAGGGCGCACACCTAACCCGGATATTCTTTGTAATGCCGAAATTAAATTTAAAGCGTTTTTAGATCACGCCATGAGCATGGGCGCAGACTTAATCGCCACCGGTCATTATGCTCAAGTACGTGAAAACCCGCTAAAACCAGGCTTATTTCAATTGATGAAAGCCGATGATGGCGGCAAAGATCAAAGTTACTTTTTATATCGCTTAAACCAAGCGCAACTTTCTAAAACACTCTTTCCTCTAGGTACCTATTTAAAACGCGAAGTGCGTGAAATTGCACGTGAGGCTGGGCTAATCAATGCAGAGAAAAAAGACTCTACAGGTATCTGCTTTATCGGTGAGCGGCCATTTCAGGAGTTTTTAAGCAAATACCTGCCGCGTAAGCCAGGGGACATCAAAACGCCAGAAGGTAAGCTGGTTGGTCGCCATGAGGGCCTGATGTACTACACGCTAGGTCAGCGTCAAGGCTTAAAAATAGGCGGTAGCACGGACGGCAACGGTGAACCTTGGTTTGTTGCCGCCAAAGATATGGCAAAAAATGAACTCATCGTGGTGCAAGGCCACGAACATCCGCTATTGCTCAATGACGGACTATTAGCGAGCCAACTGACATGGATAGACCCAGAACCACCTGTTACTAATTGGGTGTATGCGGCAAAGACGCGCTACCGCCAACCTGATGCGCCATGTGAAATTGACCGCATTACCAAAGACGAAGTTGAAATCAAATTTGGCCAAAAACAATGGGCAATCACGCCAGGACAATCGGCTGTGGTGTATGAAAGTAACGTTTGCCTGGGTGGCGGCATTATTACTGGCGCAATTTAAGCGCCCATAAATTTAAACGTAATGAATAATATCAACCACACAATTAAATCCTAAATACCAACCGAGGTTCAAATGGCTTACATACTAAAAAATGCAGAAGATAGAATCATCGCCGCAAGCGCTACTGAGAACCTTGGTCAAGACTGGTTATTCGTTGAAAATGATGCGAAAGAGTATCTGGACTTTTTGGAACACTCGCTCACAGAGGGTGATGCTTTTCGTGAAAGCGATATTCATTTAGCACGCGTATTGGAAGACCTGATTGCGCTTCTCGTCGCGCGCAATACCATTCGCTTTACAGACTTGCCACAGGCGGCACAAAAACGCTTAAATGAAAGACAATCCATGCGCCAAAAAACACAACTTTCTGGCTTATTGGATGAAACGACCGGCATTATTTAGACGCCTGCTGATTGGTAACTCAGCATCAAAAGTTGATGCTGAGTTAATTTGCCACTGGCAGGCTGTCTTTAAAAGATTGGCGTTTAAGTAAATTAGCCTGCAAGCGCTCTAAATTTGGATAATCCGCTGCCAAATCAATCACCGAACCAAACCTTAAACTCACATAACCCAACATACAACCCACAGCAATATCAGCTAAGCTAAAAGTGTCATCCACACACCATTTATTTTGACCTGCGTCATGGTTTTTACCCAACTCATCATTGAGTGCTGATAATCCACGTGTGACCTTATCCATTTGCTTGAGTATAAATGCAGGGTCTTGCTTCGCCTCTGGCTTGCGCTGCTCTAACATCACGGCAACCGCCGCATCACACACACCATCAGCTAGCGCTTCCCATCTGCGCACGGCAGACTTTGAACTATTATCTTTAGGAATTAAATGTGCAACAGGGTTGCGATTATCTAGATACTCGGAAATTACGCGCGAATCATACAAACTATCGCCATCAGCTAAAATCAACACCGGTACTTTGCCCAATGGATTATATTGTTTCACCGGGCAGTCAGGGTCAGCCAACACCACTTCCTGCAAAGTGATATCGATGTGTTTTTCTGCGGCCACAATGCGTACTTTACGTGCGTACGGGCTGTTTACTGTATATAAAAGCTTCATAATTTTACGAATGTTATTGTTACGATAGATAGAATGTTTGGTAGCATTATAGTTCAATCAACACGACCTTTATCATGACGAAGACATTATTTAACAACGCCTACCCGTATGGGTCAGCCGCATTCCTGACTTTGGTGCAAAATCAAGTGCAAGCGGCATTAGATGAAGATATTGGGTCCGGCGACCTCACCGCTCTACTCGTACCAAGCACGCAGATAGCAAGCGCCTCGATTGTTGTACGTGAATCGGCTGTGATTTGTGGCATTGATTGGGTAAACGCATGTTTCAAGCAAGTTGACGCCAATGTGCAGATTGACTGGTTCGTCACCGAGGGTCAGCACGTACCACCACAGAAAGTTATATGTAAAATCAACGGCTTAGCTCGATCGCTACTAACTACTGAACGTTGTGCGCTTAATTTTTTACAAACCCTCTCTGCCACCGCAACAGAAACCCGAAAATATGTTGAGGTCATTGCTGGCACCGATGCCAAAGTTTTAGATACCCGCAAAACCATTCCACACTTAAGATTAGCGCAAAAATACGCAGTCACGGTGGGTGGCGGCCATAATCAGCGCTTGGCTTTATACGATGGCATTTTAATTAAAGAAAACCACATTGCAGCGGCTGGTAGCATTGGCGCTGTAATGCAAGCCGCGTTTGCGTTAGGTGCAGACAAACCTATACAGATTGAAGTTGAAGACTTAGACGAACTAGAGCAAGCGCTCTGTGCGGGCGCCACCAATATTTTATTAGATAACTTTAGTATTGATTTACTGTGCCAAGCTGTAGAAATCAACGCTAAAAATAACAAAAAAGCGATTTTAGAAGCCTCCGGTGGCATTACTTTAGATAACATACGTGAAATAGCGCTTACTGGTGTAGATCGTATTTCTATCGGCGCACTTACAAAAAATATACAGGCGATTGACTTTTCAATGCGCATTAAAATATAAACATACTTTCAAGCGGCTTAAATCGCCGGTTACCCAAGCACAATTTAAACTTTAAGGGCACGGGGATTTAGGTGCATGTTAAGATAGGGTACTTCTATAAATACAAATTTCTACCAGTTCTTGGCATCACCACCAATCTAAGTCGCTAAAGCGGCAAGATTGGTGCGATAAATTAGACAAGGCGCGAACAAAAAATAATGACGCAGTATATGTTTGATATATAAGGAATTATTTTTTGTAAGCAACGCCGTATAATGACAAAAGTTGGATTTATAAAAGTGCCCGATACATTGAGTCAATCAATACACAAGGTAATATAAATGAGAAAGCCTGACATCCCCAGTAAATCAAGCGACCGCTTCTCATTGGGCGACGCATTACGCATGTTAGTCAATGATGGTATGTTGGATAAAGTTCAGGCTGAAAAGCTCTACAAAGACCGTAAATTAGATAGCTCCAATCTGCACCCGCTCGTCGTCATTGGTGAGCAAAAGTGGAAAAATTTAAAATCCCCTCATAATGCTATCACGGTGGAATGGCTATCGTCTTGGCTTGCCGCCCATGCCGGCCTGGATTATTACCACATAGACCCACTTAAACTGGATTTTGGGACTGCGGCACAAATCGTATCCAAGGGCTATGCAGAACGATTAAAAATCATGCCGATTGCCGTTAAAAATGGCGAAGCTGTCATTGCAACGACTGAACCCTTTAGAACGGACTGGATTCCTGATCTAGAACGCGTACTTAAAATGAAAGTGAAATTGGTTGTTGCCAATCCACTGGAAGTCAGTCGCTATCTGCCTGAAATGTACAGCCTGGCAGGCTCGATGCACGCCGCCAATTTAGCCAAGGCTGGGCAAGTGGTCGGTGTGCAGAACTTTGAGCAGTTGGTTGAGCTTGGTAAAGATAAAAACCTGGATGCCAATGAACAACATGTAGTGAACATTGTGGATTGGCTGTTTAAATACGCTTTTGAACAGCGCGCCAGTGATATTCACCTGGAACCCAGACGCAATATGGGTTTGATGCGCTTTAGAATTGATGGTGTGCTGCATCAGGTATATCAGCTCCCGCCTAACATCATGAACGCCATCACTAGTCGCATCAAATTGCTGGGGCGTATGGACATGGTAGAGAAGCGCCGCCCCCAAGATGGTCGCATCAAAACCTTATCCGCTGAAGGTCAAGAGATTGAACTGCGTTTATCCACGATGCCGACGGCCTTTGGTGAAAAACTAGTCATGCGGATATTTTCACCGGATATTTCAGGTAAAGACTTTTTAACACTGGGGTTTTCGCAAAAGCAAGCAGATCAATGGAATACTTGGACCAAAGCTCCCAATGGCATTATTTTGGTGACGGGCCCGACTGGCTCTGGTAAAACCACTACACTGTACTCCACACTGCGCCTATTGGCCACGCCCGAAGTTAACGTATGTACCGTAGAGGAACCAATTGAAATGGTGGAGCCTGCTTTTAATCAAATGCAGGTGCAGCAAAACATCGGGCTCGGCTTTGCAGACGGCATCCGTACGCTGATGCGACAAGACCCTGACATTATTATGGTGGGTGAAATCCGTGACTTGGAAACAGCAGACATGGCGATTCAAGCTGCGCTGACAGGACACTTGGTGCTATCAACCCTGCACACCAATGACTCCCCTTCTGCTGTGACACGGCTTTTAGACTTAGGCGTACCTTCTTATCTCATCCACTCTACAGTACTGGGTATTATGGCTCAACGCCTTGTGCGCACCTTATGCACGAGCTGCAAAGTAGCCGAGCCTATGGAGCAAAGTAAATGGGACGCACTGGTTGGCACATTTAACCTAGCCAAACCTGAGCATATTTACAAACCTGTTGGCTGCTTGGACTGTCGCAATACTGGCTTTAGAGGACGTAGCGGTATTTATGAAATGCTCACCATGACGCCAGCATTACGCAAGCTAATTACGCCAGATACCGATTTAGCCAAACTCACAAAACTAGCGCGGCAAGAAGGCATGCAACCACTCATTATCAACGGTGCAGAAAAGGTAGCCGCAGGCATCACCACGATTGAGGAGCTATTAAAGGTAGCGCCACCGCTAGAACCTGACTAATTATTTGCGGTTGCAATAATCCCAGATTTTCCATTAGGCGATTTTTCATCTACTTGCCAACTTGTTGGCTTTAGTATTGATTATCAGCCGCTGGCAAGTCCTAATGGAAAGTCTGGGATAATTAAGCCGAGCTTCTCGTGCCGCCAGCCAATACATAAACATTAAAACCGGCTTGCGCCAAAATAAATGCCGCCGCTGAGCTACGCCGCCCCGTTGGGCAGTGCATGATATATGGGACGCTTTTATCCAAGCTCACTAACCATTGGCGGATTTCATTTAAAGGTAAATTGATCGCGTCCTGAATATGTTCAAAACTATATTCGGATGGCAACCTCACGTCTGCCCACACTGCACCCGCTTTAACTTTACCCTCGGCCTCGGCCCGGCTCAGCTGCCTAATCAACGGCGCTTTTAATAGCTGTTGAAAGTCTTGTTTATTAAGCCGGAGCAACTCTCCGTCCGTTTTCATGGTGACAGTTGCATTGCGTTTATTGTCGGAAGCTAAAGCCTCCTCACCAAAGGCACAGCCTTCGTTTAACTCAGCCATCACCACGGCGGGCTGGCTAGAATCCACCACCTTGGTAACAACCACTGTGCCGCGCTGAATCAAGTAGTAATAATCGCCTTCTGCACCTTGTTGAATGATGACTTGTCCAGCCATCGTAGCAATGTGAGTCATACGTTCAAACATCGCTTCAATATTGGCTACGGGCAATTGGCTAAACACCCCGGTTTGTAATTTAGCGACGCTAAAAACACTGGTATCATGCATCCAGTCGGCTGGGGTTCTGCCAGACTGGGTGGATTGATGTGCGCCTAACTGCTTCGGTACACCGTCATCATTTGAGAGCTGGTCCCATGTCAGCATGATATCCAGCAAATCCATGTCTATACGCAGAATTTCAAGATCAGTCAGTGCAATGGTTGCCGTGATATGGCAATCATTATTGACTGGATGTTTTGCAGCTGGGGACCCGCCACGCAAAACAAGTTTTTGACCATTGATGAAGCTAAGACCCAGTTCGCCTTGCACTACATACAGTACTTGCGAGGCTTTAGTAATGTTCATGCGCATCGGATCTATGTTTTTATTCACATGCTCGATATAGCATAACCCCGCAAGTTCCTGCTTACGCGCGGCAGATAACTTTGCGATAGGCTCTAATCGCTCTAATACTGCCTGATCAACCGCCATCACACCAACCTTATTTTTTTATAGATAAATAATTTGGTGAGGCTTTAGCGCCATCACCGGAAAAACAGGGCGGCTAGCTGAAATTTCAAGCATGATAGCCTCACTCTCGCCAGGTTTTAAGTGCGTAATCAACACTTCAGAAATACCCGTCAACTTGGCAAGGTCTAACTTAGCAAGCTCTTTGATCAGCATTGATGGACAAAGGTGTTTAGATAGCTTGGCCAGCTCAATTTCACCATTACTAAATGCTGTTTCTATAATGATGTACTTCAGATTCTTAATTTTATTCACCTCACGCCATAGTGCATCGCACTCGGTCGTGTCCCCCGTATAGACTAAACTGAACTGCTCGCCCTCTATATGGTAGCCGGTTGCGGGCACTACGTGATTAACCGGTAGCGGTGTAATTTTACGACCATCTAATTCCAGCGTTTCACCCAATTTCAATGCGTGGTAACGCAAAAAAGGATTGTAAATATCTGGGATCACATTAAAATCCGGCCATATTTTCCAATTAAAAATATGCGCACGTAAAATACTTAAAGTTTCTGGCAAAGCGTGCAGCGTCACGGGCTCAGTGCGGATTCCCATGACTGTATCCAGCAAAAGCGGGATAGAGGCAATGTGATCCAAATGTGAGTGTGTGATAAAAATATGGTCAATCGCCAGTAGCTGACTCATGGTCAGATCGCCCACTCCAGTGCCGGCATCAATCAAAATGTCATGATCCACCAGCATGGAGGTAGTGCGTAAGTCGTCACCAATGCCACCGCTACAGCCGAGTATTTTTATTTGCATCATCTGAACTCACAGTTGTTTTGTTTCATACCGCTTTTAATAAAGTACTTGCGTCGCCTTAAGGGCAACTTAACGTACAGCAGGCGAGTAAAATGCTATGATTTCGACGTTAAGCAACGGCATATCAAATTGACTGCTTGATTTTACACGTATTTTTTTCATTACCACTCAAACCCATCCACAACATAAATCATTATCACCATGAACCACAATCACCCATTAGAGCTAACCAACCCTGCTATAGATAGTAGCAAAATCAATGCCAGCATTATCTGGCTACATGGATTAGGTGCCGATGGCTATGATTTTGCACCTGTTGTGCAGCAGCTATTGCAGTCACAACACCTCGCCAATGTCCGATTTATTCTGCCACACGCACCTGATATGGCGATAACTCGCAACAACGGCTACGTCATGCCTGCCTGGTATGACATCTACGGTATCATCCCTATAAGCCATGAGGACGAGGCTGGCATACAAGCCAGTCAGCGCACAATCAATGCCTTGATTCAAACTGAAATCGATCGAGGTATTGCGAGTGAGCGTATCGTGCTTGCAGGGTTCTCACAAGGCGGCGCTATCGCACTGCATACCGCACTACATTACCCACAAAGGCTGGGCGGAGTATTAGCCTTATCTACTTATTTACCGCTACACGCCAAGCTCGCCACTGAGGCAAATCCAGCCAATGCAAACACGCCAATTTTTATGGCACATGGTATTTTTGATGATGTAATCAGTCTTGAGATGAGCCAGATTTCGTGCGATTTACTGCAAAGTTGTCAATATCTCGTCACTTGGCATGAATATAAAATGGCGCATTCTGTGTGTGCAGAAGAGATTGCAGATATTGAACGCTTTTTACAACAGGTTTTAGCTTAAATATTTGGTAGAATATAGGCTTACCAAACAACAAGTGGTCTTTAATTTACTCAAACAGCTAAGCAACAGCGTCAGGTGACGAAGTGCTTTAAGCTGGCAATCCACAAACAGAATGCCGGCAACTATAAGTAAATAGAAGTACCCGACAGCGAAACTGTTGATTTATGTCTGCACCCACTACAAAAACCGCCTCAAAATCAGCCGCCAAAACGGCACATGAATCAACCCCTAGCTTCGAGCAAGCTTACAGCGAACTTGAAACCATTGTGGCGAGAATGGAATCAGGCCAAATGCCCCTAGAGGCGTCACTTGAAGCCTATAAACATGGCAACGCATTACTTGAGCTTTGTCAAAAATCACTCGCCGAAGTTGAACAGCAAGTTAAGGTGTTAAACGAGCGTCAGCAATTGGTCGCGTTTAATGCTGATCACGAGTAATCAAGCCATGAGCTACCAATCTGCGTCTGAATTATTAAGCCAGAATTTGTTAAGGGCATCGCTAACAATTCAAATTTTTAAGTCAGACAAGGCGCGAATGAAAAATTATGACGCCGCATATGTTGGATATGTAAGGAATAATTTTTTGTGAGTAACGCAGTATGACGACGAAATGGTTTAAGCAGGCAAGCCTCAAAGCGGATGCTCGCAAAGTTGAATTGTTAGAGGTGCCCTTAAGTCAGGCGTTCTTGGATTGGACAAAAACCAAGCAAGCCCATATTGAGAGCGTGCTGGAACGCACACTTCCACCCGCAAGTTTAGCACCGCAAACATTGCATAGTGCCATGCGCTACAGTGCGCTAGGTGGCGGCAAGCGCATACGCGCATTGCTGTGCTATGCGTCAGCTGAACTTTGCAACACCGAGGCTAACATTGCTGATGCAGCGGCCAGTGCGGTTGAGCTGATTCACGCTTACTCATTAGTGCATGACGACATGCCCTGTATGGACGACGACGACCTGCGTCGCGGCAAACCAAGCTGCCATAAACAATTTGATGATGCAACGGCGTTATTAGTAGGCGACGCCTTGCAGACATTGGCATTTGAAGTATTATCAGCACCACAATTATGTGAAAATGCAAAACAGCAAATCAACATGATCAATATATTAGCCAAAGCTGCGGGCTCTTACGGCATGGCGGGCGGGCAGGCAATTGATCTAAGTGCGGTAGGCGTGGCACTGACTCAACATGAGCTTGAAACCATGCATCAGTTAAAAACTGGCGCGCTGATTCAAGCTGCGGTTTTACTAGGTGCCAATGGCTCTGAAGCACACATTGCCGCTGTCAGTATTTATGCTAAAAACATCGGGCTTGCGTTTCAGGTCATTGATGATATCTTGGATGTTGAGGCAGATACGCATACCTTGGGTAAAACAGCAGGTAAAGATGTGAACAGCAACAAGCCGACTTATGTCACAATTTTAGGTTTAGCCGATGCCAAAAAACATGCCGGACAACTGCATGAAGCGGCCATTGATGCATTAGCACACTTTGGCGATAACGCACAACGGCTACGTGCGCTGGCAAGTTTTATTACTCAGCGCAGCTTTTAGCAATTAATTTCAACACTACTAATTACGATTATTTTCATTGCATTCACATTCATTATTGATGACACCTAACTTGTGACCCCTTTACTCGACACCATTGATTACCCTCAACAACTGCGCCAGCTGGACCGTAAACAGCTGGTTCAACTAGCGCAAGAGTTGCGCTTATTTTTAATTGATGGCGTTTCAAAAACTGGCGGGCATTTAGCTTCTAATTTGGGCGTAGTTGAGCTCACCATCGCCCTGCATTATGTGTTCAATACACCCGATGACAAACTGGTTTGGGATGTCGGACACCAAACTTACCCGCATAAAATCCTCACAGGTCGTCGCACGCGCATGCAAACCTTACGCAAACCGCAGGGACTTGCGGGGTTTCCACGCCGTGCTGAGAGCGAATACGACACTTTTGGCACCGGGCACTCCAGCACCTCTATCTCGGCTGCCCTCGGCATGGCAGTCGCAGCGCAAAAAACCGGTAGCGAGCGGCGTGCTGTCGCTATTATCGGAGATGGTGCCATGACGGCCGGCATGGCATTTGAGGCCTTGAATAACGCCGGCGACATGGATGCCAACCTGCTGGTAGTGCTCAATGACAATGACATGAGCATTTCAAACAACGTCGGCGCACTCAACAACTATTTAACCAAGCTACTCTCCAGTCGCTTCTATAACAAAGTCCGGTCATCAGGTAAAAAAGTCTTATCGGCACTACCGCCGATGATGGAATTTGCCAAGCGTGCTGAGGAGCATGTTAAAGGCATGGTCATGCCAGGTACGTTGTTTGAAGAATTTGGCTTTAACTACATTGGTCCGATTGACGGCCATGATCTAGAGTCTTTAATTGATACGCTGCACAACATCAAACAATTATCAGGTCCGCAGTTTTTGCATATTGTGACGCAAAAAGGAAAAGGCTTTGAACCCGCTGAAGACGACCCGAATAAATTTCATGGTGTAGGAAAATTTGACCCATTCAATGGCAATGCACTTCACGCTAAATTGCAAAAAACTTACACTGAAGTGTTCGGCGACTGGTTGGTGGATATGGCAGCAGTTGATAAGCGCCTTATTGGCATTACGCCTGCCATGTGTGATGGCTCTGGCTTAAATGCCTTTGCAGCAGCTTATCCTGACCGTTATTTTGACGTAGGCATCGCTGAGCAGCACGCCCTGACCTTTGCAGCTGGCATGGCCTGTGATGGATTAAAACCCGTGGTTGCGATTTACAGCTCATTTCTACAGCGGGCTTATGATCAACTCGTCCATGACATTGCACTGCAAAACCTGCCTGTACTGTTAGCCATAGACCGTGCTGGATTGGTTGGCGCAGACGGCCCCACACATGCGGGCAGTTTTGATTTAACCTACTTACGCTGCATTCCAAACGTAGTGATCATGACCCCCAGCGATGAAAACGAGTGCAGACAAATGCTCACTACCGGCTTTCAATACAATGGCGTGGCTGCGGTGCGCTACCCACGCGGTAGCGGCAAAGGTGCCATGATTAACCCAGAACTAAACACTATCGAAATTGGCAAAGGGAAAATTGCTCGCGCTGGTAAAAAAATAGCGATTTTAGCTTTTGGCTCCATGCTGGCCCCGTCATTGGAAGCCGCCGAGAAACTTGACGCCACCGTTGCCAACATGCGTTTTGTAAAACCGATTGATACTACGCTGATCGAAAAGCTAGCCAATGACCATGCTTTTATTGTCACAGTAGAAGAAAATTGCGTGATGGGTGGTGCAGGTTCTGCCGTTTTAGAAGCGCTACAAAATATGCAACACACGATTAAACATCCAATTAAAACATTATGCCTAGGTTTGCCAGACCAGTTTATTGAACACGGTGACCATGCAACCATGCTGACAAATTGTGGTCTAGATGCTAAAGGCATCGCTTCCGCAATTGCGAAGCTAATAACCTAGTGTTATACTCAACTATTATTTAGCAGCTATCTAAAAAGTAATCAAAGTAGGAATAAAATGAGCCAAACAACGCCAGCAAGTCCGATTGAAGATGTGCAAAATACAGTAGATACACGCCATCTTGCCATTGATAAAGTCGGTATTAAAGCGATTCGCCACCCTGTCGTTGTTAAAGACAAATCGGGCGGCGAGCAACACACTGTAGCCGTTTTCAATATGTATGTGCACTTACCACAGCATTTTAAAGGCACGCACATGTCACGTTTTGTTGAAATCCTCAACATGAATGAGCATGCGATTTCTATCGAGTCATTTGAAACCATTCTACGTGAAATGGTCATCCGCCTTGAAGCTGAGTCAGGTCATGTTGAAATGACATTCCCTTACTTTGTAAACAAAGCGGCGCCTATTTCCGGCGTAAAAAGTTTGCTGGATTATGAAGTCACTTTTATCGGTGAGATCCATCAGGGTAAATACGACATCACGGTTAAAGTGCTGGTACCGGTCACCAGCCTGTGCCCTTGCAGCAAAAAAATCTCAGACTACGGTGCGCACAATCAACGATCACATGTCACCGTTACCGCGCTAGTCAACGACTTTATCTGGATTGAAGACATTATCAATCTGGTAGAAAAACAAGCCTCATGCGAACTTTATGGCTTACTGAAACGCCCTGATGAAAAATATGTGACTGAACGCGCCTACGACAACCCAAAATTTGTTGAAGACATGGTGCGCGATGTAGCGGCACAACTAAATGCAGAAAAACGCATTGTGGCTTATACGGTTGAATCGGAGAATTTTGAGTCGATACACAACCACTCGGCTTATGCGTTAATTGAAAAAGACAAACGCAACTAGTTGATTTTGGCGGGTGTATAGCTAATCAGAACAAACTGATAACCAGTACTAAACTGGTAAACCAGTAAGTACTGCTAATCTTATAAATACTGGCAAAGTATCATTCAGCTAAAAAACCGTCACGAGATAACTTTATTTAAGAGACTGGCTATAGATAGCAACTAGTATTTTTTAGTTAAAGTTAGCGCAATATCCTGACGCTTCATGTCCAGCCGATTTAACGCACTCATCCCAAGTAGCACAACGGATGGGGAGCCTCCTTCCAACACGCTTCCCTCTACCTGGCTTAGTGTAATACCACCAATTTTAAGATTAGCAATCGTGACACGATAAGCCGTCACAATACCGTTTGCTGTTCCCACTTTAACGGGCTCACCTCGCTTGTAATCAATTTTGGCAAACTTTGCATCACCACTGTTCAGTGCAACCGTAGTGGCGCCAGTATCCACTAGAAATTTTAACGGAGCGCCATTGATGTAAACCTCAGAGAAAAAATGTCCCTGCACATCGGCATATAAAGTCACGCTGGGGCTGCTATTTGCACCTGTACCACCGATGGATGCCGCTTGCCCCATTTCCAGCTGTTTAGTTTTACCTTCTACAAGAAAAGTAGCACTTTTACTGTCAGCCGCAATTAGCTTAACGCCTGCGCTAGTTTGCCCGACACTCAACGTCTTGGGTTTTCCTCCATCAATCATCACCACCGCTTTATTGCTAAATAGCCCGACAACATTGATCTGCGTATCCGCAACAGCACTAGCGCTCGATAACGCGAGTACGATTGAGAGTGGTTTTAACATCCGAAAAGCAATTCGTTTCATCTAAACATACCTTGTGTATTTTGAGGTTTATGCGTCAACTTCAACCCGAATGCGATCACGAGTAGACCCAGTAATGGAAAAATTGCAGCCAGTATAAACGTTTGCTGTCCACCCAAGTACTGCAAGGCGTAGCCGCCCGCTACGCCGCCAATAGTGCCGCCCACGCCATAAGCGACACTATTATAAATCGCCTGCCCTTTTGCCTGATGGCGCCCATTAAAAAACTGCGTAACTACTTCAATAGATGCGGCATGAAAACTGCCAAAAGTCGCAGCATGTAAAGTTTGTGCGATGATCAGTAACACTAGGCTATCGATGGCAACACCTATCATGCCAAATCGCAACACCGCCAAAGTAAGGCTGATGAGCAAAATTGCTTTTAAACTAAAGCGCGCCATGATCTTTGGCATGAGCATAAAAATGCCAATTTCGCAGACTACTCCTACCGACCATAACAACCCTATTACGCTTTTGCTGTAACCATGCTGACTCAAATAGATTGAGTAAAAATTATAAAGCACGCCATGTGCGGTGACCATCAGCGCACAACCCACTAACAAAGCGATGACATTGGGCTGTTTCACCACTTGCCAAATAGAAAATTCATCATGGTCATGCGGGGCGATTTTTGCTTCGGGTAGCTTAAACGCCAATCCAAATAGAATGATTTGCACCGCCAGCAAAAACCATAACAAAGCTTGGATACCATAAGCCTCTGTCACAAAACCCAATATGACAGAGGCGACAATAAACCCCAACGAACCCCATAAGCGAATGCGGCTGTAATGTCCGTTGGTGGTGGCTAAGTGCGCCAATGTAAGCGATTCTGAAAGCGGCAATGTAGAACTGGTAAACAGGCTGAGCGCCGCCATCACTAAAAAAACAGCCCAAAAACCATGCGCCCAAAACACGGCAATAAAGCCCAGCAAACCTAGTAGTGCAGTAAGTTTTATCCAAACCACGCGTTTAGCGGTATGGTCTGCCAGCCACCCCCAAAAATTAGGCGCAAAAATACGGCTAATTTGAAATAAAGACATGAGAATACCAATATCTGCCGGCGAGAATTTTTCTGACTGCAAATACAAACCCCAGTATGGGACAAACGCGCCTACAAAAAAGTAGTAGGTAAAGTAAAAGCGCGAAAGTTGCTGGTGAAGCTTTAGATGGTGAAGCTTTAGATGCATATTGGGATCATATCAATAAAAAAGTCGGCGGCTGCCGACCTTTTTATGAATCCATTCATAATTAGCGCCTGCGTTTAAAAAACCATTACACAATTTTAGGGGTATCGCATTGCACGTCGGCATTTTGTGCGCGATGTCTGAGTGCGTGGTCCATCAGCGTCATGGCTAGCATCGCCTCTACAATCGGCGTAGCGCGCACACCCACACATGGGTCATGGCGACCGGTGGTTTGCATCGTGACTGCATTGCCGTTTTTATCAATTGAACGACGCGCTTGCGGAATACTGGAAGTCGGTTTTAACGCGACATTAACACGTATTTCCTGACCGGTAGAAATACCCCCTAAAATACCGCCTGCATGATTGCTGACAAAGCCCTGCGGGGTCATTTCATCAGAATGTACGCTGCCGCGCTGAGCAACACTGGCAAAACCTGCACCAATTTCCACACCTTTTACCGCGTTAATGCTCATCATGGCATAGGCGATTTCAGCATCTAGGCGATCAAAAACCGGCTCACCCCAACCTACGGGCACGCCTGTCGCAACCACAGTAATTTGAGCCCCAACTGAATCACGCTCAGCACGAATCTTATCTAAATAAGCTTCCAATTGCGGTAACACTGTTGCATTAGGCGAGAAAAATGGATTGTCGTTCACGACATCCCAGGTTTCAAACGGAATTTCAATCTCGCCCAGTTGACTCATATAACCACGTATCGTCACACCAAAACGCTGTTTCAGCCACTTTTTAGCAATAGCCCCAGCAGCAACTCGTACCGCTGTTTCACGTGCACTTGAGCGCCCACCACCACGATAATCGCGCATCCCATATTTTTGGGTATAAGTATAATCTGCGTGACCTGGACGGAATGTATCCATGATTTTGCTATAGTCTTGCGAGCGTTGATCAGTGTTTCGAATGAGCAAACCAATTGGCGCGCCAGTGGTTTTGCCTTCAAATACACCAGACAAAATTTCAACTGCATCCGCCTCTTGGCGCTGCGTCACATGGCGTGAGGTCCCTGGTTTACGACGATCCAGATCAATTTGCAAATCTTCTGCGCTCAACGCTAAACCTGGCGGGCAGCCATCTACCACGCCACCGATTGCTACGCCATGCGATTCGCCAAATGAAGTAAAAGTAAAAAGTGTGCCGAGCGTGTTACCAGACATGATGCTACCTCAATTAAAGTTACATGATTTTAACATATCAATTGACCAAGCCTTTAATCCACTGCATATAGACTTGTGTAGCCACTTTATTCAGAAAAAAGCAATGTAACGGCAGCGTTTGCACAATAACTTCAGATTGCTGTACTGCCGGGCTAGCTGAAGCGCTCGTAATTTCATCGACGCCAATATCACACCAGCTACGCACCATTTCTGCGGTCATCTCAATATGACACTGAAATGCCAAATGCTTGCCAATAGCGTAAGCCTGATTTTCACAAAATTGACTTGCCAGTAAGTGTACAGCCCCTGCTGGCAGGCTAAAGGTTTCACCATGCCAGTGAAACCCATTAAAACTCTGCATATCACCAAACCAATGTCGTGCTGTATCATTTTTACTAACAATCACTTCACCCCAGCCAATCTCTTTCACTGTATTTTTGGTGACGTCACCGCCTAACGCTTTGCTGATTAACTGACCGCCCAAACAATGACCGAGCACAGGGATATCAGCACCAATGGCCTGCTGAATCAAGCTAAGCAACGGTGTAATCCAAGGTAAATTATCGTTCACACTCATGGGGCCGCCCATCAGCACCATGCCGCTGTAAGCTAATATTGACGTTGGCAGCTGCTCACCTTGGTCAATCTTAATCAATTGCCAAGGAATGCACTGCTCATCAAGAAACGTTGCTAAATAGCCGGGACCTTCGGTTTCGGCATGCCGAAAAATTGCAATAGGGTTCATATGGGCATCTCTCCAATATTCATTGGCTTATCACTTTATACTGGCCAACCTCAATATCATCAAGCGTGTAACGACCGACTGCATAACGAATCAAACGCAAGGTTGGAAAGCCAACTTTCGCCGTCATGCGTCGTACCTGCCGGTTTTTACCCTCGGATATTTTAATTTCCAGCCAATGTGTTGGGATTGCTTTACGCTCTCGTATCGGTGGATGGCGCGCCCAGAGCTGTTGTGGCTCACTGATAATTCTCACTGCGGCAGGTTGCGTCACAAAATCACCTAGATCAACACCCGCTCTCAATGGTTGTAAATCCGCATCGTCTGGCGCGCCTTCGACCTGAACCCAATAAGTTTTTATTTCTTTATGTTTGGGATCACTTAAACGATGTTGTAATGCACCATCATCGGTTAAAATAAGCAAACCCTCAGAGTCTGTATCCAATCGTCCGGCAGCGTAAACATCGGGCACTGGAATAAAGTCTTTTAACGTGGCGTGCCCTGCTTTTCCATTGCCAGGGTCGTGCGGGCTAAACTGGCACACGACGTTAAAAGGTTTATTGAATAAAATTATCATGTTAGGAATTTTGAATGACGTCTAAAGTAACTTCTAAAATTAACGTACCACTTACCGGCGAAAAAATCACCGTTAATGCTGATAACTCGCTGAATGTGCCTAATCAGCCCATTATCCCATTTATTGAGGGTGATGGCATAGGGGTTGATATTACACCGCCAATGATTAAAGTCGTAGATGCGGCAGTGAATAAAGCCTACGGTGGTGCACGTAAAATTTCATGGATGGAAGTATTTGCAGGTGAAAAAGCAGTCAACGTCTATGGCAAAGATAAAGAAGGCAAAGACACTTGGTTACCTAGCGAAACCATGCAAACCGTGCGCGATTACGTCATTTCAATTAAAGGTCCATTAACCACTCCTGTGGGTGGTGGCATCCGCTCACTCAACGTATCCTTGCGCCAAGAACTTGACTTATATGTGTGCTTACGCCCCGTGCAATACTTTACCGGCGTGCCTAGCCCGGTTAAACACCCAGAAAAAATTGACATGGTAATTTTCCGTGAAAACACTGAGGACATCTACGCCGGCATTGAATGGGCCGCTGGATCTGACGAAGTAGAAAAAGTCATCACGTTTTTAAGTGATATGGGCATGCGCAAAAAAATTCGCTTTCCGGAATCCTCTGCGATCGGCATCAAACCAGTTTCAGTCGAAGGCAGCCAACGTTTAGTACGTAAAGCAATTCAATATGCCATTGATAACAATCGTAAATCGGTCACCATTACCCACAAAGGCAACATCATGAAGTTCACGGAAGGTGGCTTTAGAGATTGGGGTTATGAAGTGGCTAAGCAAGAGTTTGGCGCGGTTGAAATTGATGGCGGCCCATGGTGCCAACTGCCGAATGGCATTGTCATTAAAGATTGTATCGCCGATGCATTTTTGCAAGAGATTTTACTACACCCGCAAGATTATGATGTCATTGCTGCACTTAACTTGAATGGCGACTATATGAGTGACGCCCTTGCCGCGCAGGTAGGTGGCATTGGTATTGCCCCTGGAGCCAACCTTAGTGACACCGTAGCCATGTTTGAAGCAACGCACGGAACGGCCCCAAAAATTGCAGGTAAAAATATTGCCAACCCAAGCTCGTTAATCCTTTCAGCTGAGATGATGTTGCGTCATTTAGGTTGGGTAGAAGCGGCCGACTTAGTGCTCAAAGGGGTTGCAAACGCAATTACTGCCAAGCGCGTCACCAGTGATTTTTCTAGCCAAATGGAAGATGCTACTCAGGTAAGTACTTCAGAATTTGGCGATGAAATCATAGCCAACATGTAACGTTCATTAACATTCGCGGCCAATAAAAAGGCTCGTCATTTTGACGAGCCTTTTTATTGATATAACCCTTTAAATCATCAAGCCTATACCATTAAGATTTAAGCCTTTTGAATATTTGAAGCCTGCTTACCCTTTGGACCTTCTGTCAAATCGAAGCTTACACGCTCACCCTCTTTAAGACTTTTATACCCGGCCTCTACAATCGCCGAGAAGTGTGCGAACAAATCGTCACCACCATCATCCGGGGTAATAAAACCGAAACCTTTAGAATCGTTAAACCATTTTACGGTACCTGTTGCCATCTCATATATCCTTACATAATACTAAAAGGGATGCCCCAAAAAGTTTGCATCAAGAACAGAAGTCACAATAACTGAAAAAATTAAAGCAGCTTAAAATAAACTTGAACTCAAACACCTAAGCATATTTATAAGTTGGATTTATGCTGATGTCAAGCGGCAAATTGCGATGTTTTACTCAATAAAAGTTCCCCATTTACAACCTATAAGGTGGGGAAATTGACGGGAAGTTACTTTAACTGACATAATTTGCGCTGAATAAGGCTTAAAGTCTTTACAAAAAAAAGCGTAAAGTGCATTATTGGCTTGAATAAATAATAACTATAAAAATAAACAGGATAGCTCCATAAGCTAATTATAAATCACTATTATATGGCAACGACTCACAATACTAAGCTAAGCGGCCTAGCACGCACCTTAATCCAAACGAACCTGCTTTCTGAGGATGAGGCGCGCGCCATCGAAGCGCAAGCCTACACATTAAAAACACCCTTTATTGCACAACTGATATTAAGCAAAAAGCTCAGTGCACAAACAGTTGCCGAAGCCTCTGCTAAAGCTTTTGGTTTTCCATACTTTAACTTGGATGCGTTTAACCAGGATTATCTACCCCCTAAAAAAATTGATGTAAAGCTAATGCAAGCCAACCGTGTGATGGCATTGCAAGTACGTAACAACATGCTTTTTGTTGCCATTTCTGACCCAACCAACATTCACGCACTAGACAGCGTTCAATTTCAAATGGGCATGACTATATCGCCTATTGTTGTTGAAGATGACAAGCTCGGGCGCTGGATAGATAAAATAATAGCAGCAAGCGATACGGGGCTTAATTTGCTGAATAGTGACGCTGATGATGACGATGAGTTTGGCCTAGATGAGGGTCACGATCACGTTGATGAGCATGAACCGCAAGAATCAGAGGTTGACGATGCACCTGTTGTAAAGTTTTTAAACAAAATGCTACTGGATGCGATTAACATCGGCGCTTCTGACTTGCACTTTGAGCCTTATGAAAAATTCTACCGCGTACGCTATCGTGTGGACGGCATACTTCGTGAAATTACACAGCCACCGCTTGCCATTAAAGAGAAGCTTGCTTCCCGCATTAAAGTAATATCCAGCATGGACATCTCAGAAAAACGCATACCGCAAGATGGTCGCATGAAACTCGTGTTATCAAAAACACGTACCATAGATTTTCGGGTAAGCACACTGCCCTTGATTCATGGCGAAAAAATCGTGATGCGAATTTTAGACCCAAGTAGCGCAACACTTGGCATTGAGGCACTAGGCTATGAGCCAATCCAAAAAGAGCGCTTATTAAGTGCAGTGAGTCGTCCGTATGGTTTGGTGCTGGTCACTGGCCCCACGGGCTCGGGTAAAACCGTTTCGCTATACACTTGCCTAAATATCTTAAATAAACCTGATGTCAACATTGCAACAGCAGAAGATCCCTGCGAAATTCCGTTAGCAGGCATCAATCAAGTCAATGTCAATGACAAACAAGGCCTCACATTTGCAGTTGCATTAAAGTCATTTCTACGCCAAGACCCTGACATCATCATGATTGGTGAAATCCGCGACTTAGAAACCGCAGACATGGCCATCAAGGCCGCTTCTACTGGCCACATGGTGCTTTCAACCTTACATACCAATGACGCCCCCTCCACCCTGACACGCTTACTAAATATGGGCGTTGCTCCGTTTAATATTGCTTCCGCTGTATCACTGATTACGGCACAAAGATTGGCAAGGCGTTTATGCAAGCACTGTAAAATCCCCATGGATGCGCCTAAAGAGGCTTTATTAAGTGTAGGTTTCATTGAGGAGGATTTTAATGAAAAATGGCAACTCTATAAACACAACCCAGAAGGCTGTGAATTGTGCAATGCCGGCTACAAAGGCCGTGTTGGCATTTATCAAGTGATGCCAGTGACCGATGCTATTAGCCGCATCATCATGCAAAATGGTACCGCACACGATATCGCAGACCAAGCTAGACGAGAGGGCGTTAATGATTTACGGCGCTCTGGGGTTCTTAAAGTGATGCAAGGCTTAACCTCGATGGAAGAAGTAGAAGCTTGTACCAATGAATAAGATCAATCAATGAGTTTTAACATAACAAATATAGTTAATCACCAAGGGAATCGCCATGGCAGCTGCTATTAAAGCCACCAAAGAAGTCACCTACGCATGGGAAGGGTTAGACAAAAAAGGTAAGCGAGTCAAAGGTGAAATGAAAGCCTCTGGTGAGTCCTTCGTCAGCGCTACACTGCGCCGCCAAGGCATTACAGTTAAAAAAGTTAAAAAACAAAGTGGCTTTACTAGTAAAGGTTCGGTGTCTGATAAAGACATCACTTTATTTACCCGCCAGCTTGCAACTATGATGAAATCTGGCGTGCCATTACTACAGTCATTTGATATTGTCGGCAAGGGGCATAGCAACCCTGCCGTTTCCAAGCTGTTAGCTGACATTAAATCTGACGTAGAAACGGGTAGTAGCTTAAGCACCGCGTTCAGAAAATATCCACTCTATTTTGATTCACTATTTTGTAATTTGATTGGCGCCGGCGAGCAAGCTGGTATTTTAGACACCCTGCTTGACCGCTTAGCGACTTATAAGGAAAAAATTCTAGCCATTAAATCAAAAATAAAATCGGCACTGTTTTATCCGATCTCTATTATCGTGGTCGCATTTATTATTACGGCCGTCATCATGATTTTTGTCATCCCTGCATTTAAGGAATTATTTAGTAGCTTTGGCGCTGACTTACCAGCACCAACATTGATTGTCATGTCTATTTCCGATGTTTTTGTAGAATGGTGGTGGGCAATATTTGGCTCAATTGGCTTTGCCTTATGGTTTTTCTTCTACACCTGGAAGAGGTCTTTAGCCATGCAATCCACCATGGATAGACTGATCCTTAAAGTGCCTGTATTTGGGGATCTGATCCGCAAGGCGACCATTGCCCGGTTTGCACGCACAATGTCCACCATGTTTTCAGCAGGCGTCCCCTTGGTCGAAGCGCTGGATTCCGTAGCTGGCGCATCTGGTAATAGAGTTTATTATGATGCGACTAAAAAAATCCAAAGCGAAATTAGTACGGGTACCAGCTTAACTGTTGCGATGCAAAATGCTGAGGTTTTCCCTAATATGGTATTGCAAATGACAGCTATCGGTGAAGAGTCTGGTGCCTTGGACTCTATGCTAAGCAAGGTTGCAGATTTTTATGAAGCGGAAGTAGATGATGCTGTAGATGCGCTCTCCAGCCTGATGGAACCGATCATCATGGTGGTACTCGGCGTGCTGATTGGTGGGCTTGTCATTGCAATGTACCTACCTATTTTCAAACTCGGCCAGGTTGTTGGCTAGACCACCAATACCCGCGTTAAAAGCTATACTTCTAACGCATTAAGGCGGAGGATTAGCCTACTTCCTTGCCGCCTCAATCAGCATACGCTCAATTTCTTTATAAGGTTGCGCACCCAACATGCGCTTACCATCCGCAAAAATTAGGGTTGGTGTGCTACTCACGCCAATTTTTTTGGCTAGCTGACCTACTTTTTCAATTGGCACATCACATGTAGCCGCAGTACTTGGCAACTGATCTCTTAAAATCCAATTGTCCCATGCCTTTACGCGATCTTTAGCGCACCAGATAAGTTTAGATTTATTCGCGGCATCAGGGTGTAACTGCTCAATTGGATACAAAAATGTATACACTGTTACATCAGTAATATTGGCAATTTCGTTACGCTCCAAGCGTTTGCAATAAGGGCAATCCACATCAGAAAACACCACTAGTTTACGGCTACCATTGCCTTTTACCACTTTAATGGCTTGCTCAAGCGGTAAGCTGGCAAAATCTATTTTTGTAAGCTCCTCTAAGCGTTCACCTGTAATATCTTTTTTAGTTTTAGGATCAACTAAGCGACCCTCGGCGATTAAAAAAGTCAGCTTTTCATCTGTATAAATAATCTGTCCACCCATAAATACTTCATACAAACCTGCATAAGGGGTTTTGGTTACTTTTTCTACTTTAAATTTTGGATAAGCCGCTTCTACTGCCTTTTTAACGCTGGCTTCATCTGCGATTGCAATCGTTGAAAATGCACCCATTAAAGCAATACTGATTATTTTTTTTAACATTAACTTTCCTTTAAGTAATACTTGCCGGCACTAACCGTTGAAATAAATTACGCCAATTAAACCAAAAAATTTCTATAGGCGCCTAATAACCAAGCTTAGAGAATGCAAGGCTAAAGCGCAACTGCATTGACCACCAACATTTTTTTAATTGGCTGCTGATTAGTCGCAGACAGTCCCCAATTCCTTACTTTTTTGACTACGCTGTTTTGGCTTTCAAACAAATGATACAAGCCATTGGTTAACGCAAGCATGGCGAGTAAATCTGCTTTTCTTGCACGACTATATTGCTTTAACAACCTGGCATCATTGATGTGTTGATACTGATGCCTGCTTGCCAATATTTGCAACAAATCAATCACATCTCTAAACCCCAGATTAACACCCTGCCCTGCCATCGGGTGCACCCGATGCGCGGCATCTCCCACTAGGACTATTGAATTTTGGCTTAATTCATTCGCCTTTTTCAACGTGAGCGGAAAAGCTGCAGCATCCCCCATTAACGTTAACTCACCCAAGGTAGAATGCCCAACCGCCATGACCTGCTGTGCAAATTCAGTCGCGTTAAGCGTTAATAAACGATCGGCATATGGCGTTGGTGCAGACCACACAATTGAAATTTTATTCCCAGGCAACGGCAACCACGCCATAACGCCACTTTTACCTGCATCATCTTGTGTAAACCATTGCCTTGCAATGTTGCCGTGTGTTCTTTCAGTGACAAAATTCGCCACTATGGCGGTTTGATGATACGGTTTTTGCTGCGTGCCAATAGCCAACTGCTGACGCACCCATGAATTGGCGCCATCAGCCGCCAGCAACAGCGTGCTTGCTATGCTTTGTTGATTGTCTAAATTTAACACAGCTTGGTGCGCACTCGCGTTAAGCGATTCACCCGCATGACCAAATAGCATACTGACACCACAAGCTTGCGCCCGCTCCATGAGCGCGTGCTTTAAAGCGCGTTCTTCTACAATAAATCCTAAGTTATCAGCATTCACATCGTCGGCCAATAATTGCAATGGTTCGGGCGTGGCATCGCCCCATATTTCCATCGCTTGCATCTCCGTCACCCGGCTTACATCTAATAATTGCCAAGCGCCCAAACGCATCAGCCACTGTGCATTTTTTGGACTGATCGCGTATATGCGTTGATCCCACTCGGCTTGGTTCTCATTCGGCTGAGGTAACTGGCTATCAACCAACACTACTTCATAGCCGGCTTGATTCAAGGCAACCGCCGCCGCCAGCCCTACCAAACCGGCGCCTACAATCGTCATATCTACTTTTAGGGGGCTCATTTACCGAAACTCATTTTGCTCACCAAATGCCGTTTGATGGGTTTGACTAAGTCAAACAAACCAATGCCTGCACTTCTTAATGCAGAAATGCCTAAAATATCGTTAGAAAATATGTTCACTAAAAAATCGGTAAATAACAAACCGTTTTTTGTGTCAGTTTTGCGGCTGGCACGATACGTGGTCAGCATCTCCTGACTACCCAAGTCTGCACTCGCATTCATTATCTGTCGCGCCAGCACTTCTGCATCACGCAAGCCCACATTAAAACCCTGCCCGGCGACGGGGTGCATGGTTTGGGCAGCGTTACCGATCACCACCAAATGCGGCGTGTTAGTTTCAGCCAGTTGCGATAACCTTAACGGAAACGTCATGCGCTTTTCTACGCTTAAAAAACGTCCGACTCTATCACCAAACTGCGCATGAAACTGCGCTAAAAACTCAGCATCGCTCAGCGCCAGCAATGGTGCAATCAATTCTTTTTTGCCTGTCCATACTAATGAAAAATCATGTTCTCCATTTGGCAGCAACGCCATCGGCCCGTTGGCTGTAAAGCGCTCGTAAGCAATATTGTTATGTGGTAGCTCTGCGCGTACTTTGCTAATCAGCGCATCATGTCCATATTCTTTGGTATCACGCTTTAGTCCCGCCACGGCTTCTAAGCTACGGCCGCCGTCAGCCAGTACCGCCAGTGCAGTTTCCAATTGGTGCGATTCGCCGTGTCGGTCATAGCGCACCGTGGCATGGTTGCCATCATGCGTAATCGCTTCGGCTTTGGCTTCATCAATCAAATAAATAATGGGGAATTGTGCTAATTCTGTATTTAGCACGCTGCATAACGCACCATAAGACAGCACATAACCCAAGGCCTCCTGGCTGTAATCATGCGCATGTAAAACGCTACGGCCCATGCTACCTTTTTGTGACACATGAATGGTGTTGATGGCAGTGGCATGAGGCGCTAACAGTTGCCAAACACCCAGTTTTTCTAAAATACGCCTAGTACCAAAGGATAGTGCCAATGCACGCGTATCTTGATTGGCAGCGCCTTGCTTACGCGCCTCTAACAATGTGCTGCCAATATTTTGTTTTGCCAGTAATAAAGCCAACACCATGCCTACCGGACCGCCGCCTACAATCACAATGTTTTCAGATTTGCGCATCATGCCTTCATCAAATGTTCAATTTCAGCGACCGTTTTAACGGCACCGGCAGTCAGCACTTCACAGCCATGCTGGGTCACTAACACATCATCTTCAATTCTAATACCAATGTTCCACAAGTGTTGCGGTACATTGTCTGCCGGGCGAATATAGCAGCCAGGCTCCACGGTGAGCGTCATCCCGGCCTGTAACATGCGCCAATCGCCATGTTTATCTTTATACTCACCCGCATCATGCACATCCAGACCTAGCCAATGGCCGGTGCGATGCATGTAAAACTGGCGATAAGCACCGCTTTCCAACACGGCCTCCTTACTGCCTTGGCACAGTTTTAAATCAATAAAACCTTGTGCTAACACGTCCAGCGCTGCGTCATGTGGCGCATTCCAGTGGTTACTTGAATTTACTTGTGCAATCGCCGCCGCCTGCGCCGCTAGCACCAGCTCATACACATCTTTTTGCGCCGCACTAAACTTGCCGTTCACTGGAAAAGTACGCGTGATGTCAGACGCATAACCATCTAGCTCACAACCTGCATCTATTAGCAGTAAATCACCGTCTTTTAATTCACAATTATTCGCGTTGTAATGCAAGGTGCATGCATTGGCACCACCTGCAATGATACTGGTATAAGCTGGTGATTGAGCGCCTTTACGATAAAACTCATGTAAGAATTCCGCTTCGATTTCATATTCCATTTTGCCAGCACGTACCTTTTGCATGGCGCGATTATGCGCAGCAGTTGCAATATCCGCTGATCGGCGCATTAAATCAATCTCAACAGGCGACTTATAAAGCCGCATTTCATCTACTAACTTACGCACATCTGCAATGTCATCTGGTGCGCTCACCCCAGAACGAGCTTGCGCTTTCACTTGATTCAGCCAGCCTGTAACGCGCGCATCCCAGCCGGCATCTGCACCTAGGCTAAAAAACAATTTAGACTGATTTGCTAACAACCTCGGCATCAACGCATCAAGTTGGCTAATACTATAGGCTTGCTCAAAACCAAACTCAGCTTTGGCTGCCTCTGCTCCATAGCGAAAACCATCCCAGATTTCGCGCTCCATATCTTTATCGCGGCAAAACAGAATGCTTTGAGGCTCAATGCCAGCAATGAGCACCAGCAAGGCCTCGGGCTCTTTAAACCCAGTGAGGTAATAAAAATAGCTATCAAAGCGGTAAGGGTAATGGCTATCGCGATTGCGAATCAGCTCAGGAGATGTTGGAATAATAGCAATGCCATCACCTATATTCTGAAGTAGGCTTATCCGTCTGCGTATAAACTCTAAAGTGTTCAATTTAAATTCGCTTCAAGTTATTTAAGGCTGGCTTTAGCCGATATTCCTAACAAAACTGTTGTAGCACTTTTCTACTACAACCTCAGCTTCTGAGTTCACATGTAAATAATTGTCTGCCTTCCATGCTTCAAGTGTCATTTCTTTTTCAGTAACACCCAAACAATTTGTACTTGTAATTACCCGCTCTTTGCCATCTACACTTTCTACTAAACTAGCGACAAAATTATAATTTAATGCGTAATTTTGGCTGGTTAAAAATGATACATATCCTAACTCCCACTGCACGGCACCTACTCTAACGTGTAATTCTTTGGGCTGTAAATACGCGTCAGGCTTCGCTTTACTTGCGTAATAATCTGACAGCTTTTTAGCTATTGCCAAATCAACACCAGCGCCTGACGCTACTTTATAACTGTCAGGCAAAGATTGTTGCAACTGCTGATTTAATGCCATACCAAATTCCATTTGCTCCTGTGCGGCATTTTGTAAAGCCGTCATGTCTCCGGGCTTGGTATTCACATTACCGCTAGATGCGACACTGCTAACCACGGTCGCTACAACAAACTTACCAACAGCCTGCGCTTTTGTTCGCTCTGCCAATGCAACGGGCTTTTCAATTGAATCAACAATAACAAAATTATTATTAATTTTTTCACTTAACTCTGAGCCGTTTAGCCTAGGGCCTGATGCGCACGATGAAAACAGAACCGCCATCAAAATTACAAAAATATTACGCAACATTACTAAATACCTCTCAAGTTAAAAAACAACGTATATCACTCACCCACAAAAAAATCTCAACTAACGCCGCCTATTATGACGTCAGCAACATATCATCCAATTGCTGTAGCCGCTCTGGCGTACCGACGTCATGCCAAACGCCTTGATAATGCTCAGCTGAAGCCTTACCTTCTGCAATCGCTTTAAACAATAGCGGCGCAAGCTTTGCAGGCTCTCCGCGTTTAATACCGGTAAACAAGGCTGGATGATAAACGCCTACACCTGAAAAGGTAAGTTTATTCGCACCCTCTGCTATTATTTTTCCACCTTCAAAAACAAAATCGCCTTGGCTGTGCTGCGGTGGATTATCAATTAATACTAAATGCGTTAAATGATGGGGCGCTAACTGAAGGTGCGCGAAGTCGATGTCTGTAAATACGTCACCATTCACCACTAAAAATGGCTCATCTCCCAGAAAATGCAAAGCATTGGCAATACCTCCCGCAGTTTCTAATGCAATTTCTTCAGGCGAGTATTGGATATGCAGACCCCACTGACTGCCATCACCTAAGGTAACCTCAATTTGCTCACCCAAGTGTGCGTGGTTAATCACAACTTCCTTAAAACCCGCTAGCGCCAATCGCTCTAAATGCCAAACAATCAGCGGCTTACCACCCACTTTTAATAACGGCTTTGGCGTATGGTCGGTAAGTGGGCGCATACGCTCACCACGACCAGCCGCTAAAATCATGGCCTTCATAGTTTCAGCAAGCTTTTGTAGTTCGCGTCAGGGTGTTTGTCAGCGCCGCTTAACGCATCTAATAATCGCAACATTGGCCGTAGCTCTACATAGCGCTCACACACCTTGTGCAAGTACTGCATGACTAACGGCATATCTTTTAGATAGCCATCTTTGCCATCCCGGTGATACAGCCGTGCAAAAATGCCCAAAATCTTAATATGGCGTTGCGCACCCGTATATTCAAAATCACGATAAAACTCGCTAAAGTCAGCAGGGACTGGCAAGCCGGCTTTTCTAGCAACATCCCAGTAACGCACCAGCCAGTCGATGATTACCTCTTCATCCCAACTGATATATGCATCTTTAAGCAGTGAGACTAAATCGTAAGTAATCGCACCATAAACCGCATCCTGAAAATCTAAAACACCCGGGTTGTCATCGCATACCATGAGGTTGCGCGAGTGGTAGTCTCGGTGCACATAAACTTGACCCTGTGCCAAAATGTTTCGGTTAAGCAGTTCAAAAGTCTTTTGTATAACGGCTTGTTGCTTATCATCTAAAGTCACGTTCAGATGTTTAGCGATGTACCACTCAGGGAACAATTGCATCTCACGCGTGAGTAGGGCTTCATCGTAATTAGGCAATACATTGGGCTTACTTGCCAACTGCAGTTTAATCAACGCCATATTCGCATCGTGATACAAGCTTGATGCCTTGCTTTGATTTAACTGGTCTTGATTTAATTGACTCAGGTAAGTCACATCACCCAAATCGCTAAGCAACAAAAAGCCCTGCGCTAAATCTTGCGCAATCACTTGCGGCACATGCATACCGGCATCACCAAACAACGCCGCAATACGCACAAACGGTTCACAGTTTTCTTGTGGCGGTGGTGCATCCATCGCAATCAGTGTTTTGCCTGTGCCAAGGTTTAAATCTAAAGGCTCAGCATCCAAGTGCACTCTAAAATAACGCCTGAAACTTGCATCTGCTGAAGCCGTAGTTAGCCTAAATGTCGAATGTTGCAATACGCCTGTTAACCAAGTGCTAAGTTGCTGTTGCCTTATATCTTGCTGACTGTTATTCACGACTATCTTTCTAAACGTTTAAGTTTCTATATTTTTAGCGCTTTATCCAAGTATAATTTGGTCTTAAATTTTAGCTTGAGTTAAATCCAAAAACACCTGTTTAAAGAGGCTGATTTCGATTTATTGATTGCCAAAAAAGCCATTTTATGAGATTTTATCATTGATAAAATAAAACCGTTTGCCTATATACCCGTGCCCTCAACTTCAGCGTTCCATCTTGTGCTTATTTCAATGGTAATTGCATGCTAAAAAATCGTTTTTTAGCTGGCATTACTGCGGCTTTATTGACGCACAGTTTAACTTCATTTGCAGATGAAACTGTGCCCGCAAATGAGGGGCAAACAACGCAACCGTTAGAAATTGCTGACACGCTAAATGACGGCATCATCATTGACGGCGACAAACTTGAACTGCACCTTGATAGAAAAATGCGCGCTATTGGCAATGCTTCTATTCACCGCGGCAAGCAAGATGCTTATGGCGACGTTATTGAATACGACGTGCAAAATGATGAGTTGCACATCACCGGCAATGTACGCATTGAGTTAGGCAACTCAAAATTAGTAGGGCCAGAATTACGCATGCAGCTGTCTGACAGCATCGGCGAGATGCGCGACGCCTCCATCAGCATGACAAAACCCAGCGAAGCCAGCCTGCAACAAAGACGAGCCGTCAGTTCAGAAACGTTTTCCAAGCGGCTCGGTAATTTACAAAGCCCGCAAATCGGCAGTGCTGACCCCTTCCTGCTTAACAACGCTGGCATTGAAGATCAAGATGCGTTAGCCGTTAGCTCTGTACCGCAATCGACAAAAGCACGCGGCGATGCAAAAGCACTTTTTTTTGAAGGTCAGGATAAAAAGCGTTTAACCGGCGCGCGCTACACCACCTGCGCCGCTGATGTAGATGATTGGTACATTAAAGCCAGTGAAATTGAACTCAATGATTACACCGATTCCGGCACGGCAAAAAATGCCTATATTGAATTTAAAGGCGTGCCGCTGCTTTATACCCCATGGATTAGCTTTTCATTTAACGACCAGCGTAAAAGCGGCTTGCTTGCCCCCACCATCGGCAGCACCAGCCGTAGCGGTTTTGAGGTATTAGCACCCTACTATTGGAACATCTCTCCCAACATGGATGCCACGCTCGCCGTCCGCGAATTAAGTAAGCGTGGCGTGCAACTACAAGGTGAGTTTAGATATTTAAAAGAAAATTTCTCTGGCATTGATAATCTGGAATATCTGCCGAGTGACAGCCTGAGTAATCGAACACGTTACTACGCCAATTTGAAACATCAGCACCGCTTAGGTAATGGCTGGTCAGCGGGTTATAGCCTTGAAAAAGTATCTGACGACCAGTATTTTTCTGAGCTATCAACGCAGATTGTCACCACCAGCCGCATTAACTTGCCACAACAGCTTAATGTGGACTACGCCGATGACACTTGGCGCTTTAATGCCATCGCGCAAAAATTTCAAACACTAGATGAAATTTCTTACCCGTATGAACGTTTGCCGCAAATGACGCTATCTGGCAATAAATACTACGGTGACGTTAATGCCAATTTATATACCCAACTAGTTGCCTTTGATACCAACAAAAATGATCCCGTTATTAGAGCAACCGGCACCCGCTTTACCGCATACCCAAGTGTCAGCGTTCCGTTTAATAAATCTTACGGCTTTATCACGCCCAAGTTTGGCATTCACCACACCAGCTATAGCTTAAACAATGTGGCGAATAATCTGGAATCACAACAGCGTACGCTACCCATATTTAGCTTGGATAGCGGCTTGTATTTTGATCGCGACTTTAAAATCTCCAGCCGTGATTATTCACAAACGATAGAGCCGCGCTTATTTTATGTGTATATCCCTGAAAGAAATCAGTCTGACATCCCAATTTTTGACACCAGTGAATCTGACTTAAACTTCAGCACACTTTTTAGTGAAAACCAATTCACCGGTAACGACCGCATCAATAATGCCAACCAATTAAGCTTTGCACTCACCACCCGCTTTATTGAAAGTAGCACCGGCACACAACGCTTATCAGCCTCTATTGGCCAGCGCTATTACTTTGCAGACCAAAAAGTAGCGCTTCCAGGTGTTGATTACCGTAAAAGTGACAGCTCAGACATTATTGCCGGGCTTAACACCCATTTAAAAACCAACTGGAATCTCGATGCTTTTTGGCAATACAACACTGATGACTCACGCCCGGTACGCACAACACTTACTAGCCGTTTTAATCCAGAGCCTGGAAAAACCCTTAATCTGAGCTACAGCTTTCGGCGCGACACATCAAATATTACGCCTAACGGCATAAACCAATTTGACATATCAGGTCAATGGCCGCTAGGTCAAGGCTGGTATGGCATTGCCCGCACTAACTACTCTCTGCGTGAAAACCGCATCATCGAAACGCTGGCAGGATTGGAGTATGATGCAGGTTGCTGGCAAGCAAGGTCTGTTATACAGCGCGTCAGTACGGCAACTGCCGATGCGAACTATGCGTTATTTTTTCAACTCGAACTTGGCGGGTTAGCATCAATCGGCGCCAATCCGCTAGCAATCATTAGACGTAACATTCCAGGTTATGTCAGCTCAGGTTTGATTCCTGATACTTATCAACAACCTTATTACGAGTAACTATTTTGCGTACTTTTATTCAATTTATATTTAGCACCCTGATTATTTTCAGTCACTTCAATGCGCAGGCAGCTGAAGTGGTCAAACTTGACCGCATCGTTGCCATTGTTGACCAAACCGTTATCACCGAGCAAGAGCTTGAGAGTCGCATTCGCACCGTAACGGCGCAACTAGCCAAGCAAGGCACTGAGCTACCGCCTGAAAACATTCTGCGTAAGCAAATTTTAGAGCGCTTGATTTCAGACACGCTGCAATTACAATACGCCGCACAAACCGGGCTTAAAGTAGATGATAATCAGCTTGATAAAACCATTGAGCGTATCGCGGAACAAAATAAAATGACGCCTAGCGAATTTGCTGAGGCATTGAGTGCCGATGGCATTAGCATGCGCAAGTTCAGAGCTGACATTCGTAGTGAAATCACCATTGCACGCTTACGTGAGCGCGAGGTAGAAAGCCGCGTTAACGTCACTGAGTCTGAAATTGATAACTTTTTAACCACGCAAGCTTCCAGCAATGAAAGCACCGACGAATTTGAAATATCGCATATTTTAATTCGCACGCCAGAAGAAGGCGCCACGGAAGACGTACAAAAAGCAAAAGCAAAAGTAGATGAAGCAGTCAAAGCGCTGCAAGATGGCACCAGCTTTGCCAAAGTATCTGCCAGCTTTTCAGATGCACCTAACGCATTAGAAGGCGGCAGTTTAGGTTGGAAAACCAGCACGCAATTACCTACCTTATTTTTAGATACGCTAAAAACCATGCAGGCCGGCGATGTTTCTGCCGCACTGCGCAGTCCAAATGGCTTCCATATTTTAAAGCTCACCAATAAACGTGGTGGCAACTCGCCTTTGGTGATTGAGCAAACACATGCGCGCCATATCCTTATCAAGCTTTCAGAAATTATGTCTGAAACAGAGGGCAAACAAAAAATGGATGGCATTAAAGAGCGCCTTGATAATGGTGATAAGTTTGAAGTGCTGGCACGCCAATTTTCAGAAGATGGCACCGCGTCCAACGGTGGCGACTTAGGTTGGGTAAACCCTGGCGACACGGTGCCACAGTTTGAAAAAGCCATGAACGAACTTAAAGATAACCAAATCAGCGAACCTATCCGCAGCCCATTTGGCTGGCACATTATTCAAGTGCTTGAGCGCCGCAAACAAGACATGAGTAAAGAGGCTGCCCGCCTTAAAGCGCGTCAGGAAATTCGCACCAGAAAAGCAGATGAAGCCTATCAGGACTGGGTGCGTGAATTACGCGACCGCGCTTATGTTGAACTCAGGCTTGAGGATAAGTTTTAATCGTTAATTCCAACTTACCTAATCTAACGTACCTAATGCTGTGAATAGCTCACTACCTCGTATTGTTGTTACTGCTGGCGAACCCGCTGGCATCGGCCCCGATTTATGCGTAATGCTGGCACACCAACCACTCAATGCGCAACTGGTGGTTATTGCCGATAGCAATATGCTGCAAGCACGGGCTAAAGCATTAAACCTAACACTGCAAACCAATGCTTACGATACACAGGCTACGCACGCCCACCTTGGCGATGGTTCGTTAACGGTGTTACACCTTGCACTAAATCATCCAGTGGTTGCTGGCCACTTAGATGCTAGCAATAGCGCGTACGTGCTAGAAACCCTAAAAACAGCGGCCTTAAGTTGTTTGCAAAATAATTTTGATGCCATGGTCACAGCACCCGTGCATAAAGGCATTATTAACGAGGCTGGCATTGCCTTTAGCGGCCATACTGAATTTTTAGCAGAATTAACCAACACGCCACAAGTAGTGATGATGCTAGTTGGCGGCGGCATGAGAGTCGCGCTTGCCACCACGCACCTAGCACTTAAAGACGTGCCGCAAGCCATTACGCGTAGCAGCCTTGAAACCACCATTCGTATTTTGCACCATGATTTAACGGTTAAATTTGGTATCAAAAACCCACGCATTCTGGTGGCTGGCCTTAATCCACATGCAGGAGAAGACGGTTACCTAGGCCGTGAAGAAATTGAAGTGATTAACCCGGTATTAGAAAAATTGCGATCAGAAGGCATGCAACTCATTGGTGCGCTACCCGCAGATACATTATTTGCCAAACATCATTTAAGCCAAGCTGATGCCGTGCTCGCCATGTATCATGACCAAGGTTTGCCAGTGCTCAAACACGCCAGCTTTGGTGAAGGCGTCAATGTCACACTGGGCTTGCCCATTATCCGCACCTCGGTTGACCACGGCACCGCGTTAGACCTAGCTGGCACAGGTAATATCGAAATCGGCAGTTTGCTAGCAGCCATCACATTAGCCATAGAACTTACACACGCAAACAATAAATAACAAACAAAAAAACAATGAAACATATCGCAAAAAAACGCTTCGGCCAAAACTTCCTCACAGACCAAAGCGTGATTGCCAGCTTAGTAGATGCTATTTCACCACAGCCTGATGATCTCATGGTTGAAATTGGGCCAGGTTTAGGTGCGCTGACCAAACCGCTATTGCAAAAACTGAATCTGTTACATGTAGTAGAAGTTGATCGTGACATTATTGCGTGGATGCAGCAAGAATACGTGAAACCAAGTTACGGCAAACAAAATAACATCAACATACACAATGCCGATGCCCTGAAATTTGATTTTTCAAGCTTGGGTGATAATTTACGCGTTACAGGCAACCTGCCCTACAATATCTCTACGCCTATCCTGTTTCACCTGCTCGATAACGTTTCACACATTACTGACATGCACTTTATGTTGCAAAAAGAAGTCGTTGAACGCATGGTTGCCGAGCCTTCAACGGCCGCCTATGGCAGGCTTAGCGTGATGTTACAGTATCGGCTACAAATGGAATATCTGTTCACCGTGCCGCCTGAGGCATTTAGCCCCGCGCCAAAAGTAGAATCAGCCTTTGTGCGTTGTGTACCGCACGCTACATTGCCCTTTGTGGCTATAGATGAAACTTTATTTGCCAAAGTAGTGTTAGCTGCATTTGGTCAGCGTCGCAAAACATTACGCAACACACTTAAAGGCATGCTTGATGATGATGGCTTTTCTGCGCTCAATATCAACTCACAGCAGCGCGCTGAGAATTTAAGTGTGGCTGACTTTGTCACTATCGCCAATCATTTAGCTCAAACCTAGCACTAAGCGAGTGTAGCACTCAGCTTAACAAGCTATATTTTATTGAATTTAATCTTTATTTTTTAATCACAAGCTTATTGTGAAATCAGAACACTAGGAAATAACATGCCACAAATCATTATTTTGCCACACGTAGAACTCTGCCCTGAAGGTGCGGCGATTGAAGCCAACACTGGAGAATCAATCTGCGATGTACTATTAAATAACCATATTGACATCGACCATGCCTGTGATCAAGCTTGCGCCTGCACCACTTGCCATGTGATTGTACGCGAAGGTTTTAAATCACTTAACCCGTCAACTGACCAAGAAGATGATTTATTGGATAAAGCCTGGGGATTAGAGCCTAACTCACGACTTTCGTGCCAAGCCCGTGTTGGCAAAGAAGATTTAGTGGTGGAAATTCCAAAATACTCAATCAATATGGCTAAAGAAGGTCATCGTTAAGCCTAATGAGCTGAACGTAGGCGCGATTAAACAAAATTCTGGTGCAGGAGTTGCGCTCCTGCACCAGAGTGCCATATTACAAAGCCGCCTACAATCCCACCGCATTTTGCATAAAACGTACTTCACCCGTGGCTAAATCATAAATACCGCCGATAATCGCAATTTGCTTGCTGGCAACCATATCTTGCAGAATGTCGCTGGTATGCATAATCTCATCCATTTGCACTTGCACGCTTAACTCGCAGACTTTAGCTACAAAATCATCATTGCTAGAATTGCGCTGCTCAAGTGTAGATTTTTCCAACCGTACCGCAGGCTTAATTAAATTGGTAATTTCGCCAATATGGCCATCTTTAAAGTTATCGCACGCCGCTTTTACTGCGCCACAACCGGTATGCCCCAGCACCACAATCAGCTTACTGCCTAAGTATTTACAGCCAAACTCCAAACTGCCAATCGCTTTATCTGAGGCAATATTGCCTGCCAAGCGCACACTAAACACATCGCCCAAAGCTTGATCAAATACCATCTCCACCGGCGCGCGTGAGTCACTGCAACTCAACATAGAAACAAACGGATGTTGTTTATCTTTGGTCATCATCACCAAATTATGCAAATCTTTATTAGTCGTTAAATTATTGGCAAAACGATGATTACCGTCAATCAGCACATTAAGCGCTTCTTGCGGCGTCATTTTGTCACGGTCAAGCAAGGGGTGTTTATACATACGTCACTCCATTAAAATAGTCAGCGGATTATACATTAACCACACGCAAGCTCATGCTTAGTAGCAAAGCCTAAGCGAATCAATATTGACTAATTGAGCTTGGGCTCGTCATCAGCCATAACTGGCCATATTCCACCAGTTCGGCATCCGTGTGCTCAAGGTGCGATTGCGTCGTGCCCAAATAATAGCGTCGACTCACATCAAACCAAGTAGCCGTTTTGAGCAAATGAGTTATTTCCACAATCCCCGAATGTTCTTCATCTTCTGTCATAAACTGCGCCTGACCCGATAAAAACAATGTAGCGCGTGACTCAAAAACTTTAAGTGCGATTTTACGCACTGGGTCAAATTGCCAAATGGCCGCCAAACGCGGGTTATTACCTGGATCTTCTTGAATCAAGATATTTCCAACATGATCCACAGTGAGGTTATCAAACATTTCAGCGCCAATATCACGCCCGTTAAGCACCACCTCGATACGTCCACCCAGCGTGGGTTGCTTCACATCATCAAACTGTAATTGATGAAGTTGTGTATTGCCGCCTACGCTGTCCGTGGTCGCAAAATAAAATACATTGGCATGTTGCGTATCCCATGCGCCATCTTCAGGCCGTGCAAACAATGTAGCACCAAGTTTTGCCGCTTGCGCGCGTAAAGCCTTGCCCTCCAACTTTGCCGCATCACTCAACGCCACCAAACTAAAACGTGCGCCCTCCGTTTTAACGGCATATAAACGCCCACCCACTAACCCAGCTTGCTCCACAGGGTTACCTTGCGTGCGCTTTTCACCTACATAAGCCAATACTAAGCCATCGTGAATATCATCCATGCCGATTACCACGGTTTTATCGCCTGCATTGGGGTTTGCCAAAGCATTCTCCCAAGCAATACGGCCTAAATCTGGCAAGGCATAACTCGTACCATCCAAAGCATGGGCAAAGGCACGCCCACCCGTTTTATCTTCTTCGCCATTTAAAAACAATCGTTTTGGATAACCTTTACCGCTCGCTACATTAAAAAAAGCGGATTGCGGCGCTAAGTCGGCTGAACATAGGCGATTAAACACTAAGCCAGCAGGCACGGTATTTTGCACTAGATCTGCACCTGAGCGAACTTTCAGCGTTTCAACATCAATCACCCAGCGTGAAACAAAAGCACCCTTTTGCCCATGCGCACGCATCACGCCTTTATCTGCGGCAATTTCATGATTCATCAACAGCGTCATAGTGCCATCGTTGTTGTCAAAAGCACCCAAGCCATCAGGCACACCTACCATGCGGTAGCCGTTAACGGCAGATTCTCCCACCGTGATAATGGGGCGAACCTCCCAGCCTTTTACCAAGGGCTGAATATACGCCTCACCTGCCAACACCGGCATTGTAGCCAAAAAGAGCAAAGCGGCTAAATATTGTGTAATTACTTTAATCATCTGTGAACAACCTTTCAAACCAAAAAAAGCCCGCTATAAAGCGGGCTAAGGGGATGTGGTTTACACCACAAGGAGATTCATATTACTAATGTTACTTAAAGCTTAGAAGTCAATTTGCGCACGCAAGTTAACAGCTTTTTCTTTGTCTTCAGTACATACAAAGCCTTTTACGCAATCCATGTCAGTAGTCACGTAATTAGCCAGAAAGCGTACATTTGGGCTTGGGATCCATTTCAGGCCAATCGTCCAAGCATCAGCCTCATTGAATTTGCCATTTTCGCCTGTGGCACCAAACACATCAGCAGTTTCAGCACCTAAGTTAAAATCAGAGGCATCCAATTTACTGTAGCGTGCGCCAATTTCCCAAGCACCTGCACCCCATTTACCTGCCTTAGGGTCAAAGTTGTTTTTTGGTTTCATACGGCCGCCAAACATCCCGCCTTTATACACGTCGGCATAATTTTCACCAGTAATCATCCAGTTAACTGCAGCATACCAAGCAGTAATATCTTTACCTTCACCTGCAGGTGCGCCAGCCACCAAGCTGTTATTACCATCTGGTTCAAACTCAGCTCTAATCCACTCTGACTGGAATTTAACTGGACCATAAGCCACAGCACCTTCTAAACCAGTACGTTTTAAATCATAACCTTTATTAGTTGCACTAATTGCTGTAGGCGCAGTTGATTTAAAGACACCAGCACCACGACCTTCGGTACTAATTGAGAATGCGTTTACATCATGATTATCACTTGAATCAGAATACGCCGCACCGATGTGGTAAACAGCATCCTTAACGCCCATCAGTTCAGCAATATTGACGGTAGCGCGGCCTGTAACTGACTTGCCATCTGCATCAATGCTAGTGTCATTGTTGTTTTGACCTTTGTTCACGCCCACACCATTAAACACACCCAAGGCATAAGTCACACCTTTTACTGGCACACCGTGAATTTGTGCACCACGGTCAACCGCCGGGACTAACTGAGTAAGCATTGAACGTTCAGTAAAGTTGATGAAACGTGAGCTACCTAACTCTTCCATGCTGAATGGTTGTTTGAATTGGCCAAATTTAAACTGTGCCTGATCCCACCAGCGCACGTTCATCCATGCATACAATAAATCTGAGCCAGTTGAACCAGCGCCGTTGTATGTCATTTCAAAATCGTAAGTGTCATAAAAGGAGCCTTTAGCCGTGAGGTAAGCACGACGAATATCAAACGTTTCAGCTTGTTTAGCATCTACTTCATTACTGAAAGTGCGGTAATCTAACTGCGCACGGCCATTGATAGACATTTTGTGTTGCTTATCGCCTGATTCAAACACGATACCATCTTTGAATGAAGCCTTGATTTCGCTTGCTTTCTTTTTAGCAGCAGCTTCTTTTTCACCAGCGCGGCCTTTAGTTAACAACGCGCCTTCTTCTTCAGTCAATACGCCTTTTGCAATCAGCGCATTCACAATATCATCGGTGCTATCTGCCATTACTGGCATTGCATTAAACATCATTACACCGGCTACTGCGGCAATGACTCCGCGTAATTTATTACCATTCATTGAATTACTCCCTTTTGAAAAATTAAACACAAAACTGATTAGCTAATTAGCTATAAGACGGATGCAATTATGGATTTTGAATGTGACGCTTTTATGACGAATAACTATTTTTACAACGTAGTGTTGCGTAAAAACAACACTAATGTCTAATGACGGCCAGCATGACTAAGCCCAGCATAATGACGATCATGCCCATTAACCGTGATTTCCAGTGCTGGCGTTCGTGAAACATAAAAATAGATAACGCACCCGCAATAACAATGCCGGCATTAGTGAAAGCCACCACTACTGCCGCTGGCATGCTACGCATGGCGTGTATCACCAGCACATAAGCCAGCCCAATGCACAGCCCTGCCACCAGCATGGTGAGCAACGGCGGCCTGCGCTCAGGGCACCAGCGGCCATGTTCTCGGCGTAATAGTACGGTAATCGCAATAAAAGAAAGGCCGTAACCGACACTAATAAAACCAAGCACACTTGAAAGTGTAGGTAAAAAAGATGTCGCCGCTTTGTCGGTAAGAGAATAGACGCTGGTTGCCAGCGCCGCTGCTAATGCCCATGGCAACGCGGCACGTGCATCATTGCGCCAAGCGGTAGAAGCCAGAAATATAAGCCCTGCTACGCTTAACAGCATGGCCAGCCAAGCCCCAATGCCTAAAGACTCGCCAAATAACAACATGCTCCAGATGGCAATTAACAAAGGTGAACTACGCACAATGGGGTAAACCAGCGCCACCGGTGCGTGGTGATAGGCACGGTCTAAGGCAACAAAATAGGCAACATTAGCCAAGCTTGACGCCAGTAAGGCCAAAGCCAGTTGAGGTGTCCAGTGCGCCTGCGTCACCAGTGCATATAACCCCCACGGTGCGAGTATTAGGCAATGAGTTGCCAGCGCCCACCATAGCAGGCGAGTTTTAGCGCCCTGCTGGCGTACCAGTAAATTCCACGCCACATGCATGGCAACTGAGCCGGCAATGGCAAGTATGGCGGTGTTCATGCGCTAAGCACCAGATTATCACTCGCCACAGAGATATTGACTGGTAGCGTATCAGGATGTTGATTTAGCCATGCATCCAACTCATGACCAATATGGGTAAGCCATGCCTGCCGTGGCTGTACTTGTGCGATGCTTTCAAGCGCGCGCGTTACATCGTTGTGGCCTTTTGACATATCTAATCTTGGCGGATACGAGCAATCGAGTATGAGTTGCGTGGGTTGCCAAAGATGCAAAAAATCCGCCGTGGCTGGCGGCAAGCCCACCGTATCGGTCAGGTAGGCAATACGTGTGTCACGCCACTCCAGGCAATAACCCAGCGTAGGTTTAGAGTGAATCAGCGGCACTGGCGTGATGGTGATTTCGCCAATTTTAAACGGCTCAAATTTATGTACAGTGTGAAAATCAAGCAAGCCTGGGTTTTTGTATAAGTCTGCACAGCCTTCAGTATCAGGCGGGCCATAGACGGAAATTTTTTCGCCCACACCCCAGCGAATAGAGAACAACCCCTGTACATGATCAGCATGAAAATGAGTGATTAAAAACGCATTAAAACTGCCCGCTGAAAAACGCTCGCCTAAGTTGTGCAACCCTGCATCTATCAGCAAGCGCGTGTCGCCAGCCTCAACCAGCGCTGAGGCTGGGTTGCGTTTAAGCGTTGGATTTTTCTGCGCGGCGGTGCATACATCGCAATGACAGCCGTAAAGCGGTGCGGCGCTGGTGGAGCCGGTGCCGATAAAAGTTAATCGCATTTTGCACCTGGCTTGGGTACAATCAGTGGCGCAATCAATTGCACCAGTTTTTCGCCTGCATCTTCCAGCTCGCCATCATTGCAAATAGCAATGCCACCGGGTGTCGCACGATACATGGCGGCTCGCATTAAACGCTCTTTGATTTCAGCCTCATTTTCACGGCCTCGGGCATACAGTCGTTCAGCTAGAACTTCAGGCGAAACCTCTATCCATACCGGGATAAGTTTTGGGTGCGTTATTTGTGCCTCATGCAGATGCCCACGTGAGCCATTCATCACGACGTTGTAGTTTTTAGCCAACCACATATTGATTTCACTACCGATACCATAACGGCAACCGTGGCTCTCCCAATGCATGGCGAACAAATTGGATTGCACCCTTGTGGCAAACTCGTCTTCACTCAATGCCACATGGTTTTCACCACCGGCATTGGCTGGGCGTGTAATATAGCGGTGTGCGAATACCACACACGGGCTGGTTGCCAACCGTTTGCGCGCATAACTCATCAGGCTGTCTTTACCGCTACCAGAAGGTCCAATCACGTAGAAAAGTTTACCTTCAGCCATGGTCAAACCTCGCTTGATAGGCAAGCCTGCCCTTAATCCAAACGCGTGAAGCCTGCACTAGGCCGTTGATATGTGCCACCGCCACTAAATCGGCACGTTTACCTACGGCAATCACGCCTCTGTCATCCAGCCCAGCCGCGCGTGCCGGGTTGATGCTCACCAAGCGAATGGCATCTGCCAGCGAAATACCTGCCAATTCAGGCAGGCGGAAAATCGCAACGATCAAAGCCGCCGGGGCATAATCTGCACACAGGCAGTCGACCACGTTTTCTTTCACGGCGTCCAGCGCCTTCATGGAGCCAGACTGGCTTTTGCCACGTAAAATATTGGGCGCACCAAACACAGTAAACATACCATTGGCTTTTGCCGCCTGTGCTGCAGCTAAGTTGATTGGAAATTCAGAAATAGTTACGCCTAAGCCATGCACGGTATCCACTTTTTCAGGCGTATCATCATCATGGCTGGCTACACGTATGCCATGCGCGTGCGCGGCCTCAATCAGCACTTCAATGCGCTGCATCGCACCTTCAGACTGGGCGGCTTTTTCCGCTAACAGGGCATCCAGCTCTGCATCGGTCTTTTTATAAGTGCGCGCGAGATAATCACGAAAGGCGGCAATGTCTTTAAACTGACCCTGCCCAGGTGAGTGATCCATCACCGAGAATAAGTGCATATCACCTTTTTGCATTAAATCCAGCAGCACCTCAGGCGCGGTGGGGTCGGTGACTTCATAACGGCAATGCACGCGATTATCCACCAAGGCATGCGGTTGCCAGGCATGCACGGCACGTGCGATTTCAGCGGCAAACGTATTGTTGCGCACACCTAGCTCATGGTTAGCGAACGACAACGCATGAAATACCGTAGTCACGCCAGCGGCAGCATTCCGTTTATCAGCCTGAGCGCATGCAAAATCGAGCGGGAAATATACGTTAGGGCGCGGCTCGACTTCTTTTTCAAGCGCATCGCAATGCAAATCAATCATGCCGGGAATCAACGTTTGACCACGTAAATTAACTTCTTCAGCATCGCTGACCTGTTGCGTATTGATCGCGGTGATGATTCCATTTTCAATCAGCACGGATGCGTCGTTTAACACTTCATTCTCTAGCACTACTACGGCATGGGTAAGATAAATTTTAGTCATGCAAATACCTCTACTTTCTGTTCATTCATGTCTGGCTGCTTGCTGGCAACTGGTGGCGGCGTAAGTGCAACCACGCAATCACCCAAACGCTGGGTGAGTTCTGGATGGTGGAAAATGGCCAGCATAGCCACGCCTTCTGCCTTGATTTGCTCGATTAACGTGATGACGCGTTCTGCGGTAACGGGGTCTAAACTTGCCGTTGGTTCATCCAGCAGTAGCAGGCGTGGCCTTGCTACTAAGCCACGTGCTAAATTCACACGCTGTTTTTCGCCGCCTGAAAAAGTGGCGGGAGATATGCTCCATAAGCGTTCTGGCAAGTTAAGCGAGGCAAGCATCTCTGCGGCTTTTTCACGCGCGGCTTCGCGGCTCATGCCGCGCACTACCAGCGGATGTGCAACCACATCCAGTGTCGATTGCCGTGGCAAGCAAAACAAGAACTGCGTCACAAAGCCGATTTCCTCATGACGCAGTTGTAACATGCAGTATTCATCAGCCTGGGCTAGGTCAACCTCAACGCCATTTTTATCGCGGTAAAGTATTTTGCCGGCACTTGGTAAATAAGTGCGGTAAATGCCTTTTAACACTGAGGATTTACCAGCACCGGTCGGGCCAATCAGTGCGGTAAGCTCACCTGCATACACTTCTAAATTAACATTGTTTGAAGACGGAATACGCTTATTCTGCTCATGCAGCGTAAAGTGCTTGCCGAAACCTTCAATACGTAAAATGGGGGATTTCATTAGCATTTCCTTTATGAATGGTGCCTTTACAAAGCAGAA
>JBAYTS010000018.1:0-53549 GCA_041675545.1 Methylotenera sp.
CGTAAATAAAAATTTGGGATTCATACCAAATCTATATGGTATTTTGGCTGAATCGCCACCATCCGCACAAAGCTATTTTCAATTAGTAAAACTACTCGAGCATAGCGCGCTTAGCTCAAGGGAGCAGGAGGTTATTGCACTTGTGGTAAGTGTAGAAAATAACTGTTCTTATTGCGTAGCTGTACATTCATTTCTTGGACGTAACTATAAAGTTGATGAAGATACGATTACTGCCTTGCGCGGTAATAAGACCTGTATCAATACAAAGCTAAATGCACTTGCCAATTTCACGCGAGCTGTGGTGCGTGAGCGCGGTAAGGCCGGTGTGGCAGAGATTAATGCGTTCCTTGCAGCAGGATATCACAATCAGCACGCACTAGAAGTTGTCCAGATTGTTGCAGCGACAACCTTGAGCAACTACACCAATCGTTTAGCCGACACGCCACTTGATATTGTGTTTACAAAAGATGCGTGGATTTGAATTGCTTGAAATATAACCAAACCAATAGGGGCAAAAAGACTAGTTTATGTCCCCAACGAATGAAATTATTAACCTTAGGAGAAGTATTGTGAATGTTAAAAGAAAGACAACCTATTTTAAAACAAGCTTGTTATTAGTCGCCATGATGGCATCGGCTGCAACAACAGCATATGCAGAATCTAATGATAGTAAATTAAATCCAGTTGATTCAAAAATGTTGATTGCAACAAATGATGCAACCTCAGCAAAAACACAAAAAGCATCGTTATATACAAGATTAGGCGGGTATGACGCGATTGCGGCCGTGATTAATGAAACGATGCCACGCCTTATGGCTGATCCGAAATTAGGACGATTCTGGTCGAACCGCAGTGCAGATGGTATTCAACGCGAAAAGCAATTGATCATTGACTTTATTGTAAATCAAGCTGGCGGACCACTTAATTATGGCGGTAGAGACATGGTCACATCGCATAAGGGTATGAAAATTAGTGATGTTGACTGGGAAGTTTTTATGGGGCATTTAAAAAAGACTTTAGAAAAATTCAAAGTTTCTAGTCAAGAAAAAACAGATGTTGTGAGTTTTATGGAAAGCTTGAGAGTAACGATGGTTGAGTAACTTGATATTTTTTAATTTGCTAAGCATGACAATACTAATAAGTTGGAATAACAATGAATACAAGTAGCAGGATATTACACAGCATGCTTCGCGTTAGCGATCTTGATCGAGCTATCAATTTTTATACAGAAAAACTTGGCATGCATTTATTTCGCAAAGAGAAATACCCTGAAGGCCAATTTACTCTGGCGTTTGTAGGTTATGGAGATGAGCATAGCAACTCAACAATAGAGCTTACGTATAACTGGGGTAGCAACACTTATATTCACGGATCAGCATTTGGGCATATCGCTTTAGCAGTTTCAGATATACATGCGGCTTGCAAAAGACTGGAACACTTAGGTGTGAAAGTGACTCGTGCGCCAGGGCCAATGAAAGTTATATCACCTGATCGTAAAGATATAGAAGTCATCGCTTTTATTGAAGATCCTGACGGATACCGTATTGAGCTTATCGAAATTAAAAATGAATTAAATTAAATCTATATTAGGAGCAAGAAATGAAAAATTATGTATTAGTTCACGGTGTTTGGGGAGAAGGGTCGGAATTTGATGAATTAAAAGCTCTGCTTTCCAGAGATGGCAGCAAAGTCATCACTCCAGACTTGCAGGGGCACGGAAATAACTTTAAGCCCATCGGCAAAGTTACTATGGAAGCTTATGTTCAACGAGTCACTGAAGTCATCAATGACCTTGATGAAAAAGTCATTCTTGTTGGACACTCGTTTGCGGGAATGGTGATTTCGCAAGTAGCTGAAAGCATTCCAGAAAAGATTGAACAGCTTGTCTACATTGCGGCGATGCTTCCGAAGAACGGTGATACAGGCCTAAGCCTTATGCAAAGTGATAAAGGCGGCCAATTACTGCCGAAGGTTGTTTTCTCTGAATGTCAGACCTATGCAACCATCAGAGTTGATGACATGCGTGAGATTATGCTGCATGACGCGGACGAGAAGCATATTGAAGACATGATTCCTAAACTTTCCATGAAACAGGCGACACAGCCATTTATGGTGCCCGCTCAACTCAGTGCAGCCAACTTTGGGATGGTGCCAAAACACTATATACGAGCAACTTTGGACAAGGTTATTTCGCCATCAAAACAAGATGAAATGATCGTCAATTGGAAAGTTGATCAAGTTTCCACCTTGGCATCTGGACATTTCCCATTCACGTCAATAGCAAGCAGTCTGTGTGAAGTTATCGAGAATGGCGTTTTGAGCGTTGCAGAGAATTCGTCATGCTCAATGTCAGCATGCTGCAGTCGATAGGTAGCTTAGGCCGAGGCTAAGTGGGCGGCGTAATTTCTCCGCTCACTTTTATCACCAATCCACGAGGAACCGAAGTGACAAATCCAATAAAGGAAAAAAGTATGAAAATGCTGAAATATATGTCAATTGTTGTTCTTGCACTAAGCCAGTTTTCTCATGTAGCCCATAGTGAAGAAGTACCACAAAGAAAAATCACTGAAGTATCGCGCAAAGTTATTGAAAGAATTGATATAGCTGGTAGCGATGAAGAGTTAAGACTAATGCTGGTTGAGTTCCCATCGGCATTTTCTAATGTCGCACATACGCATCCTGTGGCTGGCTTGTGCTATGTGATTGAAGGCACCGCCGAATCGCAATATGAGGGTGAAGATGTAAAAACTTTTCATGCAGGTGATTCTTATCAAGATTCAGCCACAAAAAAACATTTGATATTTAGAAATGCCAGCAAAACTGATGGATTAAAATTCACTTGTGCAGCTAAGATTAAAAAAGAGCAGCAATTTATGCTGCCATTGTGATTCAAACATTTTATTCCTTACATCCTCAATAACTAAGGTTAGGACTCACTAGCCATGTACATTTCTGAATTTTTCAAGGAAACAAATCCAGAGCGCACTGCTGCGCTAATCAGTCAGGAATCTCGCTGTCGTGCAGTGTTTTATTAGCATAGTATAAATCGCCGACTATTGTGATTCACAATGCTCTTCGCCTTGCTAGCCAATTCCGATCGGGAAAGGGTCTTGTCCCGCACTTCGGCACGGCTATCGCTTGCGGAAAGTTGTTGAGCCAGAGTGGAAATTTTCAGGGAGTCGCCACCTTGGGAGCTTGGTGCCCCCTGATTTTTTGACGTGTTAAAAACCTGCGCGGGTTCTGAAGCCACCTTAATTAACACCGTACCGCCTGCTTGAGCTGCTGAATTCGAAATAGAATCTACCATGCCTAACCTCCTTGTGGGCTGAAATGTTGAATTGAAGTGGTCTTCGCGTACATCTCAATATTGAAAGATTAAATTAATCGGCTTGCAATTCTGGCCACTTCCATGCATAGCAGATAACTAGTAGAAGAAGAACGACTTCTACAATAGCGCCAAACACCATATGCATCCAAGCCTCACCTACCAAATTAAACAATGTATAAGGAATATAAACCGTAGCCACGATTATGTTTGTCCAGCGATTCACTTTAGCTGGCAAGGCGACAGAGAGGAAAATCATTAGCGCCGGAATCGTCACAGTGGCGAGTACTACCAAAAGAAATGCTTGAGTAATTTCAAATACAAATACCTTGCCTGCTAAGATATTTTCTAGTGAACCCGGCATATATAGGGAGAAATAATCTACATAAATGTAAAGAAACATAAAGCTTGCCCAAAGGGCGGCGAGCTTCAGTTTTACATTGAGCTTGATGTCTTCCAACGCCTTTTGTGGTACTTTTTGTGAGTTCATATTCATACTCCCTTTTTGAACGATATGGATGAGTTTCGTGGTTTACGAAAATACATCCTGAAAGTTGAAAAACCTAACAGTTATTAGACGGACAAGTAATTCTGGACACCCTCAATGCTTTAGCGCTAAAGCCTCGCGGATAACCGATACAACAGACTCAGGTTTCTCCAGCGGAATAACGTGACCACTGTCCACCCAAATTTGTTTAGCGTTTGGGTAAAGTCGGGCGATGTCCTTACGTTTTTCGTTTGCATCATCCGCCAACTTTGACTTTACTTGCATTGGTTCGGATGCGCTAAGAACGAACACTGGTTTGTCTTGCAAGGTTGGGAGACTTAGCACTTGTTCGCCAGTTTGAGAAAGTAAATTGAACTCTTCTTTCGCCGTACCTGTCACCAAAGCCCAGACAAGGCCTCGAACCCAGAATGACTGTTTTTCAATAGCACCATCACCATCAAGTTGCTTCGGGTGAGTTGAGTCCACGAGAATAAGTGCGCTAACCTCATCTGGGTAACGGCGGGCAAAAAGCTGCATATACAAACCACCCAGTGAGTGCCCAACCAGAATGTACGGTGGGGTCAGGCCTGTTCTTAAAAGCATCGACCTTAACTCATCCACTACGTGTGAACCGTCGCGAGGCGTCGACACGGGATCACTTTCCCCGTATCCAGGACGGTTGTATGCAAATGTTGTGGTATCTTTTGAGATTTCCGGCAATACCTTTTTCCAGTATTCCATTCTTCCACCGAGCCCATTTTCAAAAACAACAGGAATGGTGTTATGTTGAGTCAATGCAAACTCGACTTGTCTATTGCTAATTTTTTCGGTTGCTGAATTGGGTAGTGATGCGCAACTGGAAAGCAAAATCATCATCAGAACGGTAATAGTTGTAGCGAATAATTTTGTTTTCATAGCATCAAAGAAAATCCTTGTAGTTTGACAAGGGCCGCTAAAGAGCGTCCCGTTTGGGTTAGGCGCGATAAGCATTATGCGATGCTTCAATAGCGTACAAATATGCAGGTAGTGCGCACGATAAGCCTATACCTAAGTTGAGTGCAATAAACAGCCAAGGCTTAGGCGCGTTACTCATTTTCCGCTGTTGGAACATAAATACCCAGAACACAAATGACGATAGGAGCAGGTCGGCGCTAAAGCCGCCCGCCGCGCCATTTACGAATAACGCTGAAATAAAGTCAGGAAGATTTACACCATTTAACTGTATGAACTGAAAAAAGAAAAAAAACGGAACAATGGCACCAATTACTGCCGCAACTAAATAAATTTTATTCATATCGGTTTCCTTCTGAATGGTTAAAGAGTATCTAACTTTTTAAATAAGATGCGTTGCATATCAGCGTAGCGTCCCACTTTCGCGTGTGAACAAGGTGCTTAAGCGCGTATGTTCCACGGCGAAGACCCGTGCGGTCTGATGGATGGGTTATGCTTATGCTAAGCAACTAAGGTGACTTTTTGTATGAGTGTTCTTTTTCATATTCTTCATATGACTTTTTATTCAGATTTTCTTGGCACCTCTCACTTTCGATTGGTAGCTGTTTACGGCAGTTATTTTCCGCGCCTTGCTTTACGCTTTCGTACCATGCTTGAGTTGTACATCCAGAGACTGCCAACATGCAAAATGTGAGAAAAATAAACATTATCAATGGCTTTATTTTCATATTACCTAGCATCTCTATTAAACCAGCTCAAATCTCGACAGCCGCCGTTAGTCGCATCAATTTGATAATCAACAGCCCTAAAATCTACTTTTGCTCTGGATTGCCGCAATTCAATTTTAAGCTCGCAAGTGACGGTTGTGCCTCCATATATTTCATTACCATTGTTGTCTAGTGTATAACCTACACCTGGTATAAAGTACTCATTAAAATAAGTTAAAAAGCGTGCCCCACCTGCTTCGGTCACATTAAAAGGCGCACCAGATTTTCGCACGATGTCTTCCTCAGTTTTCCCAGTTAACCACTTAAGTTGTTTATATTGTTTGGATTCCCGACCAAATAAATCGGTATGTTTTTTGTTATTTGCTGCAATTTCTTTTTTAAATTCTTGCTCTTCTTTCATTTTGCCAAGCTCGGCGCTCGCCAACGCTTCATAGTCAGATGCTTGTTTTTTTGCCTCAGCTAGTTTTTTATCGAGTTTATCATTCCATGCTTTTGTTTCTTGAGCGGTTAATGTTTTGCCTTTATAAGCAGGGCGAGTACCGTCAGCCAAAATGGTTTTCCATACCGTATCCACTACTTGCAAGCGGTCTAAATCACCAATATAGATAATGCCAAGCTTGTCAAACGCACTAAAATCTTGCCCGTTTTTGCTTGCGGCCACTTCCTTAGCAGCGTTAGATACCATATCTTGCTCACAAGCGACTTTTGACGCCACTATTGGAAATGCAGAGTTGCCAGAAGTGTAGGGTTTCCAGTCTTGCTTTGTACGTTTTTCTGTTGCATTACGCAGCATGGCGTGCGCTTGGATGATGCGATACGCTTCTTTATGACATTGAAACTCTAAAGTCATATCAATGCTTTCAGGCGCAGTTTTGTTTTCATAAACCGCAATCACGCGCATTTCCATTTGTTTTTGTTCTTTTTGCAGTTTTTTGAAATCTGCATCTGTCTGCGCATTCATTAAAGCGTTTAAGCTTGATGAGTGGTCGTAGGTATTTAAAAACTCGGCCGCATACGCTACGCGCGATGGCTTGTCACCTTCTACAAAAATAACACCCATAGGTGCTGCCAGACTAAGGCTAGGCAAAAGTGTAAGAAGAAAAACCAGTATTTGATTCGAATTTTTTGTAAGCATACGTTATTCTTAGGTTGACTTTATAATCTAGGCACCAACAGCCACCTTGCGGCTAACCAGACAATATTGGCTATAAGTTAGCTATTGTTTAATCATGAGAAAATAAATATAAATTGATGAGAGTGCGTTCACCGATGACATTTGATTTACTTTCCAACCGTTCTTTGTAAGCTCACGTAAAGTCGTTGATTCACCTTCTTTATGACCATCACACAAAAGTACAGTGTCATTGGGTGGAGTTCCACGTTCACACACCATATACTCAACGCCAAATACTAAGCTTGAGCTCATCATTGTTGTTAATACTGTAGTCACTACTAATATTGATTTACGCATTTTGTTATTTCCTTATGATGTGTAGGCGTGCTTTAACGTGTCACGCCTATTTCAGTGCGTGCTTAAAATCTTCCCAAACAGTTGGCTCACCATCACTGTCATAGTTAGATTGAAGAGGTTTCTTGCTCACGATGTTGATTTTGTAGCGGGGTGCATTTGCATCGGTGGGTTGAATAAAGAACCCAACCACCTTACCAGCTGTTCCATTGACAACCTTGGACTTAATAATCCCAGAAGGTTTATGGCTCTCTACAATGTTCATATCGGTACTCATGGCCACCGTTGCGGCATGCCATATCTGTTCATAATTTTTGCCAGTAACAACATAGTGATCGCCAAAATCTCCATTGCTTTGCAAGCTATCTGTGCTGACACAGGCTGTCAGAAACAAGCTGAATAGCAAGATAATAATCTTCATATTATTTCTTTCTAATCTCTGGTTTAGGTTGCACACCGTTGCATCTGAAGTAGATTGACATAGGACGATTACAATCGCCTCCTATACGCACATTTCCGACATGGCTCGCTTGAATATAGCCAGAACCTTCACGCCGAATGGCGTATTGATCTTTGCCGCCACAAGCTCCATCAATCGCCGCAAGGGCTGAGTTCCTGCGTGACTGGACCAGCGCTGATAAGCCAGCGCCACAGTAGTTCACCGCTCCTGTAGGCTTGGTGATCTTGCCCGCATTCTTATAATATTCCCTGATCTCTGATGGTGTAACCATGGTTGGAATGGCGCCGTCAGCTGTCATATTGGCTTGCTCTTCTGGCGTAAAGATATGCACCTTGGCAGCGTTGCTGAAAAGTGCACTGTCAATACCGCCAGAGCCGCCCGCACAACCTGACAAAGTCGCCACCAGCACTAGTCCAGAAAAAGCCACTTTTTTCTTATTCGATCTCATTTGTAATCCTCGTTTTTCGTTAGTCTAAATTTAATGTTGCAGAGCAGAAATGTACTTCTATACGTCAACCAATGAATCATTTGTTCCTCCATGTAAATTTATAACGATGCCAAATTTAGATGTCGAGCCATCAGGAGTGAGAGTCCGGCGGTGATGCCAAGCTCACCATCACCGGCACAATAACGCAGTTCGGTTACGTTTTAACACTTACCGGCGGCTTTAGACAAAGCATCACACTTGGTGTTAGTCCGTTTGCCTACCTCGTTGCAAATAGGGTCGCTGATAATGATCCCTGTACCAAAAGAGAATGAGCCGTCTATACTGCAGTTATACTTTTTTCCAGCCTTAGTTGTAGCAACATAAGTCGTTTGCACACCATCATCAGTGCGGTCTGAAATGGTGAAACTGTTTTTTTCCCAACCCAGCGAAAACGCTGTTTTTTTCACAATATCATCGTCTTTAATCACCATGGATGAGCAACCTGAGATAGCTGTAATCACAGCAGCAATGCCAGCATATAAAAAATATTTCATGTGTCTTTTCCTTATTTATAAATTTTTGTCTGCATCTTGATACGCCACATTGTCAGCATCGGGAGCGGATCATCAATTTCCCGCGTCTCGACGGTTGAACTCTTGAGCACCAGGCTCCGCTTCTGGCTAAGGTGCACCAGTTCATAGTCCGGAAAAATTGAGATATCATCTGGATTGCTGTGCGCCATACTAAGTCGAATTCGTCCTTGCCATACCTGACGCAATGAATTGTAAAACCACTTGCGGGCATCGCTTAGTCCCTTTTCTGCCACTGGATGATGCCACCTGGCGAGTGGCAAAATAATCTACGAATGGCTATTTTTTGTGGTCGAATGGCACTCCACCACTACTGACGACGAGGTAAAATACACCCATGAACAAGGTAGATGACACGGCAGCCATGTCCGGCATGAAGGATTTCGGAGCCATCGTGCGAAGGGCTACGCTCCACCTAAGCCTGATCTACTGGGGTTGCATGTTTGTCGCTGACAGCATATTAGGCTATTTCATTAATATCGATCCGATCGAGTCAGCACCGCTTAAATTTGTGTTGATCGGGTCAGGCGCGCTCATGACTTACGCCATGTGCCTGCTACCGTTCCGGATGTGGGAACTATCTTTCATACAGAAAGCGCTCCTCTGTTTCCTGATGGCGGCAGTCACCGCACCTTTTTATGCGGCAATAGATTTTCTTAACTACACAATCTGCCAATATCCCAAACCGGTCGCATTCGATCCGGTATACTCCGGCTATATGCTCATTAAAGGGGCTTCCATGATGTTTGGCTGGAGTTGTCTGTTTGTCGCGGTGCTGGACAACTTTGAAGTTCTGGAGCGCGAACGACTGCTGGCGGCCGCACGCGCTGAACGCATGGTGCTGTCGCTCTCCACTTTCATGCGCACAACGCTGTCGCTCGATTCGACACACGATGTTCCCCTTGCCCGTGAGGGTGTCGTTGCTTCAAATCGAAGCAGTTTGATCTAACCAACCTAGGACGCAAGGTGATGAACAGCTCTTCCGATGAATACTCCATCCGCCAGGCCCAGGTCCGCTTCGGCCTAATCTATTGGGGAGGCGCATTTCTTTCATCGGCCGTTTTTTACATTCTCAAGGCAACAGATGCCGTGAGCCTTGCCGATCACGTCGCCTATATTGCGGAGAAACTCCTGCGGTACGGATCGGGTTGGCTTCTCACGACCACCATTTCTTATATTCTGCTTCGATTGCACGGACGAGCAAGCCGTCGTGGGCCGCTGGAAAGTTCGCTGCCCATGTTCATCATCGTCTCCTTCCTGGCCTCGCTCGCAACGGCACCGGTTTGGGCTGGAATTGGTTATGCGGCTCAGGTTGTGTATCCTTTGCCACAACTGGCAGCCCAGAACTGGAACAGTTTCATCAACGACACAGCCCTCGGCGCGGCATTGTTCTTTGGCTGGTCCTGCCTGTTCATCAGCCTGATCTTCAGTTTCGAACTCCATGACCGCGGGCTGCATCTGGCGGCAGTCCGGGAGGAAGCCTTGTCAGCGCAGATGCGCGCACTGCACTATCAGGTGAACCCGCATTTCCTGTTCAATACGCTGAACTCCATCGCTGGACTGATCGAGGAAGGCGCGGCCACGCGTGCTGAACGTATGGTGCTGTCACTATCCACTTTGATGCGCACAACGTTGGCGGTTGATCCAATGAGTGATGTGAAACTATCAGAAGAGATTGCATTACAAGAAGAATATTTGGGCATTGAGCGAGAGCGATTCTTAGATCGTTTAACATTCAAGATTGAAATGCCTGAAGAGTTCCATGATGCGCTAGTGCCTAGCTTGATTCTTCAACCTTTAATTGAGAATGCAATTAAACATGGCGTGGGTGCTGCCACGGGTCAAGTAGAAATTTCACTTACGGCCAGTCGTAAGTCTGATCGGCTACTGCTAACAGTTGAAAATGATATTCCGTTGGATAACTCTGATCGCAACAGCCCTTTTGGAATGGGCGTCGGATTGCGGAATGTCCAAGAGAGACTAAATTTGCACTTTCAGGGAAATAGCCAATTTTCTTCAGGAGTCATTCGTCCTGGTCGGTACCGTGCTTCAATCGATTTGCCATTGAAAATCTCATGACTAAATTGAGTATACTTGTAGTTGATGATGAACCGCTGGCGAGACGCCGCCTAATCCGCATGCTAAACAAGCTAGATTGGGTTGATCGAATTGATGAAGCAACTGATGCAATTGAAGCTCAGCTCAAAATCAAAAAATGCTGCCCAGATATTCTGCTACTTGATATTCAGATGCCAGGTGGTAGTGGCTTTGATGTATTAGAGCAATTAGCAAACGACCCACCTGCAATAGTATTTGTCACAGCTTTTGATCAATATGCATTACGTGCCTTTGAAGCCAACGCTGTCGATTATCTGACTAAGCCGATTGACGCATCCAGATTTTCTATTGCCATGGACAGAGCAAAATCAAGGGCAAGTTCGCGTATTCAGACTGATCGAATCGCAGAATTACAGGAAATGATAGCTTCTCTTAAAGGAGCATTAAGAACGCAATCTAGACAAACAGCTGAATTTTGGGTTAAGTCTTTAGGTGAATTCGTACGAGTTTCGCAAGATAACATTATTCGATTTCAGGCGGAACGTGACTATGTAAGAATCCATGTATTAGGTACAAGTTACTTATATCAGGAAACGCTTACATCCTTAGAACAGCGGCTAGATTCTGATGAGTTTATTCGCATTCATCGTAGCAACATCGTCAAACGATCTGCCATCTTAAAGATCAAAAGAACACCGTTTTCTGGACTAATTTTGGTCTTAAACGACGGATATGAAGTGCGCGTTGGAAGAACTTACTCTAAAAAGATTTGGACAAATTTCAAATAAAGAAATAAGGTCTTTCTTGTAACTAAATATATCTTCAAAGCAATTATTTTGTGCTCATCTAAATTGAAACATAGAAAATTTACTTTAATGTAGTATTCGGATATGAATCACCAATATTAACTAGACAGCTTCAATTTTCAGTGGCCGTTTTACGATGTGAATGCGTCATGGACATCTCAGGGAACTAAGCCGTCGCTCAAGAGCACCTACCAGGCCTCTCTAAAAGGTCGGACTTCAATTTCAGATGACCATGTTGATGGTTTTTGCTGAGAGAGGTTGAATACGATTTCAGCCAAATCCTCTGGCTGCATAAAAAACGCATCTGGTTTATTGGGCATCATTTTGCGTGTGTTTGGTGTATCTACAACAGCGTCAATAATAACAGTTGCCACATGAATTCCAGCAGAGCCGAGGTGACGTGCCATTGACTCGGCAAGACTCCGTTGCGCTGCTTTTGCCGGCGCAAAGGCGGCGGTTTTTGCACCTCCTCGGCGTGAGGCTGTAGCCCCGATAAAAATGATATTTCCTCTTTTGATTGCTTTCATCGCCGGAATCACTTGTCGTGAAACTAATAGTGCACCGAGCGCATTCACTCGCCAACTTTGCTCAAACTCATCAATGGTTATTTCTTCAACACTTTTCCAAACACCGGCGCCAGGGTTGAAAATAAGGGTGTCAACTTCGCCCATCTCATTTCTAATCGCTTCAAATGTACCATTTACCGAAGTTTCATTTGCTACATCACAGATATATGCTTTGGAATCCACAATTTCTTTTTGTAATGCTGACGTGAACTCAATACTGCGCGCAAGTAATGCGACTTGGTAACCTCTTGAACCGAATTGACGAGCAAAGGCCGCACCATTGCCAGGGCCAACACCGATAATGACGCAGACTGGTTTATTTGATTTTGTAGTCATGAATTAGCCTTTCCAATGCGGTGGAACAGTTTTTGAGAAGTAAGGTAATTGCTCTATTCTTTGCATGAATCCATCAAGCTTAGGCCAGATGCGCTCATCGGCTACTAGATGTGGCCGCCTTTGGTGAAATCTTCTAAATAAAGCCAATAATGGATATATAGCAAAATCAGCAACGGAGATTTTTCCTGCGAAATAGTCGCCCTGCAGCGCATTTTCAAAGTAGGCTAATTCACGCCCGATACTGTTTAACGTTACAGCAATTTCTGCCGGATCGCCATCCCCATCTGTTCGTAGCAAGGTGAGTTCCATCAATCGTCGCAGGGCTGGATAAAGGTAGTTAAAGCCTTCCGCTGCAAAGCGACGTACCATTGCGCGTTCAGCAATATCTTTAGGTAGCACAGGAATTTTTGGATAACGTTCTTCAAGGTACTCTACGATGGTAGAGGCCTCCCACAGAATTAAATCACCATCAATTAATGCTGGAACCTTGCCATGCGGATTAATCGCCAGGTATTCGGGTTGCTTCAATTCACCACTTTGCAGGGAAAGTAAATTAAACGCATAAGGCAATTGTTTGTGCTCTAGTACAAGCCACACATACCAGGCGAATGGTGAACCTGATCCATAATAAAATTTCATAAAGTACCTTTCTTAGTAATAATTAGGCGTTTTTAAATAACACCTAATAAAGAAAAAGCTAAAAACATTTGGCTGAAGAAGCCAGCGGTAAAGGCCAATGTTCGTATTAATGGCACGGCTAAAATGTAAGCCAGCACATGAACGAGCCTTGCAAAGAAATAGATCATGCAAGCAAAAGCTGTTGCAGAACTATTCATTCCAGTTATTTTAATTGCCAATACCAGTGGCGCAAAAAGCACTAAGTTTTCAACAGCATTTGCATGCGCTCTTCGCAGTCGCTCCGCCCATTGCGCTTTAGGTTGAAGTTGTGGCGGCTTTAAGGTCGCCCAAACACCAGTCTCAAAAATACGATTAACAATGGTTGGCATCCAAAAAATTGCGGTCATTACTATCGTTAAAACAAGCCAATATAATTCTGTTGATGCTGCATGAATCATTGATATCTCCTAAGCAGGTTGGTTGGCGTTAATTTGTTATGAATGGCTTATGACTTTCCACACACTGCCTGTTGGTAATTGGCAAGTAATTCAGGATCGTCAATTGATCCATGATGATGCGTTTGTTTCCAGCCAACATCGCTACCTAACCACTGGATGATGCGACTGGTGCGAATAGAAAGTGGTACAGAGATTTCACCTTTAGTAAATTCCCCATGCTCCCGTCCTGCAAAAACCACCATGTCATTGCTCTGATATTCAACGATGTCGCTGAGCTCAACCCACACACTTGCCGATCCGGTGAAAATGCCTTGGTATACGTTAGCGATTGGTTCATAGCCTCGTAATATTTCACCCAAAGGATTGTTCAGTTGGATTAATGCATCATGAGCCCACACCTTAGAAAACACATCCATCTTGCGATGATTAAACGCGTAGTAGAACGATTCAAGCAATGCCCTTGCGCCGTCGATTGAGTGTTGATTTGCTTGGTGAATGCGATTTATCGCGGCACGACCATAGCGATGTTGTGAATGAATAATCATGCTAAAGATTTCTGAGTATTTACTTTGCTTGATTGAGTTAATTTCCACATCGACACAAGGTGAAACCAAAGCCAAAGCGGAGCAGGCAGAAATACTGCATACATCATGGGATGGTATGGGGTAAGTGTAGGTAAAAGAATAAGCGCTAAGCTACTAGCGACGGCCAGGATGTCTACCATGCCAAAAATATTTGCAAACCATGCGCGGCGTTCGCCATTTATATCTGCCGCTAGTGTAAATGCGGCAATAAGCCCCAAAAATCCAGCACCGATATGCATCCAACCATCAAGGATGCCGAATGTTTGCGGCAAACCTCCCAAGCTTGCTTGCATTAAGAAATTGGCACCAAAAAATACGCGAATCCCTTGCAGTAGAAGTAATTGCTTTTGACTAAGTGCCATTAGCTTATTTCTGATTGGTGGAACTAATAGCAACAAAGCCCCTACAACACCCACTGCAACAAAAATAATCAATAAAAAAGCAATTTCAGATATGTTTTCAGGAAATAAACTTTTTGTAGAAAGGCCTAGATGTAGCAAGCCTAGCCAAGATAGCATTCCTATGCCGATACCAATGGATAACTTACCGTTTTTCTCGCTGAGAGAGATGACCCATAATGTATAAAGAATCATCATGAGATCAAAAAATATTGCAATAGGTGCTGATGTAAAAAGAGTCATATTGAAATCTCCGTTATTAAGTGATATTGTGGTTAGCAGAATAGCAACTTAATATGGCGTAAACAATGATTGAAACTACCTTAAACTATGCTGAAACAACTAAAACTGAAGGTAATAAGTGTGTTTTAAGTGACGTTCTTAAATCCATGCGTATAAGTGGAAGCTTGCTCATCAATGAAGAGTATGTGCCTCCATGGGGCGTTGCTATACCTGACGCAGTCAAGCTCCGCAATTTGTTGAAATTAGGTGCTGAAACTCAAGTTGTGGCTTTCCATTATGTTAAGCGCGGTTTTATTGAAGTGACTCCCGAAGTGGGTGAATCGATTATGGTTGAAGCTGGTGAGATGGTTATTTGCTTTGGTGGTATTGCGCATCAAATTTCTCAGAATTCCGATATGCAAGCGATACCTGTAGAGTCGATACTTACTGGTGGAAATAATCCATTTGCACCAAATGAAAAAAATATCGCACGAAGTACATCAGTGATGTGCGGTGTGTTTATGATGCAGAATTTAGAGTTAAATCCACTTTTTAACTCCCTGCCAAAAATTCTTCATGTATCTGCAACAACTTCTGGCGCTTACAATAAGTTAATGAATATCCTAAATTGGATGAGCCATGAGGTTGGGCAAGCAACTAAATGTACTTTTGTAATTGAACGTTTACTAGAGTTGTTATGTGCAGAGATCATGCGAGCACATCTTGAGAAGGCAACAACAGATTCTGGTTGGTTTTGCGCAGTTAATGACCCAGTAATAGGTCGTGCACTTTCAATGATTCATGCTCATCCTGGTGATGTCTGGTCAGTGAACCGATTGGCTGACGGAGTTGCAATGTCGCCATCGCGATTTGCGGCTAGATTTACCACTGCTTTAGGCGATAGTCCTATGGCGTATGTTACCAAATGGCGTATGAATGTAGCGGGAAGACTGTTGGGAGATTCACAACAAAGAATTGAGGAAATTGCCACCTCTGTTGGATATGAGAATGTCGCTGCATTCAGTAGAACCTTTAAACGGCATTTAGGGATTCCACCTGCGGCCTGGCGAAGTCGACGGTTGTAATTGACATAGATAATGAAATTTGAATGAGCCATTAATACTAAAGGGAGAGTAAATATGAAAAAGCTACAAGTAACGATCACTCTGGATATGGACATACCCGAAGACTGGACGCTGTTAGACCACCCAGACGGTGTGCCAGTGTTAGCAGTAGGCGATGGCAGTTATATGTACATGAGCTTTCTGCCAATGTTTACCAAAGAGCTAGAGCCAGAGTCAAACTGGACGAGTGAGTGCTCAGATAAATTTTCAGATGAAATCGTAGAGATGGTGCAAGGTGAAGAGGTGAAAATGAAGGTGGTGGTTAACTAGCGTTAGCTTAATCAACTTAAGGCGCGCGTTTGTTCATGAATAACAATTGGATTGTAAAAATCCAATTTCAAATTTTAATATTATGAAGTTGATGCAAGCCAAATAGCAGCTAACCTTAGCTGAGTTGTTTCAATTCAGTAATCGCACCTTTGATGACTTTTACTGAAGATTTTAGAAACAGTAATGACAGTGCTAGCCCTATGAGAATATCTGGCCAGCCCGAGTGCGTTAACCAAACCCCGCCAGCCGCTACAAACACTGAAATATTAGAGGCTACATCGTTGCGTGAGCACTCCCAGACAGAGCTCATGTTGATGTCATCCTCACGATGTTTCCAGAGCAGAGCTAAGCACGTACCATTGGCAAGTAGCGCCAGTAAGCTAATAAGCCCCATGGTTTCATAAGTTGGAATGAGCGGATTCCAGATTCGATATACAACCTGAGAGAAAACAAATATGGCGGCAATCAGTATCAGCATGCCTTTAAATAATGCTATTTTGGCTTTTGCGTGGGGGCTGCTTGCAATGGCATAGAGGCTGATGCCATAAGTCATGGCGTCACCCAAGTTGTCTAGCGAGTCTGATAGTAGTGCTGTTGAGCTAGCCATAATTCCTGCGATCAGTTCAACCACAAACATCACAGTATTGATGACTAGCACAATCTTTAGTGTTGCGCTTTGTCGAACTTTTAGTGCTTCAATTGCACAGGATTTGTTTTCGCAACAGTCGGCCATATTGGGCATATCTAGAATAAAATTTAGCGTCAATCATGTCAGAAAACGCGGCATGTGACTACTAAACTAATAAGTAATCATGATAGAGCCTATCTAACTTCACAAGCGGTAATCACTGCAAAGAAAATTACTTAAAATTTACTTTATTTTAGGTCGTTCAGAGGCATTGAAGTTGCTAAAGTGACCTTCACGTGCGGCTCTGGCTCGGGCACTGGCGATGATGCTTTTGCTTTGTCCAGGCGCTACGGGGCATGACACTAGTTTTTCAACAGTGCCACCACAATCAGGACAAACAGGGGTGCTGGAGGCTTTAATCAGCAACTCAAATGTTTTGTCGCATGTATCGCAATGAAAATCAAATAATGGCATGAGAAATTCCTTATTGGGCGGATAGTTTAAGCTGCGAGTGGCTGGTTGGCTTTTCCTGTTTGCAACCATTCCACAAATTGCGCTAGTGGCATGTCGATGCGCGTAATGTTTTGTTCGGCGATGAATTTTTTCTCCATACGCGTGAGTGGTCCTTCAATCACCGCCCAATGTTTGTCTGAAGAGCGCTTCATCACTTGCCGCGCATAAGTGCGAGTCAACTGGTGATTAAAACGGCAACCCAGAAACAGGAAGTTAGCCCCAGTGCGCAACTCTTGTACGCGCGCTGGAATCGGCGTTTGAATATCAATTTCGGTCAGCACTTCTACAAAGTCAGAATCTGAAATGATGAAGTTCTTGGCTGGTGCGATTGAGCCTAATGGTTTGTATAAAATCACTGACCAAGCATCGGCTTCATAAGCTTCGATTTCATTGCCATTTGCATCAAAGTAATTCACCCATTTGCCGAAATGTTCTGATTGCGACAAACCTTGAATCTGCCCCCAGTTGCCATGTCCAGCCAACGCTTTTGACATGGCATCGTCGTACCAGGTGTCGACAATCAATAACGGTTTTTTGCTGAGGCCAGCGATATATTGATGCAAAGCGTTGGGCGCGATGCTAGGCGCATAAGCATCGCTCATCAAACTCACTACGCTTTTGCGATGCTTGAAGTTTTCAATAAACTGCGCTGCGGCGGTCAGGTTGTTGCGGATTTTATGCGGCACGCTGACTTTGCTGGTAAGCAGTTTCACCAAGTCATCTGGCGTGGCTGGCACGTTGCAGGTGGCGGGTTCAAGCGTCAGCACTTCTGGCCCGAGATAAGGGATTGCGCTGCCTGAGGCAAGTGCGTTTGATATTTCTTGCAGAGCTGTGGTGGTCATGATGGTTACTCCTAAAATAAGTTGTATGGCGAGTGCGCCTTACTTAGTAAATCGCCGCACCGGCGCCGACATTAATCGACGCATCTTTAGCCGTTTTAACAATAAAGGCCACTTGGTCTTCGGTGATCTGGCCGTGCAAGGGCAGTGCTATGGCACGGTCGGCTACTTTTTCTGTGACTTTCAAATCGCCTTTGCGGTAGCCGTAATGTTCAATATAGGCACGTTGTAAATGTAATGGTTGGCAATAGGCGGAGCTTTCAACCATTTCGGTTTCCAGATCATCAACCAAGGCATCGCGGCTACTGCCACTGAAGCGGGTGCCTAAATGCACGGTGTAGAGAAACCAATGTACTTCATCCACACCCGGTGCGATGTAGGGCGGTTTGATGCCTTCAAAGCTCGATATTTGCGCCTGATACCAAGCCTCGACTTGTTTACGTTTGGCGAGAATCACTGGCAAGCGTTGTAACTGCACCAAGCCCAGCGCCGCGGTGACCTCGGAAATGCCTGCGTCTAAAGGAGGGCGTAAAGTAGCTGTGAGCGAGGCGCGTTCATGGCGTTGGCGGCTTCTAAAATGGCGTATTTTTAAGGCCAGTGTGTCATCGTCGGTGACGATCATGCCAGCTTGGCCGCAGCATAATGGTGATAGTTCTGAAAAATCAAACACAGATACATCACCAAAAGTGCCGACCATCTTGCCTTGGTAACGTGAGCCGATAGATTCCGTGGCATCTTCAATCAATAGTGTGCCAGACTTTTTCGCTAAGGTTTGTAGCTGATCCCAAGCCGCTGGGTGACCATTCACATTGGTAGCTAAAATTGCACGGGTTTTATCGGTGAGTTTAGCTTCGGCTTTCTCAGGTGATAAGGTTTGCGACCAGTAATCAATTTCCGCTAATACTGGCGTGGCGCCTGCCCAAGCAATGGCGTGTGCGGTCTGCCGCCAACTGTAGCCTGAGCTAATCACTTCATCGTCAGTACCAATGCCAGCTGCTTTTAACACCAGCAACATGCCAATAGTGCCGCCACTCACGGCAATCGCATGGCGGCGACCTACGTAGGCGGCGAAGGATGTCTCAAAAGCTTTGGTGATATGGCCTTCTGATTGCGAGGCGCGGTTGAGCACTACCTCGATGGCTGATAATTCTGTTGCAGAATAGTCAGGGTCAGAAAGTGAGATCCAAGTTTCAGTCATGGCATTAGCATCGGTCATATGTGGCTTATTTATGCGCGATGACGACAGCGGTGGCATCGCTGAGGTTGTTAGTGATTTGCACGCAATGATCACGACCGTCTAATAAATATAAATTGTAATTAACCAGTGAGCGGAATGGCGCTTCATCTATGTCTGCATCTGCCATACGCAGGAACGACAGTTCAGGAAAGCTACCTTTGAGCATAGGCAGTGGGTTGTTAGATATTTTGTGAAAGTCGAGCAGGGATAGCTCAATATCTTTCATGGTTTCAGTTGAGATGCACATTTTTCTACTCCGATTCTTCGGTTAATTTTTTTGCTTCAATGGTGATGGGTAGGCGCGTGCCTTCTGGCATTTCAGGTAGTGCTAACTGCCAGCCATTGGCAAGCTTGATAATGCCGCCCCATAAATCTGGGTTTTCATGCGAGACGATAGGCTCCTCTAAATCCTTTTTAGGGACATAGGCGGAGAGTTCGCCTTTTTCGTTACGTCGAATCATAATTTTCATGTGCTATCCTTTTTCTAATTAAGCGGCAATGGAGGTGTGCATTGCGGTGGCTATGTGAACGACTGTTTTAATGACCTTGTTAACTTCGTCTTCTGTAGTTTCTTTAGAAAGCGAAAAGCGGATGGAGCTCAACGCATCTTCACGATTTAAGCCCATCGCCAGCAAAACATGCGAAGGGTCTGTGCCGTCAGCGCTACATGCACTGCCTAGTGACGCCATAATCCCTGCCTGACCTAGTTTATGCAGTAATTCCTCACCATGTAGCCCGACAAAACAGATGCTGCTGGAATTGGGTACACGTAGTCCGCCACCATTCACATGCGCGAATGGCAAGCTGCTGACAATGCCTTGTTCAAGTGTGTTGCGTAATAGGGCGATGGATTTTGGTTGTTCTGCCAAATGTTGCTGCGCGAGTTGGCAGGCGATGCCTAAGCCAACAATACCGGTCTGGTTTTCTGTACCGCCACGGCGGCGGCGTTCTTGATGCCCGTAAAGCAAAGGCTTAAGCGTTAAGCCTTTGCGCACATACAGCACCCCCACGCCTTTTGGGGCATGCAGTTTATGGCCTGAGAATGAAAGTAAATTGCAGCCCAGTTGGCGTACATCCAGTGCAATCTTGCCGGCGGTTTGCGCGGCATCGGTATGGAATAAAACACCTTTGTCATGCGCGATGCTGGCGGCCTTGGCGATAGGGAAGAGCACGCCAGTTTCATTGTTGGCATGCATGAGCGTGACTAGTGCGGTGTCTTCATTCACCGCTACTGCTAACGCGTCCATGTTCAAGTCGCCGTTTGCATTGACAGGAATCTGGATGATTTCAACACCTGTGCTGGCAAGGTCATCCAATAAACGCAAGGTAGATGAATGCTCAACCATGCTCGTCACAATGCGGCGGCGTGTCGGGTTTGCTGATAAGGCACCTAAAATCGCCATGTGGTTTGATTCAGTCGCGCCGCTGGTAAAGATGATTTCCGCCGGACTAGCATTCAGAAACTTGGCAACACTTGCCCGTGCCGCAATCATCGCTTCTTTGGCACGTTGCCCGAATTGGTGGCTGCTGGAGGCGTTGCCATAATGCTCTGAGAACCAAGGCAGCATGGCCTCTAGCACTGGGGGCAGTACACGCGTGGTGGCGTTGTTATCCATATAAATCATATTCATCGCCAAAACTCCTTTTTAGGGTCTGCGATAAGCCGTGCCAATAACATGGGCAGGCTTAGGTATTCTGAATGTGGACGCCAATACTGCTTGTCATCATCTTTTTGATACAAACGCCAGAAGTCGCCAGATTGATATTCAATGCGCGCAATGTCGATTTCGCCGCCTTCTGGGTCTACGCTTCTTGAGCAGCAAGGGCTGCGCACCAGATAACCTTCGACATCGGGCAACACTTTTGGCGCAACGTATTTATAGCGTTCGCGTTCAGCCAGTGTTTTTTCGATGCGTTTGCGATCCACCTCATTCGGGTGGGGGCAAACTTCGGAATATATTGGTGCGGCGGTCATATTGATAGCGCTAAATTAGTGCGATTTCTTCTTCAAGCACGCCGACGACTTTGCCATTGCTAAACTCGACCAGATAGATGGGCGCACCAGTTTCTTCAATGTTGCCAACATTGACGATTTCACCTTGCATCCCTTGCTCAACCAGCATGCCTGCTACAGGTATGTCTGGATAGCTGCCGTCGTTGGTGATGTCAGTTTGGCTGCTGATGGTTTGCCCCCACTGGTATTTAGGTATTTGCTGTTCAGCCATGATTGGTCTCGCTTTCCATTATTTCTTCACCTGCAGTTGCTGATTCATCAAAGTCTTCTTCAGTCTCTTCTTCTACTAGAGCAAGTTCCTTGCCACGCATGCCAACGCGATAACCTAATTCGTAAAAGTCGATGCCGTAGATGTAAAACTGCTGTAAAAAAGTGCCGATGCTGGTGACATAACCGACATCGCCTTTACTCACCAAAATGTCGCCCACTTCACGACCGGGAAACGTGCCATCGTTACGCACGTATTTTTTTGAATACACTTTTTGCCCATAATCAAACTTAGGCTGATTCACTAGCTCGACGATGCCGCTATCACGGCTGATTTTAGTGCCCATGTGCATTCTCACTTTGTTGGTTGGTATTCAAGGGAGACTCTGGATCAAGGCGTTCACGTGCGGTCGCGGCAACGATTTCATCTTCATCTTTGGCTAAATCGGCGAGGTAGATTGTTGGTACACGTTGCGCTGCTTCCAAACGTATGCGCCAGTCAGTATCGAAACGGAAGGGTGCTAGCAGCCCAGACGGTAGCCTGCGAATGGCAGTGAGGCGTACGTCTTCGTCGCTATCGTTGGCGAGCATGGTGAGCCATTCAACACTAATTCTGATGGCGACTTCGCGCCTGACGGAAGCGTCGCTATCGCGCACTAAATGAAACAGCAGGCTAGGCGCAATGCGGCGTGCAATCACGACACGTACATAATAGTCAGGGTCGTTTAGCATGATGCTGAGTGACGATGGCTCAAGGCGCAATGCCACCCGAATGCGGACTTCACGCTCGTTGTCGTGAATGAGTTTGGGTAATAATTTTGGCGGTAACCGCAATGCGACACTGGCACGCACGGTTTCATCTGGGTCGTTCACCAAGCGGTTTAACTGAAATAAATCCAGATATTTTGCGGCCACTGCGCGCACTTCAAAATATGGGTGTTCAATATAGAGGCTAGCTAATCCCGGGTTGGTTCCAAAAAAACGGTCTATACGCTTGGCATAACGATCATGCACACAGGCACTTAATGGTGCGCAGGTACCGAGTGACAATCTATCGGTATGCGCACAAGTATCGCAGCTAATATTCGCGCCTTGCCAATCGACACTCGGGATATCGTTATCAATCATCCTGTCGTTAGTCATCCCAGTGTTAATCATCATAGTCGTCCATGTCCATGCGCAATAACACGTCTAGCAACACCATTCCGCCAATTTTGTTTGCAGGATCCAGCAACAATAATTTATCAGTGGCGGCCCAGCCAGTTTCGATCTGGTCTAAACGTAGTAGCAAGTAAGCGTAGGCTTTTAAACAAAATAGATAAAAGCGGTGAGCAGGCTCATCATCTGAAAAGTTGGCATGATGTGGCATCACTTGTTGCCATTGGCTCGGTAAATCAAGCTCTTGCGCAACCGCTACCAAACAAGCCTCGGCAACTTTTAGCGCTTCAGGCAAGCGGCCTTTGTAAAAGTAGTAGCGGTATTCACCAATGCGTACCACAGGGTTGTTTGGCGCAATTGCTTTGGCAAGAGCCAAGTGCATTTCAGCTTTGACGCTGTCGGCATAGGCATGGCTTGCAAGGCGTAACTGTTCCTCAGCTACTGGAGATAAATCACGGTAACGATTTGCAAACCAAACATTCTCTAGTGCTTCATTGTCCATGAAAGTGACTTAACCCTAATGCTTACGTTGAATGCTTTCAATGCTGACCGTTGCTGGGCCAGAATGGTCGTGGCCGTGACCGTGACTATCACCACTGCTGCTACAGCCGCAATTGCCGCCTTGTGCAGTAATGAAGGTTAAGCCTGACTCCATAGGTGTATCTTTGAAGTCTATGGTTGCGCCTTCTAGCAGAATGCGTGATTCCGCAGGCAGAAAGAGTTTTAAGCCATTGGCTTCTACGATGGCATCGCCTTCAAGTGGCGCAGCTTCAACGGTGAATTCTGAGCTTAGGCCTGAACAGCCGCCTGGGCTCACCACTAATCTAAAGCCATGTGCAGGGGTGCCGCCATTAAAGCGCAGCATGCGGCCGATGAATTTTTCAGCCTTTGGGGTGATTGAGAGCGCCATTTTTACTCCTTAAGCTGCTTGGTAACGTGGATAGGCCGTGTCAATAATGCAAGTATTGTCCACAGGGCATGCGGCTACGCATTGTGCTTCGTCAAAGTGACCAAGGCACTCGGTACATTTTTCTGGCTTGATCAGAAATACGCCATTTTTTTCATAAATAGCGACGTTTGGACACTCAGGCTCACACGCTGAGCAACCTGTACATTGGGAACCTACGATTTTGTATGCCATGTTATTTCTCCTAATTAAATGTAAATCTTGAAACTAAATAATGATTGCTTGTAATGAATACTCGGTTAAGCCGCCATGAATGCGCCTTGGCGAATAGCGGCATCACCACGTTCTTTATGAACAATTTCGCCTTTTGCGACACGGGCACGGTAATCGGCAAACCAAGTCAGTGCTGCTTTCTCAATAAATTCGTGAGCGTATGCATCCACTGGCTCAATGCCAGCCGCCAAGAGTTCCTCGCGTGGGCAAGCGCCGATTTTTGCCACTAACACTGCATGACAGTCGTTGATGGCATTGACGATGGATGGCAGTTGCTCATCTTCACCAAAGCCGCCTTGGCAATAAAGATCCACACGGCGGTGGCCAACGAAGGTGGTTGAAGTGGTGGTGATTTCGTGAATCTGGAACTCAGTCGCATGGCCAAAATGTTCGTTGACCTTGCCGCCGCCAGTGGTGGCTACAGCAACCAACACTTTCATATTGTCTTCTGCTCTGTCTGTTACGGTTGCCAGTGCCGTGTGCTTGGCGTTTTGTTGCGCCTGGCGTTCGGCTTCGACATTTTCTTGATAAGCACGACGTTTTTCCAAGTCATACACCACATCCATCTGTTCGATCTGGTCGAGCGTGAATTCGTCGCTACGGTCTTCACCGAGCAAGCCAACCGCATCAGCACGGCATTGGCGGCAGTGACGCATCAGGTTCGCTCCACCCATACAAGCATCTTGGACTTCTTTTAACTCTTGCGCTGATGGGCCGCGTTGACCAGTAAGGCCGTACACCGTGCCATGTTCAGCTTCTGAAATTAGCGGCATGATGTTGTGCAGGAAAGCACCGCGCGATTTAACCGCACGATTCACTTCATACAGATGTTTGTCATTCACCCCTGGAATGAGGACGGAGTTAATTTTGGTAAGTACACCGCGAGCAGTGAGCATTTCCAAGCCCAGCATTTGACGTTCTGTCAAAATCTGCGCCGCTTCACGGCCGTAATAACGTTTATGGTTATAGAAAATCCACGGGTATATTTTTTCACCGACTTCCGCGTCTATCATATTGATGGTGATGGTGACGTGGTCAATGTTGTACTTGCAGATTTCATCCACAAAGTCAGGTAGCATCAGGCCATTGGTTGATAGACATAGCTTGATGTCTGGTGCTTGTTCCTGCAACTGGCGAAATGTTTCAAAGGTTTTTTGTGGGCTGGCAAGTGCATCGCCAGGGCCGGCAATACCAAGCACAGTCATCTGCGGAATTTCACTGGCTACAGCAATGACTTTTTTCACGGCTTGATCTGGGGTCAGTTTTTGTGACACCACACCCGGACGGGATTCATTCGAGCAATCGTACTTACGGTTACAGTAATTACATTGAATATTGCAAGCTGGTGCTACGGCCACATGCATGCGAGCATAGTGGTGATGCGCTTCTTCAGAATAGCAGGGATGGTTTTTTACTTTTTCCCAAACCTCAGGTGACATGTCATCGGGGCCATCCGATGTGCCGCAGCTGGCTTTACCTTCGCCGCCAGTAGTGCCACAGCCTGAAGACTCCGGCTGTCCTGCAACTTCAATCTTGATGCCCGTCAGCGGTTTTAAGCGACTTAAGCTAGGCGATGCGTTTTGCGATGCAGTTTCTAGAGCAGATTCCATAGTGAGATCCCTTAAAGGTAATGACCTTAATAGTCTATTTACCTATCACCATGCAAAACACGTGCCACGGCATAATTTATTTTTTTAGGCCATGAAACATGCGGTTATACGGGGAGTTTGGTCTGAGTTAGGCTTGTCGTGATTGCGACAAAATGCTGTGATTGTCGCGAAAGATACAGATGAAAATGTTGGATTTGTAATGAACAAAACGCAGGTGGTGATGTGTTATTTAATTTGTGCTTTTGCTGCAAAAAAACTGGTCACATTCATGAGGTTAATGCGACCAGTTGTAGTCGTGAGTCTGCATATGTCGAATCGATAGCTAAAACCGTTTAACCTCAATATTGTATTTTCGCAACGCATACCCCATTTGGCGAGGTGTAAGGTTAAGTAATCGTGCAGCCTTGGCTTGTACCCAACCACTTTTTTCCATAGCGGTGATCAGTTGTTCTCGCTCGGTTTGAGAAAAAGGCCCATGCTCATCATCTGGCGTGTCAGGTTTTTCAAGCTTGGATGATGTGTGTAACGGTTCATCTGCAATGGGTGCAATAGGGATTACTCCACCTGAGGGCCGGTATTTCCACAAGGTGGAAGATAAACACTGATTAGTTTGGCAAGGAATATCCACTTCATGAATGAGATTGCTACGCGACATAGTAGCAAAGCGTTCCACACAGTTTTCCAGTTCACGAACATTGCCTGGCCAATGGCAGTTAGAAAGTACATGCATCGCCTCTGGTGTAATGCCTATTTTCGCGTTATTGTCGCGATTAAATCGTGACAAAATGCGCTCTACCAATAGTGGAATATCATCTCTTCGCTCACGTAATGGTGGTAAATGTATTGAAATGACATTAATGCGGAAATATAAATCAGAGCGAAAATCACCTTTGTTTACAGCTTCTTCCAAATTGCGATTTGTCGCACAAATCAGGCGTACATCCACTTTAATCGTCTTATTGCCGCCTACACGTTCAAATTCTCGTTCTTGCAAAACACGCAGTAATTTAACTTGGAAAGCAGGTGAAACATCACCAATTTCATCCAAAAATAATGTACCGCCGTTTGCCTGTTCAAAGCGCCCTATGCGCTCTTGTAACGCACCAGTAAAAGCGCCTTTCTCGTGACCGAATAGCTCGGATTCAAGCAAGCTTTCAGTCAATGCAGCACAATTGACTTTAATGAAGGGTTTGTTCTTGCGCGAAGACAAAAAGTGAATAGATCTGGCAATAACCTCTTTACCTGTGCCAGATTCACCGCGTAGCAAAACAGTGCTTTTGCCAGGGGCAGCCATGTGCACATCTGCAAACACCTCTTGCATGCGTTTGGATTGACCAATAACATTTTCCAGACTGTACTTACCCCCCAGTTCTTTTTGCAAGCGAAATTTCTCTTGCAACAGCTGCTCTCTATCACTGGTCACTTGTTGGTGCAGTCGCAAGGTTTGGCCGATTAAATTGGCCACCATACCCAGTAATTGCAAATCATCTTCAAAACCATGCCAATGGTCACTCGCGTTGCGTTCAAATGAGAGTACGCCGATAGTTTCCCGGCCTACCTTGATGGGAACACCTAAAAACGAGATAGCCTGATCTTTTATTAGTCTTTTTGCACCAGTACGGTTCAAAAAAAGTGGCTCATGTGCCACATTAGGGATAATAGCAGGGAAGCCTGTTTGAAAAATTCGCCCAGTAACCCCTTCGCCTACGGCAAATCGACCACGTGCAGTTTCTTCCTGACTAAAGCCAATTGAGGCAATAATACTGAGGTCATCCAGGTCTTTGCGCACGCATATCATGCCGCGCTGCATATTAAGATGGGTGGCAATGACATGCAGTACTTGGCGCAAAGTCTTATGCTGATCTAGCGAAGAGCTAAGAATTTTGCCAATTTCGTAAATAGTCACCAGCGCAACGCGACTGGAAACAGGTGCAGGGGACATGTTATTTCGTCCAAATTAAGTTGTCGTAATATATCCTAAGCAATATATGTACCATCAATTTCAATTGTTACTTGACTACCGAGAAACCATTCTCACTTATCAGGTTTTTTGGCTTCTTGTAGTTTGATCGCAGGCTATCAATTAAATCGTTGGGTAAAGCTTTTGGTAAGGTCGTTTTTTATCCATTTCTGAAAAGCAGGTTCCTGCAAAATGATGTTTACGCAAAATTATTTACACCTCCAGCGTTAGGCTAATCCGGATTCTCCAATTTAACTAAGCTAAAATAGTACTAAATTTCCGATGCATTCAGTGGTGTTAATGAAATCAGAAATTTGTTTTATTAACTTCCAGAAACGGCTACATGCGCTTTAGGTAAACCGTATTAACAAATACTAGCTAATTCAATCTGCTCCAACTTAGTGGGTCGAAAGGTCTGCTTTGCAGGCGCAACTCATAATAAACTCCGTTAGCTTCGTTGCCACCGCTGTTGCCAACGGATGCGATTGCATCACCGCCGCGTACTACTTCACCAGCTTGTTTTAATATGGCTTGATTATTTCCGTATAAGCTCAAATAGCCATCGCCATGGTCCACAATTACTAAATTACCAAAGCCACGTAACCAGTCAGCAAAAACCACAAGACCACTGGCAACAGACTTCACCTCTGTACCTTCATTGGCCTTGATGAATAGCCCTTTCCATGAAACGCCACTATCTTCGCGGCTGGCACCAAAACGGTTGGTGACCTCACCGCGCACTGGTAGCCGTAGCTTACCTTTGAGTGCGGCAAAGTTAGCGCCCGCAAACTCATCGCTAGGTAAGGCATTGTTGTTGGCGATAATTTGATTGGTTTTTTTATTATTTGCAACATTAATAGAGGTGCTATTTTTTGTGGTTTTGGGTTTTGGTTTAGCTGGAATAATCTTGGCTAAACGTTCTACCAATTTTGAGAGTCGCTTTTCATCGCGTTTCAGTTTTTTGATTTCACCGCGTTGCGATGCAATTTGCTGTGAAAGTGATTTAACGACTTTAGATTTTTCTTGTTTCTCGCGTTGTAAAGTGCGGCGTTCATCTACCTGTTTTTGTTTAAGATCGCTAACTTCTTTTAACGCGGCTGCCGTTTCTTCATTGAGTTTGGTTAACTTGGCAAGGTTGCCTTGCATTTTTTGAATTAACTCAGTTCGTGCTTTGGCAACGTATGAAAAATAATGAATATCGCGTGCTATTTCGCTGGGACGTTCATTTTGCAAAATCATCTGCAGGTAGCTGGGTTGGCCGTGGCTGTATTGCTGGTAAAGTTGTCGGCTTAATAGGTTTTGTTGTTGCAACAGTAATTGATTGGTTGATGAGGCGTCAGCCTCAAGCCGCGTGAGGTTTTTTTTATTTTGCTGTTGGCGTTGATTGATTTCATATAGTTTTTTGTTGGCTTCGCTAATTGCCTGTTCACTTTCTTTCAGTGCATCGGCTGCGTCTTTGTGCGCTTCTTGGGAGTTGCCCAGCTCTTTTTTTAGGGACTCTAAACGTTGCTGCAAATCGCTCAACGCCTGTTTGGGCTGTGCTGGTTTTTTTTCAGCCAACACTAACGGCGTGTGTAATAGCAATGCGGTCATTAAGGCCGCTATTGAAGCCAAACGAAAAGGTTGATTGCGCATCATTAGACTAAAAAACTTAAGCTTTAATATCACACTTTAACTTGCACTAAATTTTTACCCGTCATTTCACCAGGTTGCGCTAAGCCCATCATGTGCAGTAGTGTGGGCGCTAAATCAGACAATGCACCACCGTTGTTTAGTGTAGCTTCTCGACCTATGTAAATCAACGGCACTAAGTTGGTGGTGTGTTGTGTATGCGGTTGTTGATTTTCAACATCGTACATGAGCTCTGCATTGCCGTGGTCTGCGGTAATCAGTACCTCACCGCCGATGCTTTGCATGGCATTTACCACGCGTCCGATGCAGGTGTCTAAGGTTTCTACTGCGGCAATGGCAGCACCTAGATTGCCGGAATGGCCTACCATGTCACAATTGGCGTAGTTGCAAATGATGGCATTGTATTTTTGGCTGAGAATAGCTTCTTCAAGTCTTTCAGTGACTTCATAAGCGCTCATCTCAGGTTGCAAATCATAGGTTTCTACTTGCGGAGACGGTACCAGGATTCTGTCTTCACCTGCAAAAACGGTTTCTTCACCGCCGTTAAAAAAGAAAGTCACATGCGGATATTTTTCAGTTTCGGCAATTCTTAGTTGCGTTAAGCCAAGGTTAGATAAATATTCTCCAAAGGTATTGCGCACTTCTTGTGGTGGAAACAGGGCTGTGGTTTTGGTTTCTTTTTTGTCGTACATGGTGAGTGTAAAGTAGCCTGCTAATTTAGGCACATGGCGACGGTGGAAGCCGTCAAAATCTTCAGCTAGTAAGGCGTGTGTGAGTTGGCGCGCGCGGTCGGAGCGAAAGTTCATGAACACGACTAAATCGCCGTCTTCTAAATGCACAGGCGCTTCACCTGCTTTGCGAATAGCCGTAGTTTTGACGAACTCATCATTTTCACCTCGCGTATAGGCATCTTGTAGACCAATGGCGGCGGTCTCGGCCACAAACTCACCGATGCCCTCAGTAAATAGTTTGTAGGCGGCTTCTACGCGCGGCCAACGTTTATCTCTATCCATGCCATAAAAGCGGCCGCTAATAGAGGCGATTTTGCCTACACCCAGAGTTTTACATTGTTGCTCTAAGGCCTCGATAAAAGGCGCGGCGCTCACGGGAGGCGTATCACGACCATCTAAAAACGCATGAATATACACTTTACTTAAACCATGTTTGGCGGCCATTTTAATCATGGCGTGAATGTGGTCTTGGTGGCTGTGTACGCCGCCGTTTGAGAGTAGCCCGAAAATATGCAAGGCTTTTTGATTGTTTTTAATATTGAGTAATGCCGGTTTTAATTCGGCATGTTCAAAAAACTCGCCGCTGGCAATGCTGTTGTTGATGCGCTCAAAGTCTTGAAACACGACACGTCCGGCACCAATGTTAAGATGGCCTACCTCTGAATTGCCCATTTGGCCATCAGGTAATCCTACATAATGTTCTGAGGCATTGATCAGCGTATGCGGGAAGTTTTTCCAAAGCGCATCCCAGTTGGGTTTTTTGGCTTGTGCAATCGCGTTATCGCTCATTTCTTCACGATAGCCAAAGCCATCTAAAATGAGTAAGCAGACAGGTGTGGTGTTTGTGCTAGTCGCGGACGTTGACATAATGTTTCGCCTTAAATATTTGCATAAATTTATGGGAGCAATGTCACCATTTTAGCTTAATTACACGTAAAATCGGACTGTAAATTTAAGGGTGTTGCTATAGCGTCAATATTTTTCGTTATGATGCGTTGTTATTTTTTTATTGATGCTTTACCTGATTTAAAATCTTGTGCTTATAACCGACCCCTAAATCTGATTTTATTTTGAGAGGAAATGCGTGGAATTTATTATAAAAAATGCTTTGCTGATAGGTTTGGCTGTGGGTTCGGGCATCATGTTGTTATTGCCAGCCCTAAAAAAGGGCGCGGGTGGCGTGCCAAATTTAAGCACAGCCGAGGCGATCACCTTAATCAATCGTAGCCATGCAATTGTGCTGGATGTACGTGATGATGCGGAATTTGCCAGTGGTCATATTGTGGATGCTAAACATATTCCACTGGATAAGTTGGTGGAACGTTTGAATACACTTAAAAAATATCAAGATAAACCGATTTTGGTGAATTGCCAGCATGGTGCGCGCTCTGCCAAGGCCTGTGATATTTTGCGCAAGGCAGACTATAAGCAAGTTAATTATCTGCAAGGCGGCGTGAATGCCTGGATAGAAGCAAAATTGCCAATTGTAAAAGAGGGGCAGTAAGTGGCCAATGTTTTGATGTACACCACAGCGGTTTGTCCTTATTGTATGAATGCCGAGCGTTTGCTAATGAGTAAGGGCGTGACAGAAATCAATAAAATTCGCATTGATTTGCAGCCAGAAAAGCGCGATGAAATGATGCAAAAAACAGGCCGCCGTACTGTGCCGCAAATTTACATTGATGATCGACATATAGGTGGTTTTGATGATTTGCGCGCGCTGGATTTGGCAGGCGGGCTTGATTCGTTACTGGCAGCATAAAGGGCATCTCTATTAATTCAATTTCCGTTGCGATACTGCGTTGCTCATAAAAAATTATTCCTTACATATCAACCATATGCTGCGTCACAATTTTTTACTCGCGCTTTGTCTGGCTGAGTAACTTGAATTATTAGAGGTGCCCTAAAGTCTGTTAAAATAGCCGCTGATTTTTTAGCATTGTCATTAACCCATTCAATTAACATTTTTAAGTAGAGAATCATGGCACAAGAAGATAACAACGCAGCACCAGTCGCTAACAATGAAGAACAGACACAACAACCAGGCTTTAGTATCGAAAAAATTTACGTTAAAGACGCTTCATTAGAGATTCCTAATGCACCGCAAATTTTTACAGATCGCACGCAGCCGCAAGTGGCTATCGAGTTAAGCAATTTTGCGCAGCAAATTGAAGCAAACGTATTTGAAGTGGCAATTAAAGTCACAGTAACTTCAAAAATTGAAGACAAAACCGTGTTTTTGGTTGAAGTAACACAAGCGGGTATTTTCCATATTCGCAATGTGCCTGAAGAAAACATTGAAATGATTGTTGGCATTACTTGCCCTAACATTTTGTTCCCTTATGCGCGTGAAAGCATCTCGGATTTAGTCATCCGTGGCGGTTTTCAACCAGTGTTGCTCAACCCAATTAACTTTGAAGCCTTGTTTGCGCAACAAAAACAGCAACAGGCTGAGACTGCAAACACCGCAACACACTAAGTTGATGTCTCAATTTAGCAAAGTTTTAATCATATTATCTTTAGTGTTGATGCCTGTTGCGGCATCAGCGCTAGAGTTTAAATCAGTGTCGGTACCTAAAGCGGTACTTTATGACGCGCCTTCAAGTTCCGCAAAAAAAGTCCTGCTACTTAGCCAATATTACCCTGTTGAAATTATTGTTAATCTGGGTGATTGGCTGAAAGTGCGTGATGCAGAGGGCAGTATTAACTGGGTAGAAACCAAGCAGTTGTCTGATAAGCGCACGGTGATGATTACTATCAATCAGGCTGAAATAAGGCAAGCCGCTGATGCCAGCGCCAGCTTGGTTGCCACGTTAGAAAAAGGCGTGCTATTGGAAGTGGTGGATACAAAGCCAAACAACGGCTGGCTTAAGGTGCGGCATCGTGACGGAGCCACTGGTTTTATTTTGGTTTCATCAACCTGGGGTTTTAATTAAATGACAAAAATAGCGGTTCTTGGTGCTGGTGCCTGGGGTACCGCGTTGGCAATGAACATTAGTCAGCGCCACCAAGTGTCACTTTGGGCGCGCAATGCGGGCCATGTATCGGGTATGCGTAAAGCACGCGCCAATCCTATGTACTTGGGTGACTTTAAATTTAATGACCAATTACAAATCGAGGACAATTTGCAAACCGCGCTTGATGGCGCAGACCTGATTTTATCCGTAGTGCCTACAGCAGGGTTTCGAGCAATCTTGAAAGACATCAAGCAGCTTGGCTGTCAGTTGCCGATTATTTGGGCGCATAAGGGTTTGGAGCCGCTAACTGCAAAGTTGCCGTATGAAGTAGCACTTGAAGAGTTAGGCGCGGCTGATTCCTCTGGGCAAAAATGGGGCGCATTGTCAGGGCCTAGTTTTGCGGCTGAGTTGGTGCGTGGTTTACCAACCGCAGTCACACTGGCTGCGAATGATGAAGTTTTTGCCAATGAAGCGGCTTTATTGATACATGGTGCCAATTTGCGTGTTTATCACACTACCGATGTGATTGGGGTTTCAGTCGGTGGTGCGGTTAAAAACGTAATGGCGATAGCGGCAGGTATCTCGGATGGTATGGGCTTTGGCAACAATGCGCGTGCCGCCATGATTACACGCGGCTTGGCTGAAATGACCCGTTTTGGCGTGGCACTAGGTGCTAAAACTGAAACTTTTATGGGCTTGGCTGGCGTGGGAGATTTAATTTTAACCTGTACTGGGCAATATTCCAGAAACAGAGAGGTCGGCTTGCAACTTGCCAGCGGTAAAAGCCTGAGTGATATTCTGCAAGGGCTCGGTCACGTGGCAGAAGGCGTGAACACCGCGCGTGAAGTGATGCGCCGCGCTGAAACTATTGGCGTGGACATGCCGATTACCTACGAGGTGAATCAAGCTTTATCACACGGTAAAAGCGCAAAAGAAGCGGTGATGGATCTATTGGGGCGTGATCAAAAACCAGAGGGTGTTTAGTTTTTATAGCTATTGTCCCCTAGGCCGGTCAAAGTGAACGGTAGGTTTAGAGAATGTGTTTTTACACTCCGCCTTCAAACCCAATTTGCCGCCAAGCTTCGTATAACAACACTGCGGCAGAGTTTGATAAATTCAAACTACGACTATTAGGTAGCATCGGTAACCGTAAGCGGTGTTCAGCTGTAAACTCTTGACGAATTTTCTCAGGTAAACCGCGAGTTTCCGGACCAAATACAAAACAATCGCCCACTTTAAATTCAATATCGCTATGCCGCGTACTGCCTTTGGTCGTGATTGCAAAGAGGCGCCTGCCTGCCAATGCCGCTTTACAGTCGGTCCAATTTTCATGTACTTTTAGATTGGCGTATTCGTGATAATCCAGCCCCGCACGTTTGAGTTGTTTGTCTTCTAACGTAAAGCCAAGTGGTTTTACCAGATGTAAATCTGCGCCGGTATTGGCACATAGCCTGATGATATTGCCAGTGTTGGGCGGTATTTCTGGTTCAAATAATACAATTGTAAACATAAGTTTTTGATTAGTAAGGTTTAGGCAATGTTCTTGCGATGACCCAGCATTCTACATGGGCGGCGCCGGCTTGTTTTAATGTTTTAGCTAACTCGTTCAAACTGGCGCCTGTAGTCATCACATCATCTACCAGTGCAATGTTTAAACCTTGCAAACTTTGCGCGCAGTTGAACACGCCGCGTATGCTCTTGATACGTTCTTTAAGTGATAAGCTGGCTTGTGGCGGCGTATATTTGATGCGTTGGCAAGATTGATAATCTAGTTTGATTTGCATGTTGTTACCCATCAGCCGTGCGACCTCTAATGCCTGATTAAAGCCGCGCTGTTTGAGGCGTGTCGCATGCATAGGCATGGGGATGATGCGGTCAATTTTATGGGTGTGTGTGCTTGGTTGTATTTTATTTGTCAGTAAGGCGGCAAAGGTATTGGCTAAATGTAAGGTTTCTTTGTATTTATAGTGTTGCAGCAGCTTATCTACTGGGTAGTCGTAACTGAATAGTGCGTGGGTTGCATCAAAACTGGGTGGTGCTTTTAAACAGTTGCCGCAGATTGAGCCATCCGAGATGAGCCCACACTGCAGGCATTGTGGCGAGCTGTGCCATGATAAGTCGTTTAAGCATGGCTTGCAGATGCCTAACTCACCACCCTCATGGCTGGCGCACAGTATGCAAATTTGCTTAAATTTTAATCTACTGTTCAAAGTTTGCAGGCTGTTTTGTTGACAAGGTATAATCACACCTAAATTCTATCTCAAATTTCAGCGAATACTGATTTCGTTGAATATAAAGGAACTAACAATGCTTGGACTATCAACGGACTCATGCGCGACAACGCCCAGTGCAACCACACTTGGCACAGAGGCTATTATCAATACCGAAAATATAAAAGCTGGCTTAAATAAGTCATGCCATTCTCATGAAGAAAAAACCGTTAACCGTTGGCGTGTGGACGAGATTGTTGCCTTATACGAATTGCCTTTCAGTGATTTGATGTATCGCGCGCAAACAGTGCACCGCGAAAATTTTGACCCGAATGCCGTACAAGTGAGCACTTTGCTCTCGATTAAAACCGGTGGCTGTTCTGAAGATTGTGGTTATTGCCCGCAGGCGGCGCGTTACCACACGGAGGTTGAGAGTGAGCCGCTGATGGCGCTGGATGATGTGGTGGCAGCTGCGCAAGAGGCAAAAGACAATGGCGCCAGCCGTTTTTGTATGGGTGCAGCATGGCGTGGCCCAAAACAGCGTGATTTAGAACCTGTGCTTAAAATGATTGCAGAAGTAAAAGCCATGGGCTTGGAAACCTGTGCGACTTTAGGCATGTTGAAAGAAGGCCAAGCCGAGCAATTGAAAGATGCAGGTTTGGATTATTACAACCATAATCTGGATACTGCACCTGAATTTTATGGTGAAGTGATTACCACGCGTACTTATCAAGACAGGCTAGAAACGTTAGACCGCGTGCGTAGCGTTGATATTAACGTATGTAGCGGCGGTATTATCGGCATGGGCGAATCTCGTAATCAACGTGCAGGACTGTTGGCGCAATTGGCTAATATGGAGCGCCCGCCCGAGAGTGTGCCCATCAACTTGCTGACCCAAGTGGAAGGCACGCCATTACATGGCACAGAAGAGCTGGACCCATTAGAGTTTGTGCGTACCATTGCGGCGGCGCGTATTACCATGCCAACCAGCTATGTGCGCTTATCCGCTGGTCGCCAAAGTATGTCTGACGGCATACAGGCAATGTGCTTTTTAGCGGGTGCCAACAGTATTTTTTACGGTGAAAAACTGCTGACGACAGGTAATCCTGAAGCCGATAGTGATAAAAAGCTGTTTGCCAAGCTTGGCATTAACAAAATCTAAAAGGGTTTCAAATTATTGTAGGAGCGAATTTATTCGCAAAAAAACTTTGTAATTCGCGAATAAACTCGCTCCTACAGAATCTAAAATTTATGCTTAAATCGCTACAAAAAGAACTTGATCAACGCCAAATTGATGGCCTGTTACGCCAGCGGCGGCTATTAGATTCGCCACAAGCCGAGCATATTGTTGCTAACAATAAGCCGTATTTATCGTTTTGCAGTAACGATTATTTAGGTTTGGCTAATCATCCAACATTGATTGCGGCTATGCAGCAAGCGGCTGGCGACGCTGGCGTGGGTAGTGGTGCCTCTGGCTTGGTTACCGGGCATCATCGTTACCACGATGATTTAGAAAAACGGCTTGCACAATTCGTTAATTTACCCGCCGCACTATTGTTTTCTACGGGCTATATGGCGAACATCGGCACACTAGGCGCACTGGCCGGGCGTGGTGATGCAATTTTTGCCGATAAGCTCAACCATGCCTGCTTAAACGATGGCAGCTATTATTCACTGGCAGAATTTAACCGCTTTGCACATAACGATGTTGCCGCGCTTGAAAATCTGCTTAAAGCTAGCACGGCCAAACACAAGTTAATCGCGGTAGATGCGGTATTCAGCATGGACGGCGACATTGCACCGATACCGGAATACCTCGCGCTGTGTGAAAAGTATGATGCCTACTTGTACATGGACGACGCGCATGGTTTTGGGGTGCTGGGTAAGCATGGCAAGGGCAGTTTGAGCCACTTTAATTTAAAATCACCGCGTATTATCATGATGGCAACCTTAGGTAAGGCGGCTGGCGTTGCTGGTGCTTTTGTGGCTGGCGAGCAAGTGGTGATTGATTACTTGATTCAAAAAGCAAAAAGTTATGTGTATTCAACCCCTGCGCCGCCTGCGTTGTCGGCAACGCTGGCAGCTTCGGTTAAATTGATAGAGCAGGGCGACGATTTACGTGCGAATTTGAATCGCTTGATTGCTTATTTAAAAGATAATCTCAAGCTCAAAAAGTGGCAGTTAATGGCCTCAGATACGTCAATTCAACCATTGATTGTAGGCGGCAATAAAGAAGCGCTGGCACTCAGTGAATATTTACAAACGCTAGGTATTTTAGTACCAGCGATACGCCCACCCACTGTGCCCGTAGGTACGGCGCGCTTACGCATATCACTCTCGGCGGCACACACATTAGAAGATGTTCAAAAACTAGTTGCAGCCATCCATCAGGCGGAAAGTGAGCTGGTTGCATGATCGCTAACAATCTCCATGTTGAAGTGATAGGCACAGGGCAAAACTTGGTATTGCTGCACGGCTGGGGCATGAATGGCGCCGTGTGGCAGCCTTTGGTAAAAAGGCTGAGTAAGCTGTTTACCCTGCATATTGTAGATTTACCGGGCATGGGCTTGAGCCGACCGATAGAGCCTTTTCATTTGCATGCAGTTGCAGAAAAAGTGTCAGAAATACTACCGGCAAACGCTGATGTCGTGGGTTGGTCGTTAGGTGCGCAGATCGCTATGCGTATAGCGCTGGATTACCCTGATTTAGTGCGCAGACTGGTGCTGGTCGGTGCAACACCTTGCTTTGTGAATAGAAGTTTTGATAAAGATAGTGTTGAATACAAATCTACATGGGATATCGGCATTGAGCCTGAAGTATTTGGTGATTTTGCTGATAATGTGAATGAGGATTATCACAAAACCATGACGCAGTTTTTAACGCTGCAATGCATGGGTGCTAATGATGCACGGAGTACAGTAAAACTGTTACGTAATAAATTTGCAGAACGCCCAATGCCGACCTCGCAAACCTTGTATCGTGCGCTTGATATTTTATTAGAAACAGACTTGCGTGCTGAAATTGAGCATTTAAGAAAACCCACATTGCTGGTGCATGGCGATAGAGATACCTTGGCGCCTGTACAGGCCGCACATTGGATGATGAAAACACTTCCGGTGGGTTTTTTACGCGTGATGTCAGGCGCATCGCATGCGCCATTTTTGTCGCATCAAGAGCAATTTATTGATGCGATTGTGCAATTTTTAGAACCGCCACCACTTTAAGCTCATGATAATAGACGATATTTATCGCATCGATAAAGCCCGTGCGCGCGCCTCCTTTGGCCGTGCGGCAGAAACTTACGATGCCGCCGCCATCTTGCAAAAGCAAGTGCGTGAGGAAATGCTGAGTCGGCTAGATTTAGTTAAACTTAATCCACAAGTGATACTGGATGCGGGCTGTGGCACGGGCATGGCTAGCCATGCGCTACAAAAAAGGTATGAAAAATCTCAAATAGTTTCACTCGATTTTGCTTACCCTATGCTGCAAAAAACGCGACAAACACGTGCCAGTATGGGCTTAGGTTCAGGTTTAGTGCATAAGCTTAAATCATTGCTAGGCGGTGCAAAGCAGAACCTGTTATGTGCAGATATTGAAGCATTGCCGCTCGCAAGTGCCAGTACCGGATTGATATGGTCTAACTTGGCCATTCAATGGTGTAATGATCTGGATGCTGCACTGCAAGAGTTTCACCGTGTATTGCAGCCTGAAGGCCTACTGATGTTTAGCACATTTGGCCCAGATACACTGCGTGAGTTAAGAGTTGCAAGCAGTGCCGCAAGCGGCAATGAATATACCAGTGTGAGCCGTTTTATTGATATGCACGACATCGGCGATGCGCTTGTAAGGGCAGGTTTTAGCGCACCGGTATTAGACGTGGAAAGATTTACCCTCACCTATGATGACGTAAAAAGTGTGATGCGCGACCTTAAAAGTATCGGCGCTCATAACGCCACCGATGGCCGTGCGCGTGGCTTGCTTGGACGCGGATTTTTTGAAAAACTAGAACAAAGTTATGAGCAGTTTCGTGTAGATGGCAAATTGCCAGCCACGTTTGAAGTAGTCTATGGCCATGCTTGGCGTGCGCAAGATAAGCCCAGGTTTGATGATGGCGTGTCGCCTGTAACTTTTAAACCTAGAAACAAATAAAGCGATATGGCACAGTCTTATTTTGTGATTGGCACGGATACCAATGTAGGTAAAACCTATGTTGCAAGTCGCCTAGTGCGACATTTTGCACAATCAGGTTTAAAAGCGATTGGCATGAAGCCGATTGCTTCAGGTTGTGAAGTGGGCGCACCTCGTGAGCGAGGCGAACCGGGCGAGCTGCAAAATGAAGATGTGATTGCACTTAGTCATGCCAGTAACGTAGTTGCTGCAAAAAATTTAATTAACCCCTATCAGTTTGCGCCAGCCATTGCACCGCATATCGCGGCCGAGCAAGCGGCTGTTGTGATTAGTTTAGATGCAATTATTAACGCTTATCAGCAACTAACTACGTTGGCAGAGGTAGTGATTGTGGAAGGTGCTGGCGGGTTTTTTGTACCGCTCAATCAAACACAAACCTTAGCTGACCTAGCCGTTGGGCTTAATATTCCCATTGTTTTAGTGGTGGGCATGCGCTTAGGTTGCATCAATCATGCGCTACTAACGGTTGAAGCGATAAAAGCCCGTGGACTCACCCTTGCCGGTTGGGTGGCGAATGAGATTGACCCAAACGCGTGTATGTTTGCAGAAAATGTAACCAGCTTGCAACAGCGCATTGCCGCGCCGTGTTTGAGTGTAGTGCGTTGGCAGGGTGAGGCGATTTTTAATTTGACTAGTGCGTAGTCAAACGCTAAATATGAGCGCGGTTATGAGACTGTCGCTTGTAAATGCCTAGTTTGATATTGATACTTTTTTAACCTAGATAACCCACAAACGGCTATTTTCATCATTTTCACCTGATGAAAAGCCAGTGATGAAGCATTGAGTCGGATTTTGTTTCTCGCAAAAAATATTATTCTTTTTTTTGTAGAAAGTTGTTATCTTTTAAAAGTGAACTGGAGTGGCCATGCAATATTTGCTGATGAAGTATTTAATCACTGCTGGCGTGGTAGTGCTGGTTTCAGAACTGGCAAAACGTAGCGATAAATTAGGCGCCTTATTCGCAGCCCTACCCTTGGTGACGGTGCTTACTTTGATCTGGCTTTATGTTGAACAGCAACCACTCGATAAAATTGGCAACCACGCCTATTATACTTTTTGGTATGTGCTACCTACCTTGCCCATGTTTTTACTTTTCCCCTATTTATTACCTAAATTGGGGTTTGTCATCACGCTGTTAGTTTGTGTGATATTTACCATATTTGCTTTCTGGGGCTTTGCTTTGGTCATGAAGTTATTTGGCATAGCCTTGTTATAAACAGGGTCACTTTTGCAGATATTTTAGTAAAAAAAGCTTCTTAATCATATAATTAGCGCGTAAAATGCGCACACTTTTATTGATTTATAGCGAACATCTTGGAACAATACTCAACCCTGTTAGCAAAGCCTATCCAAAGCTATCGCCCGTATTGGGCGAAGCGGTTTGGGCCTGCACCAATTCTGCCGATGTCACGCGCCGAGATGGATGCGCTCGGCTGGGATAGTTGCGACATCATCTTGATTTCAGGTGATGCCTATATTGATCACCCCAGCTTTGGTGTTGCACTGGTGGGGCGATTACTAGAGGCACAAGGTTTTCGGGTAGGGATTATTGCACAGCCTGAGTGGCAAAATGCGAGTGCTTTTAAGGTGTTGGGTAAGCCTAACCTTTATTTTGGTGTCACCGCTGGCAATATGGATAGCATGGTCAATCGCTACACCGCTGATAGAAAAATCCGTTCTGATGATGCTTACACGCCAGATGCCGTGCCTAATAAACGCCCGGATCGTGCAGTGCTAGTGTATAGCCAGCGCTGTCGCGAGGCTTATTCAGATGTGCCATTGGTGATTGGCAGTATTGAAGCCAGTTTGCGTCGCATTGCGCATTATGATTATTGGTCAGACAAAGTGCGCCGCAGTGTTTTGGTGGATTCTAAAGCGGATATTTTGCTTTATGGTAATGCTGAGCGCGCTTTGATTGAGTTAAGTCATCGACTCGCCAAAGGTGAAAATGTCGCCAGTATTCAAGATATTCGCGGCACCGCGTTTTTGCGTAAGAAAATTCCAGAAGGCTGGAGCGAAATTGAAAGTACCAGACTAGATCGCCCTGGAGTGGTGGACAAGCCTGTTGACCCGTATGAAATGAAAATGGGCAAAGCCGATGCAAGTTGTGCGACTGATGATAATCAACCAAAAGCCGCATTGCCTGAAGGCACAAAAGCGATTGAAATTGTACGTAAGCCTAAAGCTGATAGAGCCAAGCAAGTGGTGCGCTTGCCTGATTATGAAGCAGTAGCGCAAAACCCTGTGTTGTATGCGCATGCTTCGCGTGTTTTACATTTAGAAGCCAATCCTGGCAATGCACGCGCTTTAGTACAAAAGCATGGTGACCGCGAAGTTTGGTTAAATCCGCCGCCGATTCCATTGACCACCAAAGAGATGGATTACGTGTACGATATGCCGTACGCACGTAAGCCTCACCCAGCTTATAAAGACGCAAAAATCCCTGCGTGGGAGATGATACGTTTTAGCGTCAACATCATGCGCGGTTGCTTTGGCGGCTGTACTTTCTGTAGCATTACCGAGCATGAAGGCCGCATTATTCAAAGCCGCAGTGAGGCATCAATTTTAAAAGAGGTTGAAGAAATTCGCGATAAAGTTGAAGGCTTTACCGGCGTAATTTCTGACCTTGGCGGCCCAACCGCTAATATGTATCGCATTGCTTGTAAAAGCGAGGCGATAGAAAACTCCTGTCGAAAAATGAGTTGCGTGTATCCGGGGGTTTGTGAAAACTTAAATACCGACCACAGCGCTTTGATTCAGCTGTACCGTAAAGCACGTGCCATTAAAGGCGTGAAAAAGATTTTAATCGGTAGCGGTGTGCGTTATGACCTTGCGGTGAAATCACCGGAATATGTGAAAGAACTGGTGCAGCATCACGTGGGTGGTTATCTCAAAATTGCACCGGAACACTCGGAAGAAAACGTACTCAGCAAAATGATGAAGCCAAGCATGGGCGCTTATGATGAGTTTAAGGCCATGTTTGAAAAGTTTAGCGCTGAGGCGGGTAAAAAGCAGTATTTGATTCCATACTTTATTGCGGCACACCCTGGCACGACTGATGAAGACATGCTGAACTTAGCATTATGGCTCAAAAAATACGACTTTAAGTTAGACCAAGTGCAAACCTTTACGCCTACGCCGATGGCGATGGCGACAGCGATGTATCACTCAGGTAAAAATCCGTTGCGAAAAGTCACGGCAGATTCTGACGATGTGCCCATCCCCAAAGCGGGTAACGTGCGTAAATTGCATAAGGCGTTTATTCGCTTTCATGATCCAAACAATTGGCCGATACTACGCGAAGCGTTGAAAAAAATGGGACGTGAAGACTTAATAGGCAGTGGCAAGCACTGTTTGATTCCTGCTTGGCAACCATTATCAAATAAACCAATTACCACGGTGCGTGGCGAACAGTTAGAGCGAACGGTTCGACCTAGGCGCGTGTCAGAACACAAACGCAAATACTCTTAAGGGCACTCGATGTTTTTTGATGTGCAAAAACTTCGTCAAAAGTTAATCAGCTTTTGTTTTCTGGCTGTTTTCAGTTCGACTGTTTTTGCAGCACCAGGTTTATTCTGGAAAGCCGAATCACCTAGCAACAATACAATCTATCTATTTGGCACCATACACACCGACGATAATCGCGTAACTGATTTTTCGCCTGCGTTGATAGCGTCTTTGAAGTCTGTTGATGCGTTTATGATGGAAGCCGACGCACCCAAAGACACCAGTGTGTTAATGATGTCGGACGCAAACCTACAAACAATACTCACGCAAAATGAGCTGGATAAAGTTTATGCTTTAGCTGAGTTTCATGTCATGCCTCGAGATGTTGCCCTGCGCACTAAACCTTGGTTATTAGCCGTTGTGTTTGATGCCGCTAGGCCAATCACCCCTTTTGCCCAAGACAACTTGCTGATGAGATTAGCAGAGGATTTTGGCAAAGAAGTTACCGGTATTGAAACTGCAGCAGAACATTTTTCGGCAATGGATAGCTTGAGTATTGATGAACAACTCATCTTTTTACGCGCGGTGTTAAAACGCAGTGCGCAAACTAAAGAACTTGATTACGAGCGACTGATTCAAGCTTACTTAACGGGCGATAGTGAAAAACTAACAGCACTCAATAGCAAAATGATGGCTAAAATGTTGCCGCCGTCTTTGTGGGCAAAAATGCAGAGCCAATTGCTAGACGAACGCAATGCGGTAATGGCAGCGCGCGTGCTTGATGCCGCAAAAAATAAAAGCCTATTTGTAGCGGTAGGCGCTTCACATTTAGCGGGTAAAAATGGCCTGATTGCCAGTCTAAAGCAAGCAGGCTACCAACTCACTATTGTCAAGTAGCGCTAATAAATAACTAATGCCTGACATGGCGACCAGCTTCATAATCTATCACCTCCCAAGACTGTTGCGGGTATATCAATTTGTCAGTCTCGAACCCGAGCGCTTTGGCTTGCGCAATCAAGTGCTGCTTAATTGGGTCAGAAAGTTGCGGCGTGCGCGATAATATCCAAAAGTAAGACTTGTCAGGGCCACAAAGCATCACATAATTGTAATAAGGTTTGTCGAGTTCGATGATGTTATATGCGCCATAGAATGGACCAAAGAAAGAGACTTTGAGTTTGCCCGTATGCGAGCCATCAGCGTTAGCAGGGTCTATGAAATAGGCTTTACCTTCAGCCTCTTTCCACGCCTTGGTTTTAGTATTGAAACCCCGATTGATCACCTTAATGCCACCATCATCACGCAGGCTATAAGTGGCGGTCACTTTGTCTAAATTTCGCTCAAAACTGTGGTCAAGCCGCGCAATCTCATACCAAGTGCCTAGGTATTGATTGGCATCAAAACTTTCGATTGTTTTTACATTGTCAGGGACGCCCATGCATGATGTTAATGTCAGAATCAGTAGCCATAACAGAGAGCTTTTCATCGTAATCAATCCAAATAAATTTCTCAATATTGATTTAATTTTAAGAGTAAAGGTGCAGGCTTTAGCCAGCCCAGCTTGAATGGGTTAGGCTGACAACGCAGGCAATTCATGGGCGTAAGTTTTTTGCAGCAAACCGACCGTGTGATTATGTTCAATAATGTGCTGATTGACTAATTCCTGTAAGCGAGCGTGATATTGCTCGGGGATATGTTCTGCCATTTTTAAGGCAACTGCGTGCGATGCGCCCATTTGTCCAAAACTTGTAGATTGTGCATTTATTGGGCTAGTTTCACGCATTGGTGTTTCAGCGCCATTTTCTGCAATTCGTTTTTGATACTTCGGGTCACTGCCACCCGCAGGCAAGTCTTTGGTTTGCTCGTTTTCAAAAGGGTAAACTTGATCACGCAAGTATTCGGCTAGCTCTTTTGAGCTTGCACTGCTTTTGTAAAGTTTAAGTATTGCCGTTGAGGCTTCTAATGCCTGCAATGTGCCAGGTATTTTCTGCCAATCCTCTGCTACTTGGCGTTCAATACCATTGTTTTCTATCACTGTTTTAATTTGAGGTTTATCGGCAGTGCCATGTTCATGTGCATCTTGCTCGTTATAGCTTTGAAAGTTTTTGATTTTGCCGTTTTCATCGCGCACCACATGAGAACGTGAATAACTGTCTTGCACCATGTGCAAGACTTTGCCGAGATGAAAATTATTGCCAGTAGTCTGCGCCTGATCATACCACTTAACAGCTTGGTCTATGATCAGGTTTTTGACTTCACCGTTGCTATAAACCCTGCCAGTGCCATCATTAGGAGCCATGCTGTGCCAGATTTGGAACTCACCATGATGAGATTTGTTGGCAATAGTGTCTGACTTGTTTATAGTGCCAAAGACAGGTACAACGCTAAGGTAGTCAAGTTCTGTAGAGTTATTGGATGGAAGGTCATTCCAACGCACGCCAGTTATCAGGCTGTTATACGGCATATCAGTAAGTCTAGCCGCTTCCTTGGTTATGAGTTCATGAACTTTACCACCCAATATTGTAAGACCATATGCCAGTTTATCTGGAGAAACGGTAGTTTTCACAGAAGCTTCTAAACTTTCCGATGATTCACTTACGGACATAGTTTTGAGCTCCTATCATATTGTTGCACTTGGTTACCAAAAATCCCACCAAGTATTTTCTTTTGGCTTTAAGTTTAGTAAGGCACGTAATCGTGAGCTTGAAGCACACTTTATTTCATCAGGGCTTTTTGTAATTAATTTTGAAACATTTTCTCCATCATAGCGACAGCTCATTTCAATTCCGAAATATTCTGATTTGACATCATGCGTTATTGGTACACCGTTCTTGAATAGTGTAACTGCACCATAATCCCAAGCATCAGGAGAACCGTAGGAAATCCAAATCCACTGACACCCAGAATAGCTGTCACCAGGAGCTACAGGAAACAAACGCATAGGATAAGCATGAGGTGGAAAGTAGCCTTGAGCAGATTTGTCAGGTGGCTTGGTGAGCTTACAGGCGTCGATAGCGTCATCAGGGTTGCGCGGTGTGGCACAACTAACCATAAAAAAACTGGTCATTAAAAGCCCAATATACAACATTTTATGTTTATTCATTGTATTTTTCTCATGCAACATTCATTTAATATTCAACATCTTCGTGCTGACTGGATGTTTTTTGCAAGTCCAACGGGCTGTACTAGGCGTCCCGCTTTCGCGTGTGAATAAAGTGCTCAAGCACTTATGTTCCACGGTGAAGACCCTTGCGGTCAGATGGTGCGTTAGGCGTCATTATTGCTTGGCTAGAATTTTTTCAGTGAGCTTATCAAATTCCAATAGGGCTTCGTTACTGATTGGGCCTTGCATGATTTTACGACGCTCTTCTCTCAGCGATTGGTTAGAAGAAAAATTAACTGAGCCCGAGCTGGAACTGGAGTTATTTCTATCCAGTAACGTCTTTGCATATGCCTTAACATCTGCTGGGTTGTTTGGGTCGTCGATGAAATTTTTAATGGCTGTATATCCAGTAGGTGTTGCGGTGTGCCAGAGTGCCAGCAACAAACTCTTTAACGATTGTGCATTACTTTCCAATGCCAGTCGGCTTGCGAGTTCATCCACGAAGAGTGATTCATCCATTGGAAAAAGCATGTAGATGAGTGAGTAGTTTTGACCAAGAGTTAACACATGTTGCGGGATAAACGCCTTAAAGTTAGGGAGCGATAATATTCGAAAAGCAGCTTCGCGTGTGTCGAATCCATTACCTGCAAACCAATGTATGGTTTGCAGGTAATCTGTTTGATTAATACCACGGAGGCCTGCTTTGGAGATAGAGCGAAGTGCCAATATCTGGTCGGAGCGGTCTGGTGATATAGAAAGCAGTAACTTGCCTCCGTCATAGAAGAAGAATGCAGCGTGGGAAGGGTCCTCTAGTTCTTTTCTCAACATAGGGAGCGTGTTTGTCGGGTCAGCTACTACCAAGGACCAAAATTGGTCGAGTTGTTTGGACTTTGCTTCCATCTCTTGAGCTTTGAGTTTATATGGCTCAAAGTTGTAAATTGTGGCAACTTTGGAATGAAAGTCTGATTCATCAATAGGCGCCGCCATGGTGAGCCCGGTCATTAATCCTGTAAATAGTAGTACAAGAATACGGGTTATCAGCATGGTGGTATTAGATGTATATTGAGTGAATTAAAGGTATCGGGTCGCACACGTTAGGATCGTGGGTTAGGGGAACATTACAACAAAGTCGTTACGTAGCATAGGTCGCTAACACAAGAACTTTGTAAACAAATGTAAAGTCACATCGATTAATCGCACACAAGAACTAACTCACCATTGATTAATTCAATGTATACCGTGCAATGTTTAACTCTCCAGCGCTGGAGAGCTCGACCATTGCTTTTGTGCCGCTACGCATTTTGCCAACGTTGGGCGGCACTAAAAATGTGATGGGCTGTTGTTTGTTGTTGGGAGCGTTGCTTTCAGCGGCACCTACCGCAATTTGCCATTGGGACCATTCTTGATGTGGCGGGATGTTGGTCGAGCCTTGTAATCTTGCCTTTTCAAATACACTTTGTTTTTCATCGCCAATGAGTAGGTTCCAAACTTCCACACTCACTAATTTGCTTTCTTGCATATATTGAATCGGCGTTTCAATTTCAGATGGTGTTTGTGGTAAAGGTTCAATTTGCGGCTGAATAGTCTCAAATCCTGAACGTAAAAAAGCCATTTGGTAATCGTCTGGTGCGGTAGTGTCTTTGAGCGGCGTGCTTTGGGCGGCTAGTTTTACATTGCGCTCATGTGCATCCATGGCGGCGGCAGTAGCTTGGTCTGCGCCTTGCATCAGTAATGATCTCGCCATTTGTTGTGCAATAGAGCCGCCAAGGCAGCCGCATAGCGCCAGTGACGCAAGTGTCAAAGTACACCATTTTATGGCTAGCTGTTTTATCGCAAGAGGCATGTTGATTGATGACTATGCTTTTAACGCGGGAGGGTTAGATTACTGCCGTAGGCTTCGGCTGTCTAGTAAATTTTTTGATGGTAATACTTCCAGTGCCCAATCGCATTATTTTTGTGTCGAGCGAATGCCGATTATCCCGCTTAAAATAATCAAAGCAATAGCAATCCAGGCATCTAAGCTTAGATGCTCGTGCCACCATAATACGCCAAACAAGCTGGCTAATAATACTGTCACGTAAGCTAAGCTTGCTACCACCATGGTGTCACCGGTGCGATAGGCGCGCGTCATGGCGAGTTGGGCAATGGTGGCAGCCAAGCCTAACCCAAGTAGCAAAAGTAAATCTTGCCAACCAAGGGGATGGAAAGTATTAAAGTGAGTCGCGCCAAAACTGCTGGAGAGGGCGCCTTGGGGCACAAATAGTATCCATAGCCCTGTGCCAATGGTGGAAACCAGTGTGAAATAAAATACGGTGCGCCAATCAGGTTCGTTGGCTTGGCCTAATTGCTTTACATGTATATAAGCGAGTGCTGCGCCCATGCCTGAGAGTAAGCCTAGTGAGGCTGCCAGCCAATCTTTTTGGCTAAAACTAGGTTTAAGTAGCAGGCCAATGCCTATAAAGCCGATAACAAGGCCGATGAGTAATGTTTTTTTAGGTTTTTCATACAGTAAAAATGGTGTAAATAACGCCAAAAATAACGGTGAAGTGTAATTGAGCGTAATGGCGGTGGCTAAAGGTAAATGTGCGATTGCGTAAAAAAACAAAATCAGTGATGCAAAGCCTACCACTGCACGTGACATTTGTTTGTACATGACGGGTGTGGCTAAGGGTAGTTTTTGCGTATAGATATACATCCAGATAACCATTAAGCCAAATAATGAACGATAAAATACCAACTCAGCACTGCTGAATTTTTGGGCGCCAATTTTAACCAGTGCGCCCATGATGGCAAAGCCAAGGGCTGCGACTAGCATCCATAGGCTACCAAGGTTAGGTAAGCTAAAGCTGGGGCGTTTCATTGACGAAGCTTAGTCAGAAAATTACTCCAGTTTGGGTGATATGCTGTTGCAATTGATGGCGAACCCATTGATGAAAATGTTCCATACCCGTTTCCATTGGATGCTGGTAGGGGCCGCGCTCATCAATGTTTTGTGAGAACAAGGCGCGGCGACCGTCGTGCATGCGTTGGCAAATTTCATTGTCTTCTACGGCGGTTTCTTCATAGGCGGCTTGTTGCGCGGCCACGTACTCGCGCTCAAATAAGGCAATGTCTTCCGGGTAATAAAACTCAACGACATTGGTGCAAGCGTTCACGCCGCGCGGGATGATGTGCGATATCACCAACACCTGTGGATACCATTCAATCATCAAAAACGGGTAATACACCATCCAGATAGCGCCGTGTTTAGGTAATTTGTCACCGTGATAAAGCGCCACTTGCTGTTGCCATTGCTGGTAAGCAGGTGAGCCGGGTTTGTTGAGCGATTGCTTAAAGCCTACGGTTTGTACGCTGTAATCCGCGCCAAACTCCCAATTAAGATGATCGCAATTTACAAATTGATTCAGTCCTGGGTGAAAGGGGCCTACATGGTAGTCTTCTAAATACACTTCAATGAAATTTTTCCAGTTGAAGTTGTATTCTTCAACCGCTACACGGTTTAGCTGGTAGTTAGTAAAATCAAAGTCCTGCTTACAACCAAGTTTGGCTAAATCTTTAGCAATATCGCGCTTGCCATCAAACAGTAAACCCTGCCAGTTTTTTAATGGTTTATTATTAAGATGCAGGCAAGGGTTTTGGTCAAAGTGTGGTGCGCCTAAGAGCTTGCCTTCTAAATCGTAAGTCCAACGATGCAGTGGGCAAACGATATTTTTAGCGTGTCCGCGACCTTTAAGCATAATCGCTTGGCGATGGCGACACACATTACTGATGGCATTGATACCACCTGGCTGATGAATTAAGCTTGTAGCCTCATGCATCCAATCCAGAGCATGATAATCGCCCACGTTGGGTACCATCAGTTCGTGACCAAGGTATTGCGGCGTATGTGAAAATATATGCTGTTGTTCTAGCGCATAAATACTGGGGTCAACATACCATGCGACAGGTAATGGTGTGTCAGTTTCTGGTTGAGGTGTTAAAGTTGCTTGTTGGGAAGTCAAAGTTAAAGATGCCATAAAAAAATGATCGGCAATTAAAATTACAAGGATGGCGATTTTTGCCTAAATTGTTATTTTTATCAAGTGATTATTCAAAAATTCTCGATGGGTTTGGTGCGGTAAAACTTGCCAATATTGAGGTTTTCAGCTACTCTCACGGGGGTTGCAGGCCATTCTATTATGGTCGTAACGCTTTTCTATTATGTAATTACAAACAAAAATCAAGTATTGAGTAGATCAAATGTCAGACCATTTAATGAACACCTATAACCGTCAGCCAGTAACCTTTACTAAGGGGGAGGGTGTTTGGCTATGGGATGTTGCAGGTGAAAAGTATTTAGATGCCCTTGCAGGCGTAGCTGTAAACGGTTTGGGGCATGCGCACCCAACATTGGTAAAAGCGATTGGCGAGCAAGCCGCTAAGCTCATTCATGTGTCCAACATTTATCAAATTGCGGAACAATCTGCATTGGCAGATAAGTTGTGCGAAATTTCGGGCATGGATAAAGTGTTTTTCTGCAACTCAGGTTGTGAGGCGAATGAGGCTGCGATTAAAATAGCACGGCTTTATGGCCACAATAAAGGCATAGAAACCCCTGAAATTATTGTGATGGAACAATCGTTTCACGGCCGTACTTTAGCTACACTTTCAGCCACGGGCAACCGTAAGGTGCAAGCCGGTTTTGAACCGCTGGTGAGCGGATTTGTTCGCGTGCCTTACGATGATGTTGAAGCCGTGAAACAGGTAGCGTTACATCATCCCAACATCGTTGCAATATTGGTTGAGCCAGTGCAGGGTGAAGGCGGCATTAACATTCCTAAAGATGCAGGCGGCTACTTGGAAGCCTTGCGCCAAATTTGCGATGCACACGGCTGGCTGTTAATGTTGGACGAAGTGCAGACCGGCATCGCTCGCACTGGCACTTGGTTTTCGTTTCAACACACGTCAATCAAACCTGATGTAATGACCCTTGCGAAAGGCTTGGGCTCAGGCGTACCAATCGGTGCTTGTGTGGCAAGCGGCAAGGCGGCCGAGGTTTTTACTTACGGCAAGCATGGTTCGACGTTCGGCGGTAACCCATTAGCGACTGCGGCTGGGCTGGCAACGCTTAATATTATCGAAGAAGAAGGCTTGCGTGAGAACGCTGAAAAAATCGGTAATCTAATCCGCGAAGGTTTTAATGCTCAATTTAAAGATACCAAAGGTGTAGTGATGGTGCGCAATGCTGGTTTGATGATAGGCATTGAGTTAGACCGTCCATGCAGTGAGTTAGTGAGTATGGCATTAGCGGCTAAACTACTAATTAACGTAACCGCAGATAATGTGGTGCGCTTATTACCACCGTTGGTGATGAGCGAGGCTGAGGCGGCGGAGTTGGTGCAACGTTTAGCGACTTTGATTAAAACATTTTTAACGAAATAAATACCAAGAGAGCTTTGCACGAAGCTAATTTAAGTGTAATTTTGTATAAAACTCAAGAAATTCGTCATTCCCGCGAAGGCGGGAATCCAGTTAAGTGGTTGATTAGCCTAGATTCCCGCCGTCGCGGGAATGACGAAGGTGATAGGTTTTTGGGTTAAATAAGCACTCGCGCAAAGCTCTCACCAATTAATTATTTACAACTATTTAACTGTAGTCAGTTTCAATAAAAGCTGAGCTACCAAACTATGATGGCAATAAAACATTTTTTACAATTTAATGACCTAAACCGCGATGAGCTCGAGCATGTGTTTGAGCGCACGCGCTGGATTAAAAGCCAATTCAAGGCTTATCAACAATATTGGCCGTTACAAGACCGCACATTGGTGATGATTTTTGAAAAAGCCAGCACCCGCACACGGCTTTCGTTTGAAGCTGGCATGCAGCAGCTGGGTGGTTCAGCCATCTATTTGAACACGCGTGATTCACAGCTTGGACGTGGTGAGCCAGTAGAAGATGCTGCGCAGGTGATTTCACGCATGAGCGATATCGTGATGATTCGTACTTATGAGCAGGAGATTATCGAACGCTTTGCGGCTAACTCTCGTGTGCCTGTAATCAACGGATTAACCAATGAATACCACCCATGTCAGACATTGGCCGACATTTTTACTTTTATTGAACACCGTGGTTCTATTCAAGGCAAAACAGTAGCTTGGATAGGCGACAGCAATAACGTATGCAACACGTGGTTGCAGGCGGCAGAAGTGCTGGATTTTAACGTGCATGTGTCAACGCCACCAGGCTATGAAGTTGAGCCTGAACGTGCCAATTTATATGGTAATGATCACTTTGAAGTATTTGCAGACCCGATGGATGCGGCAAGAGACGCTGATTTAGTAACGACCGATGTGTGGACTAGCATGGGTTTTGAAGCGGAAAATGAAGAGCGCATGCGTGACTTTGCCGATTGGCAGGTCGATAGCGATATGATGCGCATGGCTGCAAAAAATGCTTTGTTCATGCATTGTTTACCAGCGCATCGTGGCGAGGAAGTTGCGGCCGATGTGATTGATGGCGCACAAAGTGTGGTGTGGGATGAGGCGGAGAATCGTCTGCATACCCAAAAAGCACTGATGGAATATTTATTATTAGGTAAGGTTTAACCAATTATTAAGTTTTATTAGGGAAAAATTTAAGCAATGAGTAAAGTCAATAAAGTAGTTTTAGCCTATTCCGGCGGCTTGGATACCTCAGTGATTCTGAAGTGGCTGCAAGATGAATATAAGTGTGAAATCGTTACCTTCACTGCTGATTTAGGTCAAGGTGAAGAGCTGGAGCCAGCACGTTCTAAGGCTAAAGCAGCCGGCGTGAAAGAAATTTACATTGATGACGTGCGTGAAGAATTCGTGCGTGATTTTGTGTTTCCGATGTTTCGCGCTAACACCGTGTATGAAGGTGAATACTTGCTGGGCACTTCAATCGCGCGCCCGTTAATTGCAAAACGTTTGATTGAAATTGCGGCTGAAACTAACGCAGATGCAATTTCACACGGTGCAACGGGTAAAGGTAATGACCAGGTACGCTTTGAGTTGGGCGCTTATGCGTTGAACCCCAATATTCAAATTATCGCGCCATGGCGCGAGTGGGATTTGTTAAGCCGTGAAAAACTGATGGCTTATGCCGAAAAACATGGCATTCCAGTCGAGATGAAGCATAAACAAGGCGGCAGTCCATACAGCATGGACGCAAATTTGCTGCATATTTCATACGAAGGCCGTCACTTGGAAGACCCAGCTGCAGAGGCTGAAGAATCAATGTGGCGTTGGAGTGTGAGCCCGGAAAAAGCACCTGATGCCGCTGAGTATTTAGATATTGAATATGTGAATGGTGACCCGGTGAGCTTGAATGGTGAAGCCATGAAGCCGCATGAATTGTTAGCACATTTGAATGCAATTGGCGGTAAACACGGTGTTGGCCGTTTGGATTTGGTTGAGAACCGCTATGTTGGCATGAAATCTCGTGGCTGCTACGAAACACCAGGCGGCACGATTATGCTTAAAGCGCATCGTGCCATTGAATCAATTACGTTAGACCGCGAAGTTGCACACTTAAAAGATGACTTGATGCCACGTTACGCCAGCATGATTTACAACGGATACTGGTGGAGCCCAGAGCGCATTGCCTTACAGACGTTGATAGACCATACTCAGACTTCTGTAAATGGCTGGGTGCGTGTAAAACTTTACAAAGGCAACGTGATTGTGACTGGGCGTGACAGTAAAACAGACTCTTTGTTTGATTCTTCTATTGCAACCTTTGAAGATGACAAAGGCGCGTACGATCAAAAAGATGCTGGTGGATTTATTAAATTAAATGCGTTAAGAATGCGTATTGCAGCAAATTTAAGAAGTAGAAAATAGCCAACAAAAAACTACGTTGCCGTACTGGATTGAAAAAACATCTATTTCACACCAGCCGTTACGTAAAGGTGTTGATATTTTAAGTCGGTGAAGTCAACAAAAGCCCTATCAGGAAACTGACAGGGCTTTTTTTATTCAATCTGAATAACGTTGATCAGGACGTTTGTGCGCTACGAAAAGTATCTGAGCGACCACTTTACGGTTTTGGCTATATTGAAACC
>JBAYTS010000019.1:0-53179 GCA_041675545.1 Methylotenera sp.
AAACAGTTGCGTTCTCATTTCAACTCACTCCACTATTAATTAAGGTGTCGAACAGGAATGATCTAATACATAGGCCATCTTCGTGCGAAACATTCATAAATTGAATGCTATAAAAAAATACAAACTTATCTTTTGCGTCTGCCACGTAGCGAATATCGCAAATTTTAGCCTTAAGACTTAGCCCGACACTCTGAGCGCTACAAGGTAGCAACATGGAGACCTCAATTTCATCGCCAACAATACCAACAGGTGCCACGCTGGTAGCCAAGGCTCCACCTTGCCCTAGGTTTAGTAATTTCGCCGTCACCATCGGCTCTTCATACTCCGCATAAGAATGCTTGTGCAGTAGCGCCACCAAATCAACGTTGATGCGAACATCACGCTTTACACCAATACGATGGATGTTGACTTTATCTTTAAGTGCAGTTACTTCAGATGCTCGGGGTTGGACATAATCATCAGATCTACATTTAGTCCAACTAGATGGGATAGATTTCAACACAGCACTCATGATGTTGTACTCCTAAATTTTGACACGCTATTTACGAATTTTTGTATCACTTTATGGGATTTATTCCCATTTGTTAAAATAATACCATGAAAAATATTCTTGTCAACAATTTATGGGATTTATTCCCATTTTACAAAATGCCATGAAGAATATACTTATCAGCTTTATTGTTTAAGTATATAGATAGCCAACTACTAGACCTGCAAGACATATTTATTGAAAAAATATGGGAAAAATTACCGCAGATAAGAATTATTTATGTAACAATAGCTGTAGTTTAATAAGTTCACATTGAGCATTACTCTAAGTGTTAATTAAGACCTAACTCAAAAAGGTATGCCACCTACAATTATGTCTATCGAAACGCCACCTTCGGTTGTGACCGCGATTGAGTATTGCCTCAAGCCAATTGCACGCCTGTGTATTCATTTTGGACTGGATTACCGTCAGCTTTCAGAAATGTTAAAAAACGCATTTGTAACGGTGGCGGAAGAAGAGTTTAAGATTGATGGTAAATCGCAAAATGATAGCCGTATTGCACTACTAACTGGGGTGCATCGCAAGGATGTGCGAAGATTACTGGGGCGAGCGCCAAACAACACACCGCCACGCCAGCAGGGCTTAGTCGCTAACCTGATTGCGCAATGGCTTGGCATGCCCGAGTTATTGAATGAAGAGGGTGAGCCTAAGCCAATTCCACGGAACGCGCAGCCCGAATATCCAACGTCATTCACCGCGCTTGCCGAGGCTCTGACAAACGACATCCATCCGCGAGCATTGCTGGATGAGTGCGTTAGCCGTGGCATTGTCCGAATCACCGATGATGACATGGTGTATTTGATTGCCGAGTCATTAGTGCCTGCAGATGATCTTGATGACAAAGCACACTTTTTTGCACAAACCATTCATGATCATATTGCTGCGGCTGAACATAACCTAAGTGGTGGACAACCCGCGTTTCTGGATCGGTTTGTCTGGCACGAAGGTTTAACTGAAGCCGATACTAAAATGATTGCCGCAGCCGCTAAAAAAGCGGCTATGACCGCATTGAAGCAAGTTAACAATCAAGCTGTAAATTATAAACAACAGCATTATAGCGAGGCGACTCGCCCAGAGTTTAAAATACATTTCGGCACATTTTTCTATAGTTGCCGAAGCCCAGTCACCCAAATCGAAGAAGATCCTTCAAGCTAAAAACTATGCCCACTCGCCGCCTAACGCTTTCAGTAATGCTGACACTTTGCCTTAATTACACTGGCAACACCTTGGCGGCTGAGCGTGCGCTACGTAGCTGTAGCTCAAGTCATGAGACTATCATCGCACCAGGCAGCATGGGCGGTACGGGGCATGAGCCAGTAATTCCACCAGGCGGTATGGGCGGTACTGGCATCACCACAGCAGGCAATCTAAGTTCAGTTCACGGCACCGTAGTTGTACAAGACCAAAGCAACCAGCGCATTCAGCTCGCCAGTGGCGATGCTATTTGCGTGGGTGACCGCGTTGCCAGCGGCGATGACAGTAAGGCAAAAATACTATTTGCCGACGGGGCATCGCTGTATCTTCTTAAAAATACAGAAATACATATTGATGACTACTATTACTTGGCTCATGCACCAGAGCTGGGTCGTAGCTTAGTAACATTGGCACGTGGGGATATTCGCTCGGTTTCTGGCACGATATCTAAGACCAATCCGAAAGATTACAAGTTGCAAACCCCAACGGCTACCATTCGCGTAATAGGTACAGATTTTCTGGTCACGCATCTACCAGAGCCTGAAGGAGAGCTTGATGCTGGCACCTACACCAAAGTTACGAGTGGTGAAGTGAGCGTGCAGAGTACCAGCGGGACTATACACCTGCATGTAGGTGAGTCCAGCCATGTCATGCTCAACGGCATGCAGTCAAGATCATCTGGTTCTGGTGCGGGGTCATCGGGATCTTGTACTGCGCAATGATAAATCGTCACTTAATGTCGTCATATGCCTATAGGCTCATATTCAGTGAGTTTTTGGTTAAATCAATCATGAAATTCTGATGCCTTAAAAATTCAATTTATTTAGTCCCACTACGTTTGGAAATAATTAGCGACTGTAACTCACTCTTACCCTCCTCTGTATCATTCCCTACGCACTCCACCCTCAATTGTCGGGTTTACGACGAAACGACAATTTAAATAATAAACAATGAAATCAATTAGTTAAAATTTAAAACTGACTGGCATGTTGCTTGCTACTGTTAATGTGAGATCTAAAGACAAAGGCAACCCATCATGGCAACCCTCAGCGAGAAGGTGCAGGACGTTTTTAACGAGCCAGGCTGCGATAAGAATCAGGCCAAGGGCGAAAAAGAGCGCAAGAAAGGTTGTACCAAACAGCTAACACCGGGGGCTGCGGCTGGTGGCTGTGCGTTTGATGGCGCTAAAATCGCCTTGCAGCCAATTACCGATGTAGCGCATTTAGTGCATGGCCCGATTGCTTGTGAGGGTAATGGCTGGGATAACCGCGGCTCTAAGTCTTCTGATTCGCAACTCTATCGCACTGGCTTTACCACCGACATCAGCGAGCTGGATGTAATTTACGGTGGCGAAAAGCGTCTTTATAAATCTATCCGCGAAATTATCGAAAAGTATGATCCACCAGCGGTGTTCGTTTATCAAACCTGCGTCACCGCACTGATTGGCGATGACATTGAAGTGGTGTGCAAAGCGGCAACAGCCAAATTCGGAAAACCGATTATTCCTATCAATGCACCGGGCTTTGTAGGCGCTAAGAACTTAGGTAACAAACTGGCTGGCGAGGCTTTGCTGGAGCACGTCATCGGCACCGAAGAGCCTGAATTCACTACGCCTTACGACATCAATATTATTGGCGAATACAACTTGGCTGGCGAACTATGGCAAATCAAGCCATTATTCGATGAGCTTGGCATCCGTATTTTGTCGTGCATTTCTGGCGATGCTAAATATAAGGAAGTCGCCTATTCACATCGCGCCAGAGCCGCCATGATGGTGTGCTCTAAAGCCATGATTAACGTGGCGCGCAAAATGGAAGAACGCTACGGCATTCCATTTTTTGAGGGTTCGTTCTATGGCATTTCAGACACCAGCGAAAGCCTGCGCCAGATTGCCAAGCTACTGGTAGAACGTGGCGCACCGAGCGACATTATTGATCGCACCGAACAAGTGATTGCGCGTGAAGAAGCGCGTGCTTGGACACAAATCAATCATTACCGCACCAAGCTAGAAGGCAAAAAAGTCTTGCTCATTACCGGTGGCGTGAAGTCATGGTCTGTGGTTTCTGCCTTGCAGGAAGGCGGCATGGAAATCGTTGGTACCAGCGTGAAAAAGTCCACCGATGAAGACAAAGAAAAAATCAAAGAACTGATGGGTGAAGACGCGCATATGTTCGACGACATGCGCCCACGCGACATGTACGCCATGCTCAAGGAGTGCCGCGCCGACATTATGTTATCAGGCGGTCGTAGCCAGTTTGTTGCACTCAAGGTAAAAATGCCATGGCTGGATATCAATCAGGAGCGCCACCACGCTTATGCTGGTTATGTGGGCATGGTGGAGTTGGTAAAACAGATTGCGCAGGCGCTATTTCACCCAGTGTGGGCGCAGGTGCGCAAGCCTGCACCGTGGCAGATAAATACTCCCTCTCCCACGAAGGGAGAGGGCTGGGGTGAGGGTGAAATACCTAACACTGGACTAATCAACCACTCAACCCCCTCCCCAGCCCTCCCCCTTACAGTGGGAGGGAGTTACTAATATGGCAACCGTCACCACCAATCACAAAGCCTGCACGGTGAACCCGCTTAAAATGAGCCAGCCGTTAGGCGCCACGCTAGCCTTTATGGGTTTGAATAACTGCATGCCCACCATGCATGGCTCACAAGGTTGTACTTCGTTTGGGCTGGTGCTGTTTGTACGCCACTTCCGGGAAATGATCCCGATGCAGACCACCGCCATGAACGAGGTAAACACCATTCTTGGTGGCATGGACAATATCGAACAAGCCATCATGAATATTTGGTCGCGTGCTAAGCCCGATGTCATCGGCCTTGCCTCAACAGGTTTAACTGAAACCAAGGGCGATGATGTAGATGGCTATATAAAACTCATACGCGCCAAGCACCCAGAAATTGCCGAGATGGAAATTGTCTACGCCTCCACACCAGATTACGTTGGCGCTTTTCAGGATGGCTGGGGCAAAGCGGTAACAAGCATTGTGCAAGAAATGGCTGTGCCGTGTCTCACCATTCAGGCCAACCGTGTCAATGTGTTCCCTGGCGCACATTTAACGCCGGGTGACATTACTGAAATTCGCGACATCATCGAAGCTTTCGGCATGTATCCAGTATTTATTCCAGATATTTCTGGCTCGCTGGATGGCCATATTCCGGAAGACTTTACACCGACCACACTAGGTGGCACCACCATCAAGCAACTACGCACCATGGGTGAAGCACGAGCCAGCATCGCTATCGGCGAACAGATGCGCGAGGCAATTACAGCGCTGGAAAGTAAAACTGGCGTGCCATGCAAGTTGTTTGACCGCCTGACTGGATTGGAAGCGAACGACCAGTTTATGCAATATTTATCTGAAGTTTCAGGCAAGCCTGTACCCAATAAATATCGCCGCCAACGCAGCCAGTTACAAGATGCCATGCTGGATGCGCACTTTTTTACAGGCGGAAAGAAAGTCGCTATCGGTGCCGAGCCAGATTTACTGTGGTCGCTAGGCAGTTTTCTGGCTGAAATGGGCTGTGAAATCAGCGCTGCAGTCACCACTACGCAATCACCTATTTTAGAGAAAGTGCCCTGTGACGAAGTGCTCATCGGCGATTTGGAAGATTTGGAAACACGCGCCAAAGATTGCGACTTACTCATCACACATTCACACGGCAGACAAATGGCTGAGCGCTTGAAGCTGCCATTCCTGCGCTACGGCATTCCTACATTTGACCGCTTAGGTGCAGCACATAAGGTGATTGTAGGTTACAGCGGCACTAGGGATTTAGTGTTCGAGCTAGGCAATACTTTTATGGCGGATGAACATGAATCCACACCCGAAACTTGGCGCAATAGCATAGGCATCAATGGTGATGAAGCCAGCATAGCAATTAACGTTAGTGAACCCAGTTGTGCCTCTAACGGTAGCTGCAACTGCGGCTAAGCCAAATTGTTAAAACAGTATTGAATAGTTGAATATCAGGAGAACCCCATGAAAATCGCTTTTGCTACACAAGATTTAAAACGCGTCGATGCCCACTTCGGTTGGGCCAAGAACCTTGCCATTTATGAGCTGACACCAACTGGTCACCAATTTATAGAAGCAGTACAGTTTGATGGCGACCTGAAAGAAGATGGTGACGAAGACAAACTCGCGCCAAAACTTGAAGTAATTAAAGACTGTGCTTTGCTGTATGTATCTGCAATTGGCGGATCTGCGGCAGCCAGAGTCATCGCGCACAAAATACACCCGATTAAGGTGTCAGAGCCTGAAGTCATTGAAGAAGTACTGGTTAAACTGAAAGACGTGCTCAACGGAACACCACCACCATTCTTGAGAAAAGCCATGCTGCGCGACCAAGAGCGTTCATTCGATTTTGACGAAGAAGAAACCGTCTAACTATAAGTAGTATTTTAGGAGAAACAACATGTCATCCACTGAAACAAGCACCGCTACAGTACAAGACCCGTGGCAGTCGTCTTTTGTACAAGAGTTAGTCAAACAATGGCGCGCTCAAGACACGCACGGCGCATGGGAAGGCAAAGACAATGCAACCTTGCTGGCACCTTACATTATTACTAAAGAGCAACGTAAAGAAATGCCGATTATTGGTGACCCAGACCCAGAAACCATCTGGCGTTTAGAACTTTTTTACAATGCGGTTGGCCTTGCCATTGAGCGCGAAACCAAAAACATGGTATCGCCAATGATGAAAATGCATCACGAAGGTTTTGGCAAAATGATACTAACAGCAGGTCGCTTGGTAGTGGTAAATAAGCAACTGCGTGACGTACATCGTTTTGGTTTTGAAACCATGGAAAAACTAGCCGCTGAAGGTGAGAAATTCGTATCTGCTGCCGTAGAGATGATTCGTAAATTCCCTGAAGTAGCGAATTACGGTTAAGGAGAGGAATTATGAGCGACATAGACAGCATCAAGGCGGAAGTAAAAAAACTTAACGCCCAAGCAACACAACTCAAGATGGATTTACACGATCTATCTGAAGACCTGCCTATCGGCTGGGAAAAAATCCCTGAAATAGCAGAAAAAACATTCAAATCGTATCAACAACTTACCGATGCCCGTAAACGATTGGCAGCGGCTGGAGGCTAACATGGCATATACCGTAACATTACCTAGTGGCGTTGAATGGACACCACAATTTGCAGAAGAAATATCAGAAGAAAAATGTATCGGCTGTGGCCGCTGCTTTAAAGTCTGCGGTCGCGATGTGCTGCAACTTGTCGGCATTGATGAAGATGGCGAACGTGTTGCTGTGTCGACAGATGATGACGATGATGTAGATGAATACACAAAAATGGTGATGACCATTGCCCACCCAGAAAACTGTGTGGGGTGTGAGGCTTGCTCCAAGATTTGTCCTAAAAAATGCTACACGCATGGACCTGCAACCGCATAAATTGTCATAACCCTTCACCATGCAAACGCAACCTACAAGCAGCCCAATCGTACCCATCCGTGTGGATAATCGACCAGATAATCGAATAGATGAGTACGACGACATTATTGCGCTGCTCAAAGACCATCGCTGTGATGAAAGCGATGAAACGCAGCGCACCATTCTGTGGGTTGCCGAAGCTTGCATGGGTAATAATCATTTGTGGCAAGACATGCAGTTGCCTAACCGCTTGGCGCTTTCTGAGCTCATGAAAAACACCTTCCCTACCCTTGCCGCCAAGAACACTGGCGACATGAAATGGAAAAAGTTTTTCTACAAACAGCTCTGCGAGCGTGCCGACATTTTTATCTGCAAATCGCCAACCTGCGGCGTGTGTGTGGACTACAATAAATGTTTTGGTGCTGAGGATTAAACTGCGTGATGCCATGAAACCAGAACCTGCCACAACCCAAGCTTCCGAAGCCACTGTCCGCGCCTACCACCAGCGCACAAAGCATAATTTTATAGCTTATGCACAAGGGCCAGGCACGCTGGATTGGGATGCACAACCGGCACCGTTTCGGCATTTTGACCAAGCGCCCAGTAAAATTTCTAGTATTCAACTACCCAACTTTAGCGAAAGCCTGCAAGACCCTGCCCTACTGGCCGCACTCACGCGCCCATTCGCCACGCTGGCCGACACGATTCAACCGTTGCCATATTCCCTAAGCACACTCGGCGCATTACTGCATTTAGCATTAGGCATCACCGCTTGGAAGTCATACGGGCCAGACCGCTGGGCGGTGCGGGCGAATCCTTCTAGCGGCAATCTGCACCCGATAGAAGCGTATGTTGTAGTGCAAGGTTTGCAATATCTGCCAGATGGCGTTTACCATTATTGCCCTGACAGCCACAAGCTGGAACGCCGCGCCGACATTGCTTGTGCGGCAGATAGCACACCCATACTGCAAATCGGGCTAAGTTCAATCATGTGGCGCGAAGCGTGGAAGTATGGCGAACGCGCGTTTCGCTACTGCCAGCTAGATACAGGCCATGCGGTTGGCGCACTCAGCTATGCAGCGCAGGCATTGGGCTGGTCACTGACAGAACAAAAACATATCTGCACCGAAGCACTGGCACAACTACTCGGCATAGATAGAAGTGAAGATTTTCCCGCACGCCGCTACCCTGAAACAGAGCGCGAAGAAGCTGAAATATTGCTCAGCGTATCATTCAGTAGCGCAGATACTAGCATTCCGCAATCAATCACCCCTTTTTGCTGGCAAGGCACGGCCTCAACCATAGATGCGCACCCAATATACCGCTGGCCTGTGATTGAAGAAGTAGCAATTGCTTCCAGACAAACAATCGCAAAAGTTAGCGCGGCTACAGCGCTACCCACTAGCATCACTAAAGCAACAACTACAAACAACCCAATCAGCACAGCCAACGTGATACTAGGTCGCCGCAGTGCTCAACGCTTTGATGCCAGCCATGTAATGGCAGCGCAAGACTTTATTGCAATGTTAGATGCATTGCTACCCAAAGACTCTGCCCCGTGGAATGCACTGAGTTCACCGCCACGCATCAACCTATTATTGTTTGTGCATCGTGTTGAAGGCTTTAGCTCCGGGCTTTATCTGCTCACACGCGAACCACGCCTTGCCGCACAACTTGATAGTCATTTAAGCCCGCTATTTTTGCATGAGCCTGTAGCCAACTTCCCCGCACATTTAAACCTGCAATTGCTCACACCCGCACCAGCAGGCGAGTTGCACCGTGCGGCGCGTAGCTTGCACTGCCATCAGGACATCGCCGCTAATGCCTGTTTTGCACTCGGCATGCTGGCTGAATATGATGATGTGATTACCGACAACCCATCCGCCTATCGTGACTTACACCGCGAGGCTGGCTTAATCGGCCAAGTGCTTTATCTGCAAGCCGAAATGGTCGGTTTACGCGGCACGGGCATCGGCTGTTTTTTTGACGACCCAATCCACGAATTATTCGGGCTAACTGACAACACATTCCAAACCATTTACCACTTCACCGTGGGCTTGGCGCTGGACGACACGCGCATTGAAAATATTCCAACTTCCACTTTAACCCCTATGCAAGCGAGAACATCATGAGTACTGCATTTCAACGTATTTCACCGCAATACGCGAGCGACCTTATTTTGCGAGCCAGAGCCGGCATCAAGCCACTCGCCCTATTTGATTCACGCGATATGGCAAGCTTTGAAAAATCGCACATCAAAGGCACAGATCACCTCACCGAACACGGCTTTAGCGATGTAATTGCCAGCTTGCCAAAAAACATCCCGGTGATGATCTATTGCTATCACGGCAACGCCAGCCAAGTGTACGCCAGCATGTTCAGCGACTTTAAATTCAGCGAGGTTTACAGTGTCGATGGTGGCTACGAAGCCCTAGCGCCAGCCGTGCCAGAGCAACCCGCCCTCACCGCACAATCCAGCAGTGCATTGGCCGACCTTATCGCCGAACATCACTTTGATGCAGACGACCTCAACAGCCCGTGGCACCACGCACTCACCCCACTCATGCGCGCCGCCCTGCAAGGCAATGATGACTTGGCAAAAGAGCTATTAGCGCTAGGCGTAAACATCCATCTACGCAACTCAGACGGCAATAATGCGCTATGGCTGGCCTGCGTATCAGGCAATACGCAATTGGTGCAACGCCTCATCGACGCCGGCATCGACATAGACAACTGCAACCTCACAGGCGCCACCGCGCTTATGTACACTGCATCTAGCGGCAAACATGAAATGATGAAAATTCTGCTAGCTAACGGCGCAGACCCACTCATCCGCACCGATGATGACTACCTAGCAGTAGACCTCTCCGCAACGGAAGAATGTCTTAAATTATTACGGCATACTGCGGCTTGATTGGTTTTACCATATCGGTGAATGTCGTCACACAGAAGGCATTCACTCCCACGCTTTCATACCCACCTCACACCATGCGAAAACCCTCACTCCTAGAACGCCTACGCGCAAAAAAACGTACCCAAGCCATGATAGTAGGCGTCACTTGGTACACCGATGAAACATGGGCGCAAGTAAAAGCCAACGCCATAGACCCAGAATGTTTTGAAAAGTCGTTCCCAGAGTGGGAAGCCATGGCAGTTTCAGCCCGTAGAGAACTGCAGCGCTCAGGCGCCAGAGCCTTAGAATTCCACATCATTCCGCAAGAACTATTTGATTGGTGCGCGCTGAATAGCAAAGCCAATAATGCCGAATCAAGAGCCGAGTTTGTGTCAGAGAAATTGACGGCTGCGCATAATGCGTAAGGCTAACGCTAGGCTTTGCGGATAAAGCATTTGCCTATGCTCCTGTGATTTAATATAGTACGGATAGAGCAATGCCTAACTTCAAGTTTTAAAAGAAAAAACATGTAAAAATCAGTGCTTTTTATATTATTAAGAGGGAGTGCGCTAGCCTAATTCAACTCTTTCACTATTTTTGTAGGATTTGTGATGCTTAAGACTCGAAATATATTCGTCGACACACAAGCGTTTAATCAGCATAAGTTTCGTTTCGATCATCCTACGCTAAAACGATTGCTTGAACTTTGTGCATCAAGGATGATACAGCTCGTCCTTACTGAAACAGTTGTTGGCGAGGTTATTGCTCAGATCAAGGAGCAACTTACAGAAGCCTCTAAGTCTCTTGGACAATTTAACAAACTTGTCGGCCCTATTGCCAACAGCCTTCCTGAGTCATATCAAGGTTTACTAGCTAGACCAAATGAGGAGGAGCTTATCGGAGTGGGAATTAGTGTCTGGAATAAATACCTTAGTGATTCCAAGGCCATCGTAGTACCAGCAAGTGTCATTAATTCAAGTGAGCTACTCAATCTTTACTTTAGCTCGCAGCCACCATTTGGGCCAGGCCGGAAAAAGAACGAGTTTCCAGACGCCATTTCAGTGTTATCGCTTGCAACTTGGCTGAAAAGTAATCAAACAAACATCTATATCGTAAGTCAAGATCCTGACCTAGAGAATTGGTGTGCACTGACACCAGATGCAATCCATATAAGATCATTAGCTGAGTTCATTGACCTTTATAATAGGGCAGAAGAAAAACTAACAGAATATACTCACAAACTCTTCACTAACAATGAAGCTTGGTTTCTCGACATCATAAAAGAGCAGTTTCTAGAGAGTGGTTTTCAGTATGCGGACAACTGGGAAGCTGATGTTGAAAATGTCGAGGTTCAGGACATCCGAGCCACCGAAGTCAACATAATTGAAGTCGAAGATGATCGTGCGGTAGTAGCGATATCGGTACTAATCAAGTTTACAGCTTCAATTAGTGGCCCAGACTTTGACAACGGGATATGGGACAGCGAAGATAAGAAATACGCTTACATACCTGACTTCAGCTTTGAGCACGAATTCAATGAGAGTTATGAGGTTTCTGTGGAATTCTCTTTTGAAGCAGAATCAGAGGAAATTGATGCAATACTCAACGTTGAGTTCGAGGATGGAAGAGACATTACTCTAAGTATCGACGATGGCTACCCATATAAATAGCTGCGGACCAAGCGTAGGGGAAATGCGCTACTTACGCCCTACATGAAAAATTAAACACTTAGCAGACGTAGGGCGCACCCACCTTTGGCAGTGCGCCGTATCGAAACTCAAATCGACTTTCGGCGTACTGCTTCGCGAGTACGCCCTACATCAACAACTAAACGCTAAGAATCTCAATCGTTACATCTTCTTCGCCCATCATCGCTTGGCAAGCTAAGCGAGATTTTGAGCCTACGCCTACCGTAGCATCTAGTCTTTCGTTTTCTGCACGTTGAATTTTAGAGATGCTCTTGCGGCCTTCTAACACTGAAATATGGCAAGAGCCGCATTCAGCCTTGCCTTCGCATTTGTGCGCAATATCTTCGCCGCCAGCCAGCAACGCAGAAAGAATGCTGCTGCCAGCAACAGCTTGATAGGTTTTACCTGAGGGTTGAACGGTAAGAATTGGCATAGCTATAACTCCTAATGTGAATTTGGATTGAATGATTTGTCGGTTTTGTCGCAAAAATAACGCGAAAGCACGCAAAATTGAGTGCACAACTAGCTAATAGCAAGAGCTGTACCAGATTAGCTGGCGTGATAGTAAACGCTGATTAAATTCAAGAATCTCCCCCTTTTTGCCGCGCCGAGGATGAAAATTTAAGTCAGGGGTAGTCGACAATCGCCTGTTTGAGTTCCGCGACAAAGCACGTTCTATGTGCTTTGTTAGGGCGAGTTCGATTGACGCCTGATTTAAGTTTTCATCCTCGGAGACAAGCGGGAACGGGATGCCGTTTTCTTTGGTTGCTTTCTTTTCAGGCAGTTAAAAGAAAGCAACTAGCTGTCGGGCTACCCCCGACGGTTTTAATGTATAAAGCAATCCAACTTCAAACAACTACCTCGGCATACTATCCGTCAACTCCATAGGTAGCGTGACCAAATACTGCTTACAACTATCCATCTTATCCGAGTAACTTTTAACCCTCACCCATTGCCCGTCTAGAATGCGCCATGCGACGACACGTTCGTAATACACATTGATCAGTATCGGAAACTCATCAATATCAAAACCCTCTTCGGTCAGCCTATAGCTGTGATAGTAAAAGCAGCCTTTACCTTGCGCATCAAAACCGACAATCTTATCCGCATTGACGGATGGCTCGGTATTACGTTCAAAAGCAATCGGCTTGATGGCTAGGTCGCTGTATTGCTGAGGTAGAAACGCTTTCCAACGTTCAATCATTTTCCATCCTTTCCAAAGTTATTTCAGATCCAAAGTTGTTTCAGAAATTACCGTTAGCTCAAAACTTAATGCCTGAAAACCTTAAATGCTGAAATCAGCAAAATGATGCCGAGCGCCAATATCAATCCACTAGCTGGCACGATGCCCAATAACTGACCTCCAAAGGCAGTACCAACGAGCGAGCCTAGCGTCATCCATATTAAAAATTGACGCTCTTGGCGTATCACTTCAAATGCGCCGCTCTGGCTATATCGGGCAAAAGCTACCAGCATCGTGGGCAAGCTAATACAAAGTGAAAGACTACCTGCCAGCTTAATATCTATACCAAACAGCAGTACCAGCGTAGGGATAATTAACTCTCCACCCGCTACGCCAAGTAAAGCAGCTACCAAACCAATCCCTACGCCGCTGACAACACCTAACAATATTCTCGTCAGTGTGAAGGGTAGTTCAGCAGTGGCAGATACCAGTGTTGCGTGCCCGAATAGCATCCCCAGCGCGAGCGTCACCAGCAACACCATAATGATGCGGTTGAGCCACTCCACTTTTAAGCGTGTCGCATAATGTGCACCCATCCAAGCGCCAACCAGGCTACCTGCCAAAATGTTTAGAATGACAGGCCAATGATCTATCACCTGCGCCCAAGGAATGCTGGCACTACGCAATGGAATGGCTGAGGCAACCACTACCAAACTCATCAACTTATTGATAATGACTGCCTGCAACGTCGGGAATAAAAACACGCCAACCAATATCGGCAGGCGAAACTCCGCCCCGCCCAACCCGATCAATCCGCCGAGCAGACCAATGGCGCCTCCAGCGGTGAAAGCTTGATGAGATCGTTGCCAGAACCGCATTACGCTTACTCCATCAACGCCACGGATTTAACCTGCACCCAGATTGGCAGTCCAGGCACAATTGCCAACGCTGTCACAGATCGCTTAGTCAGTCTGGCAATCAGCTTAGATTCCCCAACCCGAACGCGTACCAATGCCAAACCGGGATGTTCGTCATCAGAAATGGCATCCACACACCCAGAGAGAAGATTAAGAATGCTGCTGTGTTCTTGTGGTTGCGTGGCAAGGCTGACGTCACTCGCCTGAATGCGCACACGGACTCGATGGCCCACAGCCAGGTTATGGTCGCGCGTCCACAGGCTGCCTCCCGCGAACTCCACACGTGCAAGATGCCATATCTCGTCCCGCTCCGCCACGATGGCATCCAGCACCACGCCCGCATCTTCGCCCAGTCGAATGGGTAGATCAAGACGAGCCATGGTCTCGACCAGAGGCCCATGCGCAAGTACCTTACCCTCGTCCATCACGATGATGTGATCAGCCAGCCGAGCAACTTCGTCAGGAGAATGGCTTACGTAAAGCACGGGAATATCAAGCTCGTCATGCAACCGTTCAAGATAAGGCAGGATTTCCTGCTTGCGTTTGAGATCAAGTGCAGCCAGCGGTTCATCCATGAGCAAGATGCGCGGGTTGACTGCCAATGCACGCGCAATTCCTACCCGTTGGCGCTCGCCGCCAGATAGGCGGTCTGGTTTTCTGTCTAGCAGATGACCGATACCCAATAGCTCCACGGCTTGATCCAGAGCGGGTTTGCGCGTATCCAACGTGCGTTTCAGGCCATAGCGTAGGTTACCAAGTACTGACAAATGCGAAAATAAGCTGGCCTCCTGGAACACATAACCCAAAGGACGCTGATGCGTGGGCAGCCAAGTGGTTTCGTCCTGCCACACCTCCCCTTTGAATGAAAGATAACCTTGTTTTACACGCTCCAACCCAGCGATGCAGCGTAGCAGCGTGGTCTTGCCAGACCCTGATGGGCCAAACAACGCAGTCACGCCACGTTCTGGTAAATCAAGATCAACATCAAGGGTAAACCCAGGCCAGTCAACGTTAAATTTCGCCTTGAAACCACTCATGCTATCCTCCCCTCTTTGGGCTAGGCCGCCAGGCATACAGCGCCAGCAGTACCAGGAATGAGAACACCAGCATGACCGCCGAAAGTTGATGTGCCTGCATATATTCCAATCCTTCCACATGGTCGTATATCTGTACTGAAGCTACGCGGGTTTGGCCAGGGATGTTACCCCCTATCATCAACACCACGCCGAACTCTCCAACCGTATGCGCAAACGTCAGAATAGAGGCAGACAAAAAGCCAGGAAGCGCCAAAGGTACAGCAACGGTGAAAAAAGCATCTACAGGAGATGCACGCAAGGTGGCTGCCACCTCCAGTGGACGGTCTCCGACAGCCTCAAACGCTGTTTGCAGCGGTTGCACCATAAACGGCAAAGAATAGAATACCGAAGCCACCACCAGTCCCCAAAACGTGAACGGCAAAGTGCCAATACCTAGAGATTGTGTGAATGCCCCCACGGGTCCGTTCGGCCCCATCGCCAGTAACAGGTAAAAACCGAGTACCGAAGGCGGTAACACTAACGGCAATGCCACCACAGCGCCTACTGGCCCTTTCCACCATGCGCGAGTACGTGCCAACCACCACGCAATTGGGGTACCGATTAGTAGCAAGATTAAAGTAACGATACCAGCCAACCGTAAGGTCAGCCAGATCGCCTGTAAGTCACCATCGCTCAACATTATTTGTATTCCCCTTTCATATCAAACGCTTTGCCCTTGTTTTGGCGCAAAAAGGTAAAAATTTCAGTGTAGAACATTTCACTATGGCAACACAAAGCCGTATTTTGTCATCACCGTACGCACGGACTGGCTACCCATATAATCGGCAAAACGTTTGGCAAGTGCGTTATTTTCAGCGCGTTTGGTGATAATAAAACCCTGCTCCAGCGGGTTGTGTAGCTTGTCTGGAACCAGCCAATAGCCTCCCTTGCTTGCCAGTTCTGGGTTGACGGCAAGCGACAGGGCAATAATGCCGACCTGAGCATTGCCGGTTTGCACAAACTGCGCGGTATTAGCGATATTTTCTCCATACACCAGCTTGGCCTCAACCTTGTCCCAAAGATTGGTCGAACGCAAAGCCTCCTCCGCACGCTTGCCATAAGGTGCGTGCTTAGGGTTAGCGATGGCGATGCGGATTATTTTTTCGTCTAGCAGGCTCTCCAGCGTCATTTTAGAGGCATCCATGCTTGCGCTCCATAACACGATGCGGCCAACAGCATAAGGTTTGACCTCGGAAGCAGCCAAACCAGCCTTGGCAAGCCCGCGCGGGAAAGCGATATCTGCCGAAAAATACAAATCATAGGGTGCACCCTGCTGGATTTGTGTATTGAACTTACCAGACGAGCCATAGATAACTTCCACCTCGTCGCTGGTATTGGTTTTTTTGAAAGCTGTGACTATTTCATCCATGGCAAACTTAAGATCAGCGGCAGCTGCAATCGTGACTTTTTCTGCGTGTACGGGTAATGCCAGTGTAATGGCACTTACAAATAACAAGGTATTAAAGAACTTCATGACGCATTTCCTTTTCAATATTAAAATTCATATCCATAAGCACTGATGATAGTCCTCATCAAAAATCATACTGTGCGCGTAACAAGAGTGCTTTTTCAGTGTCGTCCACTTTGCTATTTACTTTTATCGGCGTATCAAAGTTGGTGCGTACATAATTTAGAACAACGCGCGCGTTGGGGTTAAATAACCATTTTGCACCCACAGTCCAGGCATCTGCCTCACTGGTATAACTGGTGGTAGCTGACGTGGGTTTGAGCATGTTTTTGAAGTCAGAGGCATCAAACTTACTGTAACGCAATCCGAGCTCGAACGCACCCCAGCCGTCCTTGTCGTTAAAATTCTGTTTGGGTTTGACACGGCCATATACGCCACTTTTATATGCATCTGACCAACTTTCACCAGTCACCAGCCAGTTAAGGTCTGCATACCAGACATTGATATCATGATCGAAATTTTTATTGCGCATGGCTACCGGCAAGTCTGCAGATGCATTTGTCCTGCCATCATAATTTGCATTAATGTATTCGGCATTCAGCTTGACTGGGCCATAAGCGAGAGATGTTTCCACTCCCCAACGCGTACGGTCTGCTTTGTTGGGGTTACCTAACCCACCTACACTGAAGAACGTAACACCATTTGCTTCAGTACCTTGAGTAATGGAGCTACCAGCAGCAGTTGAGAAACCAATGTCGCCGTCACTGGCAGATGCGCCAACGTGAATGACAGCACTCTTGATGTCTGCCAGATTGGCAATATTGACGTTAATTCTGCCGCCAAAGTCCTTGTGGTCATTCACATCATCATTGTTCTGACCAGAGCCGTTGACTATATACGCATTATAGTTCAGCCAAGACGTCGGGTCACCGAACACCATGACGCCGCGGTCATAAGTTGAGGTAAAGATGGCACCATTATTAGTGGCTAGAGAAAGCTCGGCATTGTCGATGACATTGGTGCTGTAGGTGCGCTCAAGGCCGAAGAACGGCTTGAACTGACCAACGCGTATTTTTGCTTGTTTCCAGCGTGTGTAATCAAGGTAGCCATAAGTCATGGCAGTGGTAGCCTTGCTGCCATCGCTCACGTTGCTATATTCGCCTTCCACACGTACTGCAAAATCATTCAGAAAACTAAACGTGCCGCCAAATCGTGCCCGGCGGATGAAAAAGCCATCATTTTTCCATTCATCAGGGTCAAAGGTACGATAATCAGCCTGAATACGCCCATTCAATTGCAATTTCCAGTCACCTGTGCCGTCTTCGAAAACCAAACCATTATTAAACGATCCATATACAGGGTTGCCTTTGCTTTTGCCTTTGTCGCTATATCGCCTACTCTGCAGTGCCGATAACTCATCAGCCATCGCTTTCATCTGCCATTGCTGTTCTTCCAGCATTTTCTGCAATTTTTCAATTCTGTCATCAGCATTGCTATCCGTACTTTCCGCCGCATAAGCAGTATTGATACACATTGCAAGTAACACGCCACATTTCAATTTCCAGCCTTGATTCAATGGTAAACACTTCATCTCACACCCCCTATATTAAAATTAAATAAACGCAATAAAGATAACTACATAACGGTAGGTAAAAAACGGCCTGAAAAATCGTTTGTCTCACCAGCTTCTAATCTGTGATCCCCATAATCACACTACTCGCCTTAAACACCGCGCAAACTTCAACGCCTTCAGCCAGTTCCAAACTGGTCACACTGTCATTGGTGATTACCACGCTCACGGTGTTGCCGCCATCCAACTGCACACTCACTTCGGTATTCACATTACCGCCCGTAATGCGCGAAATTTTGCCTAATAACTTATTACGCGCACTCACTTTAGCCGCAGCATCTGGCATGGCGAGAATAATCCAGCTGGCTTTCACCAGCGCCCATGCCTCACTGCCTACTTTCAGGCCAAGACTATCTAGCCCATCGTGCGTAATCACTGAATGAATTTTGTCGCCACCGGTGAGTGTGAGCTCGACTTCGACATTTACTGGCCCAAGCTTGATGGCTGTCACTTTGCCAAAGAACTGATTTCTTGCACTGGTTTTCACGGATAATCTCCTGATCATTTGATAGATATTGTCAAAATTTTCAATGCCCACACTGGCGGCTTGCATAAAACGTTGATGCTCACGTAACAACGCACGATAAGTATCTACGATGCGAATACCTGTTGCGGTGAGTTGCGTACCACCACCGCCCTTGCCGCCCGTCATCGTCACCACTAGCGGCTCGCCAAACATGCCGTTCATGGCATCCACTGCATCCCAAGCGCCTTTATAACTTAACTTCACCGCCTTAGCCGCTTGTGTAATGGAGCCAAACTCACCAACCTTTTCCAGCAAGGCGATACGCTTATCGCTGAGTAAGTTTTGCGCATCCAGCCCAAGTGATAATGAGCCCATCACTTTGAAATTGTTTTGTTCAGCCATATTTCACCTAGGTTTGTCGTAATATACACAAGTATATATCGATAATTAAAGAGATAGCAGATTTCATGCCACAAAATAGAATATCAATGAATATCGGATTGTGTGAGCATTAGTGCTATTTTTTGCCACTGCTTTAAATTTTACATTTGTCGCATATGTAGCAAAGCAGACAGCGCAATTAGCTCACCAAAAGTATTACCATTCTTAAGTCATTAAAGAAAATAACTCTGGCGCATCCTTCTTATACACCCGCATCCACATCAGCGTCGCCGGCACCAAAGAACGCACGCCGAACCACAAGGCATCGCGCTCAGCGCTACCCGTCATCTTTAACTCAATGCCTAATATCGACCAACCTGTCCAGTCGATTTCCACCATTTTCAATTTAAGATCATCCGGCACGTTGGCGGCGGTATCCGCCATAATGCTCATTTGTCGCAATACTTCCTGCTGCGTCAAGCGGCTGCTAAAAAACTCTTCCGGCTCCAAACCTTCAGTCAGCGTCAATACCGCAACGCCAGCCTCTTCCAGAATCCCTAATAACGCACCACTGAGTACACTCATGCTGCGGCTCCCATGGCGTATGACTCAATCACTGAATGCCCTACAGAATCGCTAGGGTCAATTTCGCGCAACTTGGCAAGAATCAAATCTGCATCATCGGCACGGAGTTGGCGCAAACGAATAAACGCCAAGGCTTTCAGGCTGAACAAGTAAAAGTGCTGCGGCGAATGCGCCTTGCCCCAATCGCAAGCACTGATGTCTTGCAAGCGCCAGTCTGCCGCGATATTCGCCAAGCGTGCTGCGGCATCCAGCGCCAAGCAGGTAGCGCGTTCAGCGTCACCCAAGCGCTTGTGATTAAAGTAAAACTTATACAGCGTGTAATACACATGCAGGCAGTCGGGGTCGGTTGCCTGCGCACGCCATAATAAAGACTCCGCATCTCGCCAATCACCTGACGCCGTAGCGGCTGTGATATAGCCCGCTACGCGCGGTGGTAAATCATCTGTTGCGACTATGCCCTGCAAGATAGTTCTACCAAACGCTTTCAGGTACTTTAAGGCGCTCAACGACATTACCTTCTATCAAATGCTCGTTGATAATGGTCGTCACGTCTTCTTTAGTCACGCCGCCATACATGACGCTTTCTGGGTAAACCAGCACATTCGGGCCGCTATCACACGGGCCTAAACAGCCAGAGTAGGTCACAGAAAACTTATCCCACAAATTACGCGACTGCAATTGTTGCCAGAACTCCTGCAACAAGTCATTGCCGCCTTTAGATTGGCAAGAGCCACGCGGATGGTTCGGTGGTCTGGCTTGATTGCAAACAAATACGTGCTTGGGTGGTCTTGGCATGATAGTACCCCTTAAGTTAAGTTTTATTGGAATGCTTTAATGTTGCTAGTATTTCTCTAATAAATTCAGGTAACGTTTTCCGGTAGCCGTTACCAACGTTCGTCATTCCCGCGTAGGCGGGAATCTAGGCAAGTTACAAGTGAGTCTTTGTTACAGATAATCAATAAATTTTCTATTTCATAAAAAATATTTGGTTGCAGTGTAGCTATACATTCTTTCCAAAAAGTAAATCACAGAAAACTGCACCCTGACTGGATTCCCGCCTACGCGGGAATGACGGAGTTAAGAAATTTCGGTGATTTAAGGATCATGTGCAAAGACCTTGATAAATTAAAAACCTATGCTGGTTTAATCGTCACATCGCCCAACACCATTGCCTGACAAGCCAGACGATTATTAGGCTTTCCGAATTTCTGCTTGAGCAGTTCGGTTTCCAGTGCGGATGGCATCGACAGATTGCTAGCGCCTTCCAGCACCTCAACCATGCAGTCGCCACAGTCATTTTCTTTGCAGCCAAACGGAATACTCGCGCCGACTTTTTCAGCCACTTCCACAATACGCGTACCGCGTGGCACGCTAATCGTAGTGCCAATATCGGCAAATGTGATGTTGTATTTTGACATGATATTTTCCTTACAAAGGGGCGACGACAACGTCACCGAACACTTGCGTTTGGCAGGCTAAACGGCAGTGCTTGCCGATAAAATTTTCACGCTGCATTTTTTCCCGCAAGTCATCGATATTTTTAGTGGCACGCCAGCCATCAATGATTTCCTGATAGCGCGTAAGTAACACAGCAGACTCTTCCTTGGAAACTGGCGATAGGTTTTCCTGACCTTTAATCACCTCAAATATGCATACGCCACAATCACCTTCGCGACAGTTGTAGGCAATATAAGAACCCACCGCTTCCGATAGCTCGATAATGCGCGTGCCAACCGGCACGTTCACCGTTACGTTGACATCAGAAAATGTTACTTTTGCTTTAGCCATCTTTCAGCTCCTAAAATGAATTGCATTAAACTTGTACTTGCCTAGAGGCAATTAAATCCGCCATATCCAGCACGCGCGGCGCATTCACGCCCATCAGATGCTCGCCTGCTTCCTGACCATAGCGTCGGCACTCCTCAAGCTCATCTGACGATGGAATCAATTTAATGCGCACGCCAGATTGCGGCAGGCGCATTTTCAATCCACGCAGCCGGTCTTCGAGCATACGTACCGCTTCACCAGACCAGCCATAAGAGCCAAAGGCCCCAGCCAGTTTGCCGCGCACATTGATCTTGGCGAACGATGAAACCAAATCCCACGCCGGTTTAACCGCATCACCATTGATGGTGGGCGAGCCGATTAAAATACCGTCAGCGTCTTCGACCAAGTCCACAAACAAATCGGCATCGCCGCCTTCCATGTCGTATAGCGAGGCGCGTACTCCTGCCACTTGTTCAGCGCCAGCGCGTATCATCTGCGCCATTTGCGTGGTGCTGCCATAAGCGCTGATGTAAAAAATCACCAGCGTCTTTTCATCCGCATTCACTTCACTTTGCAAACGCTGACCGCTCAGCTCACGATAGCGCTGCATATAGCGTTTGGGCTGATCGCGCAGTATCGGGCCATGGGTAGGCGCGATAATATTCATGCGTAGCGGCTCAAGCAGCGTCAAGGCATTCAGCACATGCTCACGAAATGGCCGCATGATGTGCGCGTAGTAATACTCAAACGCAAAGCGAAAATCGCCGACTTTGTCGTTAAACAAGCGCTCATCACAGAAGTGGCAGCCAAACACATCACCGGAAAACAACATGTACTCTTCTTCAAGATAGGTGCATTGCGTATCCGGCCAGTGCAAATAGGGCGTATGTAAAAATTGAAGCGTGCGGTCACCTAAACTCACCGTATCACCTGTGCCTACCGGCGTGTAATCAATGTCTTGCTGATTCAGCAGCGCCTTTAACATCAGTTGCGCGGACTTTGAAATATAGAGCTTGGCCTGTGGTGCTCTACGCATGAGTTCTGGCAACGCACCGGTATGGTCTGGCTCAAGGTGGTTCAGCACAATCACCTTGATTTCATCGTAACGGGCAACGGCTTCCAGCCTTGCAAAAAACTGCTCTGCACACTCTTCTTTCACGGTATCAACCACCGCCACGCCATCACTACCACGCACCGCATAAGCGTTATAGGTCGTACCGTTTGGCGTTTTAAGCACAATATCAAAGCTACGCATGGTGGGGTCTAAAGCCCCTATCCATTGCACGCGCTCTGATAGCCAGACGGGTTGCGTCATTACTCAATCACCTAAATCATGCAAAAATACATAACTAATACAACTGGTTTGGCTACGCACGGAGCGCAGATTCCGAAAAGTACGCAGTTGCACATGATGATGACGACCACGCAAGTTAGGCGCTGGCTCACATTGATGCAAGCGGTGTGAAACCGCCAAGCGATGACCATAGTCAGCACTGCGTAATCCCAAAATTGCCAACACAATATTTTTTAGCATGATTGAACCTAACTTTAATTAGCCATATAAGTAGGTACGACTAGTATGCGGACTCACACTTCTCACACAAAATCGTGCCAAAAACGTAGCGAGCGCAGCTAGTTTGTATGCGCACAAAGCACAGCTAGTTTGAGTACGCACGGAGCGCAGGAACCGGAATGTACGCAGTTGTACATGAGGATTCCGAGCACCGCGTAACCCAAAAATCGCAAGCGCAGTAGTTTTTGGCATGATTTTTAGCCAAACTTGAACAAAATGCCGTACCCACCTCTTGGATACTCCCAAGCGACATTCTGATGTTCATCACAAATAATGCGGCACGTGCCACATTCCAAACAGCCATCGCTAATCACAGTGACCTGACCGTTACCTTCCATCGTCCAGCAAGCGGCTGGGCAGCACACGGTACAAGCTTGCACTTCACATTGATTGCGACATTTGTCCTCATCAATAATGCTGATATGCGGGCGTCCAGAATCAACCTTGTAGCGGTTCTGAAACAGCTTCTCTTCAACCTTGATACTCATTCCAATGCCCTCCATAACTTGAACGCATCGCCCATCAAGCCAAACAGTGAGCGACGTTGACGGAAACTTTTACGAATTTCACGTTCTTTGGTTTTCTTATCCACACCATCTACCGTCAGCATGGTACGCGCGGCTTGCGAGATTAAATCCGGGTAGTCATTAAAGAACTGTGGATTGGTGTGGAACACCTCTGGCATGTTCTTGTACTTTTTCATGTCTTTCATGACAAAGCTTTCATCCAAGCGCGCTTTGTAGCGTTTCAGGTTCGCTTTTGAAAACTCCTTGCCTTCAGCTTTCAACTCAATCAAAGTATCTGCCGCATGCATGCCTGTCGTCATGGCAAGGTTAGAACCTTCACGATGCACCGCATTCACAAACATGCCAGCATCACCCACGATCATCCAGCCATCACCATATAAATCAGGCATAGCATTAAAGCCGCCTTCAGGGATCAAGTGCGCGGTGTACTCTTTCATCTCACCACCAGCCAGCATTGGCTGGATAGATGGATGCTGTTTCATTTGTTCCAACAACTCGTAAGGCGTGACTTTTTGATTTTTAAAGTCAGATAACATGCAGCCCACACCGATAGTGACGGATTCGCGGTTAGTGTATAAAAATCCCGTACCCATCATGCCTTTGGTGATCTTACCTACCATTTCAATCACCACGCCCTCATCACCTTTCACACCAAAGCGTTGCTCGATGACTTCTTGCGGCATAAAGTGAATTTCTTTCACAGCTAGCGCAACATTCTTAGGTTTTAACTCTGGGTGGAAGCCAGCTTTTTTGGCTAATAATGAATTAACGCCATCGGCCAGAATCACAGCATCGGCATAAATTTCACCGCCTTGGCGGTCTGTCATCACGCCAATCACACGTTGACCATCCAGCAACAAGTGCGAAACTGTCGTTTCGCAAATCAGCAATGCACCAGCCTTTTGTACGCGCTCTGAAAACCATTTATCAAACTGCGAGCGAATCATGGTGTAGCGGTTGTACGGCTCTTTGTTAAAGCTATCTGAGCGATAATGTGTGCCGACAAAAGAGTCATCATCCAGCACCCACATGCGCTGCTCAATAATATGCCGCTCTAGTGGCGCATCGTCTCTAAAGTCAGGAATTAACTTTTCCAGCGCGTCTGAGTAAAGAATCGCGCCCTGCACGTTCTTAGAACCTGGCGATTCACCGCGCTCGATTTGCAGCACGCTTAGCCCTGCTTCTGCCAGCCTGAGTGCGGCAGCATTACCAGATGGGCCAGCCCCGACTACGATTACATCAAATTTTTCTGCCATGATAAGAGCCTATGTTAGTTAAAAACGAATGTGCGACAGCCATGGATTGCGCGCATGGCTAGACGAGAGCCGCGCGGTTTGGTTATTCCAAACAAGCGGCGAGCAACAACGCCATGCGCGCAATCCATGGCTGTCCCAAAGGGTTGAAACACAAAAAGGCGTATGCTGCGTTGCAGTGCTTGCGAATGAAATAACCATTCGCTGCGCCCTGCGCCTTGCATCCATCCTTTTTGTGTTTCAACGCATCTTTCGTTTTTAACTAACATAGGCTCTACCCTGCCTTTCTTGCAGTTGCGAGATGCGCTTTAAACGCTTCGGTCAAAGCTGGGAGTATCGTCATTGCGTTACCGACGATGCCGTAATGTGCAAAGTCAAAAATCGGCGCATTCGGGTCACTGTTGATGGCAATAATCACATCCGAAGCATCCATGCCCACACGATGCTGAATGGCGCCAGAAATCCCCACCGCGATATAAAGTTTAGGGCGCACGGTTTTGCCAGACTGCCCAACTTGGCGCTCCAGATCTACCCAGCCAGCTTGCACCACTGGTCGAGTAGCACCAACTTCTGCACCTAACACTTCGGCTAAATCCCAAATCAATTTGAAATTTTCTGGCTTTTTCATGCCGCGTCCGCCAGAAACGATAATGTCGGCAAACGGTAACTGTGGCTTGTCTTGCATCGCATCCGGAATAAACTCCAGCACCTTGGTGATGATGTCTTTCTCGAACATGCCTAACTTATCTTCAATAATGCGGCCTGTACGCGAACTGTCTTTATCTGGCATCGGCATCACACGAGGTCGCACTGTCGCCATTTGCGGACGGTAATTCAGTGTTTGAATCGTACACAACAAGCTGCCGCCAAAGGTTGGGCGTGTCGCTAAAAGGCTACGCGCTTCCACATCTACATTCAGCTCGGTGCAGTCGGCTGTTAGGCCAGTTTTTAGCGTAGTCGCCACGCTGCCAGCCAAATCGCGGCCTAATGTAGTCGCGCCTAACAACATAATCTCAGGCTGATATTTATTGACTAAATCAGTCAGGCCCTTGGTAAAGGGCTCATTGCGATAATCCGTCAGCAGCTCATCTTCCATCAGGTAGCACAAGTCTGCGCCGTGAAAAAACGCCTCATTACAAAAGCTGCGAGTAGTATCGTTTGGCACGCCCATCACAACGCCGGCCAACTCCACACCCAAGTTATCTGCCAGCTTGCGACCTTCACCCAGTAACTCTAGCGAAACAGGATGAATCTTGCCGCGTTCATGCTCAATAAACACCCAAATGCCTTTGTAGGCTTTGAGCCTGTCATCAAGTTCTATGCGCTTTTTACCTACTGGCTTTTTAACTTCGGGAGCTTCACTCATGGCACTATCCTTCTCTTAAAATCATTTTTACGAACCTGCACTGCCACTACCACTCAATGGAATTAAGCATGTTTTGAAATTTCTTTTTCTAACTTCGGATACTTGGCAAACACCTTAGCCAGCAAAGTGACGCTTAAATCCTTAGGGTCATTGCTTTCGCACTGAATAATTTCAGCTTTCACCGCACGTGGCGTCGGTGCAAACACCTTGGAAACCACAGTTGGCGAGCCTTTCAATCCTACGGTAGTCACATCTTCAATGCCGGCCTGCTCACGATTCCAAACTTTGACTGGGTAACGTGAGGCTCTGAACATATTTGCCATGGTGGCAAAGCGCATTTCATTCGTACCTTCCAGCACAGTAATCAGGCTAGGCGTGCTGGTGTTGAGCAACTGCACGCCACCTTCTGAACGGCGTTCCACAACCACTTCATGTTTTTCTAAATCCACTGAACGCACTTTTGTCACATACGTCAGCAATTGCATATTCAAGCGCTTGGCAATGCCAGGCCCTACTTGCGCGGTGTCGCCATCAATGGTCTGCTTGCCAGTAAACACCAAGTCAATCGGCATATCTTTGTGTATTTGCGTAATTGCAGAAGCCAGCGCGCAACTGGTAGCCAAAGTGTCTGAACCAGCAAACGCGCGGTCTGTCACCAACACCGCATCATCAGCACCGTATGAAATCGCTTTACGCAATGCGGCTTCTGCCATTGGCGGCCCCATCGTTAGCACCGTCACGCGCGCACCGTATTCATCCTTTAACCTTAACGCTTCTTCAAGTGCAAACAGATCATACGGATTCACAATCGCAGGCACGCCTTGACGCATAATCGTATTGGTCACTGGATGCACGCGAATCTGCGCGCTATCAGGTACTTGCTTAATACAAACAACTATATGCATATCAACTCCGTTTTATTAACCTTAGGTCTTACGATCAAGCCTTACGATTCACTATCAGCAACCTTTGTGCCAAGCCAGAATAAACTATATTTTTATATTAAAATTCAGTAAGTTACATAATTTAAGGCAAGAATTTTTACTTTGTAGCAAACCCGACAATAACTGTTATTCACGTTCACTAAGTGACTGTTTCAGCTTATTCACACTGATAGTTTGCACGCCAGCTTTGTCCTGAAATACTTTAAAAACCTTCTCAACCACAGCGTTGGACTGCACAAAATCCTGATACGCCTGTTGCAATCTAGTCTTGTAAGCTTCGCGCTCATCTAGCTCTGGCAAGCCTTCAGGCACTGGGTCACGCCCAAGGTATTGCTGAAAGCGTTTCATGATGTGCAGACGGTTGACCTGCACCACTTGCGGGACATAATCTACATCTAAGAAATCAAGAAACTCCTCAGCTGCAGAAAACTTCTGCATCGTGCTTAATAAATTACTCATTACGGCTCCAGTATTTTGATAAAAAAAATTTACAATTGTTAGGGTTCACCGCTAATTGATGGTGACCATAATCTTTGATCGAGTAGGTGTTCCTGCGTCAACCAAACCTTGGCTATCGACTGCTTGAGCACGCTTCAACATTTGTAATTGCGCTTCCAAATCATCAATACGTCCCAGCAATGCCGTTACGGCCTTTCCAACTGGGTCAGGCATCAGGTGATGATCAAGGTCTATGCCGTGCTGCACTTGGCGCCGCTGTTCATCTGGTAGCACTATCCTGCCTGGAATACCTACTACAGTCATACTTTCAGGGATGTCATTGACGACTACAGAATTAGCACCAACTCGCGCATGGCGACCGACAGTCACAGGGCCTAATATTTTTGCACCCGCACCCACCATGACGCCATCGCACAATGTGGGATGGCGCTTACCTGCATTCCAGGAAACACCGCCTAATGTCACACCGTGATAAAGCGTGACATCATTACCAATTTCGGCGGTCTCACCGATCACTACGCCACACCCATGATCAATAAAAAAGCGACAGCCAATAGTGGCGCCTGGATGAATATCAATTTGAGTAAACATCCGTGTGAAATAACTTAACCAGCGCGCAGTAAAGCGAAAACTACGCTTCCACAGACCATGAGCAATACGATGTGCAAAAATAGCGTGCAACCCTGGGTAAGTCAGCAAGACTTCCAGCCTATTACGTGCAGCAGGGTCTCGCTCAAATACGCATTCCAGATCATCTTTAAGCTGTTTGAGCAATCCAACCTTTAGGCTATTTTCTGCTCTACTTTTGCTCTCCATCACATTTTCACTCACAGCACTCTCCTATTGTTCAGGTTGAGTTTCCAGTAAATTTTCCAGATACATTCGCCACAAGTCATCTACTTGGGGGGTACGTTTGGTTGAATTGGCAAACTGACGAATATGTGCAAGTAACTGTGGCGCTTCATCTTCTTGCAGACTAATGCCTAGTAACGCATAAGCATGTTTAACACTATGGCTACCAGAGTGCTTGCCTAACACCAGCTGACGATCACGCCCAACTGCGGCTGGGTCAAAATTTTCATAAGTAGCAAAGTCTTTTAACAAGCCATCCACATGCAAACCAGATTCATGGGTAAAAACAGCCTCACCGACAATGCTCTTGTTCGCTGCCACCGCTTTGCCAGACGCCTCTGCCACTAGCTTAGAAATAACAGGAAAGCGCTGCATATCAATACTCATATCAATGCCGTGAATGCGCCATAACGCCATCACCACTTCTTCCAGCGGTGCATTACCTGCACGCTCGCCGAGCCCGTTCACTGTGGTATTCACATGGCTGGCACCCGCCATAATTGCGGCGATTGAGTTCGCCGTTGCTAAACCTAAATCGTCATGCGCATGCATTTCTATTTCTAAATCAGTCGCGGCAACAAGCTTAGCGATTCTGTCATGGGTCACGAATGGATCTAACATACCCAAGGTATCGGCATAGCGAAAGCGTCTTGCGCCTGCCAGTTGTGCAAGCTCTGCCACTTGCAACACAAAGGCTTGGTCGGCACGTGAGGCATCTTCACCCCCCACCGAAACCTGCAAACCTAAATCACATGCGCGGCGCACAAAATAAGACACCTGCTGCAACACCCACTCGCGGCTACGGCCTAATTTGCGCTCTATGTGTAAATCAGAAACTGGGATAGATAAGTTAACGGTCTTTACGCCAGATTTAACACAAGCCAAGAGGTCCTGCTCTGCCATGCGCCCCCACACCATGAGGCGGCAAGGCAAGCCCAAACCTACAATCGCCTGAATATCTTCAATTTCAGCATCACCCATAATAGGGATGCCAATCTCAAGTTCAGGCACGCCAGCATCCGCAAGTGATTGTGCAATCGCCAGTTTTTCAGCACGTGTAAACGCCACGCCAGCGGTCTGCTCACCGTCACGTAAGGTCGTATCATTAACAACAGGAGTAATAACTCGCACGGCAGCACCCTTTAGTAGCTTAAGTTTACTAAAGCATTAGCCGTGCCAACAAAAATATTTATTATTTACAATAAGTTAAATGAAATAAAACAACTTGCAGCCATGTATGGTTTAGGACATTTACGACAAAGATAAACAACTTGCAACCACAGTTAAGCTAGGTATTAGAAAATATTAAGCGCATAATTTATCCAATATAAAATATTGGGATCAAAATATTGAAAAAAGAATTTATTCAATGTTTTTATATGGCGGTTTTATTAGTAGTTATTACAGCCATCAATAATAGATTTTTCAGCACATTAGGTACGACGGGCATAACGATGTCGTATTTATTGCTTGTGGTCGCCACAGCATATTTTCACACTTTTTTTGTCGCCTCAAGTACCGCATTTGCGGCTTTTTTTGCAATCAACTATTTTTTCGTTATTCCACGCTATACATTTCAGGTCGAGCATATTGAATCCTGGGCAAGCTTGATTAGCTTTTTAGTCGTATCGCTAGTCATCACCTCGTTGGTAAAGCGATTAAAATCTCAAACCAATCAATCTGTCGTTGCATCAAAACGTGCGGAGTTCGCTAGAACCTTAGCTGAAAATCTCGCCTTGGCAAAAGATACCAATACCATGCTGCACGACACTTGCAGTCTACTAAAAGCTGAGTTTAATAAGCCATTTTTCATTGCTCAATCTGATGCAAACAATACTTACACCATCGCCCTGCCGCCCGACTACCTCAAGCTTCCTGACCAAAATGCCATGGAATGGGTAGCAAACAACGGCAAACCGATTGGTCCGTATACCGATAACTGGCCAGAGTCCCCATATTGGCTAATTCCATTCAATCGGCTACCAAGTCAGCATCCGATTTTAGTGGTGTGCGGTATTGATGCGAATGACAACATTGAAATGTATACCGCCATCAAATCCTGTATCGACCAAGTATCAATGGCTTATCAACGGCTGATCAATAGTGAAAGAGCGCGGCTGGCTGAATTGATGGCGCAAGAAGAAGCCATACAAAGTGCACTACTGGCTTCCATCGCACATGACATGCGCACGCCCCTTACTTCAATTCTGGGCGCGGCGACTACATTGCAACAAAGAGACGTCAATTTAGACACTGAGCAGATGGCGCATTTAACAGCGCTAATTGCATCACAAGCACAGTACTTGGCGAGTACTACTGAAAACATATTATCTCTGATACGCCTGGAATCCAACGCAGTAAAAGAGATTCCAATGGACTTGCAATCGCCCGAAGAAATCATCGGTATTGTCACCGCGCTGTATAAAAGTCGTGGCGACGCTGTTGATTTACTCGCGACAATCAGTGAACCGGATTTATTAATTAAAGCCAACGCGAATCTACTCACGCAGGCGCTAGTAAACCTGATTGATAACGCTAAACAAGCCAATCTTGCTATATCAAATCAACATCAGGAACCGATTAAGATTGATGTTACTAAAACCGGCGACCTGATTAATATCAGTGTTAAAGACCGTGGAATTGGCTTTGGCGAAGCATTTAATGCCTCGCAAATTAAAAAGTTTTCGTCAGGTCATGCCAAAGGCTTTGGTTTGGGATTATCCATTGTGCAGGCGATTGCAAAAGCGCACGATGCAACACTCACAATTAGCAACCAAAATGGCGGTGGCGCGTGCGTCACTTTAAGCTTTCATGCGCCTGATGTGGATACCAGCCATGTCTGAAAAAGCACAAATCCTGATCATTGAAGACGACTTGCAGATTAGCCAGTTTCTTCAATCCAGCCTGAAAGCCAACGGTTATCACACCGTGCTTGCGCGTAAGCTTGCCGATGGAAAAAGCATCTTTAGTGAGCAGAAACCCGCACTGGTCATATTGGATTTAAACTTACCAGATGGCGATGGCCGCAGTTTTATTGAGCATGTACGCATCAGCTCCGACCTGCCAATTTTGGTGCTATCGGCGCGTCAATCCGAACAAGAAAAAGTGGATTGCTTTACTTTAGGCGCAGACGATTATTTAGCGAAACCTTTCGGCGTGAATGAACTGCTCGCACGCGTCAAAGTATCGCTCAAACGCAGTGCAATGATGTCGTTGCGCGATGATGTTTTCAAGCTGGATGATTTAGAAATAGACACTGTTAATTCAAGTGTTTTACTGAATCAACAACAAGTACATCTCACGCCTATCGAGTTTAAGCTTTTGTTTATGCTGGCTAAAAAACCAGGCAAAGTATTCACCCATCGCCAGCTGCTGACCGAAGTTTGGGGGCCAGAATATGTTGATGACACGCATTACTTACGCATCCACATGGGCAGACTGCGCGCGCGTTTGGAAAAAAATCCCGCAGCACCGCGTTATATTATTACTGAAGCAGGTATTGGTTACAGGCTATCCGCTACCTAAAATTTAAACGTATCGAGATCTTTGCACGAAACGAAACTAAATTAAGCTCAATTTTGTATAAAAATACCAGAATCCTGTCTTTCCCGCGAAAGCGGGAATCTAGGCGAATTAACTACTTAACTGGATTCCCGCCTTCGCGGGAATGACGATAGTGATAGGGGTTTGGGTTAATAAGCTCTCGTGCTGAGGTCTCGACGTATCAATGTTTGTTTATGCGATTGATACACCCGCCTTGATTTAATGGCCTTGTTTTCATTTACACAAGGTCATTTTTCAAAAAATCATGAATACAAACACACAATCAAAAAGCGTTGCAACACTCACGCTGGGCGCCATTGGCGTGGTGTATGGCGACATCGGCACCAGCCCACTTTATACCATTAAAGAAATTTTTAGCGCATCTACTGGTATCGCGCTTACTCAAACTAACATCATAGGTGCAATATCCGCCGTGTTTTGGGCGTTGATGTTAGTGGTGACGCTGAAGTATGTCATTCTGGTGCTACGCGCTGATAATCGTGGTGAAGGTGGCATTATGGCTTTACTCGCATTAGCTGTTTCCACAGCTAACGAAGCACCTAAACGTAAAAAAATACTATTAGGTTTAGGCGTATTTGGTGCTGCGCTTTTTTATGGCGACAGTATCTTGACCCCAGCTATTTCCGTACTCTCCGCAGTAGAAGGGCTTGAACTTATCGCGCCCGGACTCAGCACATTCATCATTCCTGTTTCAATCACAATTCTAGTGGCTTTATTTGCATTCCAAAAATATGGGACTAATACAGTAGGTAAATTCTTTGGGCCAATCATTGTGGTTTGGTTCACCGTACTAGGTACTATCGGCATTTATCACATTACCAAAAACCCAGTAATATTAAACGCGCTAAATCCAATCTATGCGTTTCATTTTTTGGCAGATCGCGGCGCTGGTGTATTTTTAGCGGTAGGTGCAGTGGTGCTTGCCATCACGGGTGCAGAAGCACTCTACGCAGACATGGGACACTTTGGCAAACCTGCCATTCGTATTGCGTGGTCATGTTTGGTATTACCGGGATTAGCGCTAAACTATTTAGGTCAAGGCGCGCTACTGCTATCAACACCTGAAGCCGTGAGCAACCCGTTCTATTTATCGTTTCCTCAACAACTGTTAATCCCTGCAGTAATATTAGCGACATTAGCAACCATTATTGCCTCGCAAGCCGTCATCTCAGGCGCTTACTCTATTACGCAACAGGCCATACAATTAGGCTTTTTACCTAGAATGCAAATACTGCACACATCCGCTGGCGAGTCAGGTCAAATCTACGTGCCTGCTATCAATTGGTTATTGCTGGTAGCCGTAGTCATTACCGCCATCGCATTTCAAAACTCCTCTGCAATTGCCGCGGCCTATGGCATCGCCGTCACTGGCACCATGTTAATTACCACCATTCTCAGCTACTTTGTACTGCGCCATAATTGGAAATACCCGCTATGGCTAGCGCTGAGTGCCACCAGTACTTTTATTGTTCTAGACTTATTATTACTGGCATCATGCTCAGTCAAGTTTTTCAAAGGCGGCTGGTTCCCGGTAGCGCTAGGCGTTGGTCTGGTCATTATTATGTGGACATGGAAACAAGGCCGTGAGATTCTGCTGCAACACATTCATGAAGACGACCCCAAACTGGAAGACTTTGTAATCAATATTGCCCGTGAAAAAAGTGCACGAATAAAACGTACTGCTATATTTCTATGCGCAAATCCAGACACCGTGCCACAAGCACTCATGCATAATTTAAAGCATAATCAGGTATTACATCAAACCAACCTGATACTTACCGTGGAGTTCTCAGATGTGCCGACCATAGCGACAAAACAACGCATGGATATCAAAGAAATTGGTGCTGGCTTTTGGCAAATCAAGCTGCATTATGGCTTTATGGAATCACCCAATATTCCCAAGGCGCTAGAAGATTGCAAAATTGATAACGTAACCATTGACCCATTCACCACTTCATACTTTGTCAGCAGAGAAACTGTAATCTCTGGACAAGAAGGACAAATGGCAAAATGGCGAGACAATTTATTCGCCGTCATGTCACGCAATGCAGGCAGTGTGGTTGGCTACTTTAATATTCCAAACAATAGCGTGATTGAGCTAGGTTCAAGAGTTTACATATAGGCCGTTGTGAGGCTAATGGTTGAACGACCCTTTTTTTGGGGTCGTTCATACCCAATCACTGGCATAGCTAATGCTTACCTTGTTGCTACCGGCACAGCAGCTTGCCTTTAAGTAGCTTAATTTAACAAAACATCAGCCATACCAACAAACATATTTTATGAGACCTTTGCACGAAGCAATTTTCAGTCTTTTCTAGCAAGCTTCCATACAACTGCGCTGTATCGCCAATCCTCGCTTCAGGTTATACGCCATACTCATTAGCAGCAGTCTGGCACGGTTATGCTTTAAGTCACACTTATTTGCGTGACCAGAGAGAGATTTATGACTCAATTCGATCTATTTAGAATAGTAAAAATAATTAACTATTTCCACTAGCTTAATACTCACTAAGAAGTATAAGTGATACATGAATTTTGTAGGACAATCACGATAATACTTTGGATAGTGAGCATTTAATGCTAAAAAAATATACTGGTAGCAATGAACCCACTCAAGACAATATTTATGCCGAATTAATATCTGTTAGGAAAAAACTTGAAGATCTAGAGCTTGCTAACCTAGCTATTACTGAAGGTATTTGGATACTTCACATAGTCAATGGCGATACTGACCATAAAGATAGCAAAATCGAATGGTCTAACCAATTTAGAAAGCTTTTAGGTTATGAACACGTGAGTGATTTTCCTAATGGTTGGGATAGTTGGTTTAATTCAGCACATGCTGACGATAAACAGCAAGTATTGGACGCCTTTAGTGCTCATTTAAACGATAGCAGTGGACAGACCCCCTACAATGTTGAGTATAGGCTGAAAACCGCAAATCGTGGCTATGTGTGGTTTAGAGAACGATCTGTTACAGCCCGGAATGATTCTGGTGTAGCTCTTCGTTCTGCGGGAGCAATACGAGATATTAGTGATGAGAGAGCCGCTAAAGAGCTTCATCATCTTAATGTTGTTCGCAATGAAGAGAATATGAAACAAATATTGAGTGTGGCTGATACTATCAACCAAATCGCAATGCAAATTAGCATCTTAGCAATTAATGCTGCGATTGAAGCTGCTCGTGCTGGTGAGGCTGGTAGAGGTTTTTCCGTTGTAGCAAATGAAGTACGCAAACTTGCAGAACGCACAACTCAAGCTATGAATGAAATACGCTCGATGACGAAGAGATAGACCTTTCCAAAATATACCTTAATGAAAATCAATATTTAAAGTAAGCATCCGCCCAATACGGTATTGACAGCAGCATTAGCCTTTTAAGAAGTTAACGTCACATTCCAAGGTAACAACTCAGCCACCCGATTCACCGGATAGTCTGCAATCACCAACAAGACATGGCGCAAATACGCCTCAGGGTTAATATCGTTGAGTTTGGCTGATCCGATCTATACATCGTTGCGGCACGCTCACCGCCTAAATCAGAACCCCGAAACAGATAGTTCTTACGCCCGATGGCAATACCACGCACTGACCGTTCCGCTGCACTGGTTACTGAGGTTGTACCAGCTTTGCAATAGCAAGGATTTAAACATCATCAGTGGTGAATAGGCGCGTTCACCTTTCTTGCTATTGTGTAAATCCACCAGATATTTCTCAATGTTCTGCCATTTGATCATATTCAGGATGTCGTCTAACGCTGTCAGTGCTTTATGTTGTATCAGCATTCCGTCATTCAAGCTGCGTTGTTTGATGTTCTTCCAAGCCATGATGGAAGCGTGGTTAGCTACTTTAATATTCCAAACAATAGCGTTATTGAGCTAGGTTAAAGAGTTTACATATAGAACGCGGTGAGGCTAATGGTTGAACGGCTCTTTTTTTAGGTCGTTCATACCCAATCCCTGGAATAGCTAATGCCTACCTTGTTGCTACTGGTACAGTAGCTTGCCTTTAAGTAGCTTAAGTTTACTAAAACATCAGCCATACCAAAAAATATATTTTATTAAATACAATAAGTTAAATTAGATTAGAAGCTTTTTAGCTATGTATGGTTTAAGTCACTTGCGACAAAACAAGCGAATACGTCTGCCAAATAAAAATTAGCAAAGACCAATTTTGCCCATTAAAGCAGGTGTATGATTTAAAAAAGTCAAAACCAACGCCACTAAATGAATCAAACCTACCCAACCTTAATCCAGTTTACAAACGCACTCTCAAAAGTCCTAAAAGAACGCGATGCCTACACGCGCCTGCATAGTGACCGCGTGATGAATCTCTCTACAGAAATAGCTAAGTACATTGCCCTACCATCAAAAGATCTGATGTTATTAAAAACTGCTGCCGCCCTGCATGACATAGGTAAAATCGGCATACCCGATAAAGTGCTACTCAAAGCTGGAAACCTAGATGATGACGAGACTGCAATCATGCATCGCCATAGCGAGCATGGTGAAAACATCGTTCTTTCACTATCGCATGATGGCGCCGATGTAATTGCCCAAGCCATCAGGCACCATCATGAGTTTTTCAATGGGCTAGGCTATCCAGACCGCTTGGTCGGTGAAAACATCCCTATTTTTTCAAGAATCATCGCCATTGCAGACAACTACGACGCAATGGCCACTAGACGCGTCTACCAAGAGGCAAAGAGCCACACCGAGGTGATGGACATCATGTCCGATGAGCTTGGACACAAACACGACCCAGTGATTTTTGCTAAATTTGTTAAGCTGATTGAAAATTCGGAGTTTAGGGTGCGTTAGCGCTGGAGTTGTTTGAGTTCGAGATGCTTGGTTTAGAATGAGCTAACTCGTGCTACATCTCTATATAAACAATTAAACACAAAGACCCAAGTATAATTAAGAAAATAAAAACAAGGGATTGCGACCATGCATTCAATCAACTCAATTATTAATATAGAGACCCATGGGTCTCTATAATGACTGTTGGGCGTCATATAGGGAGCGCACATGAGCCTTCTTCATGAAATCCAAGCTGCCGTACTCCAAGAGGGGTCGGACCTTGGGCCAATACTTCTCAGACTTCGGCTCCTGGCAGCTCGGATCGGAAGTCAGCCCCTTGCAGAGTGGGTGCGTCACGAGTCGGAAGGGTACCCGCCCGACGCGGAACTCCCGGACTATCGATTTATTCCCGTCAGCTACACAGCCAACTTTTCCGGGCCGTTTGGGTCCAGCATCAAGAACGCGCCTATCTCACCGTACTTGGTAAAGAAGTTCGCAGGGGAGCATTGGGTACGCTATGGTATGCGGGAGAGCATCGCAGCAGTGGACGACTTGCTGGCCAATGCCGAAGACGGCGGCCATTTAGGAATAAATGCCGCCGACCTTATCCTTCTGCTTCAAGGCAACGTCTATGCAGACTACGCTTGCAATTCGGTCACTGGGAGCATTCCGCGCTCATCGCTTGCCTCTATTCGGCACGCAGTGCGCAGCCGCGTACTCGAACTTACCCTTGAACTTGAGAAGTCTGTGCCAGATGCTGCCGCTGTAGCCATAGGTCCTGCTGCTTTGCCATCTGCGCCTAGCGCGGCCGCAGCAACGCAAATTGCCCAGCAAATCATCTACGGCAACTTCACATCAATCGCGTCCACCGGCGATGGGGCAACGATTCAGGTCGCGGTGGCCCCGCATGACGCAAAGAGCTTGGCGCAGTTTTTGACTGGTTCTGGCATGGTGGAAGAGGACGCCCAAGAGCTGGCGCGTCTCGCTGCTTCAGAAAAGCCTGAGAGCAACGAAGAGCCCATGGGACCTCAAGTGCGCAACTGGCTCGTTGAGAATCTCAAGAAGGCGGCCTCTGGCACTTGGAAAATGGGAATTGCAGTCGCCACGGATGTGGTCAAAGAAGCGTTACTGAAGTACTACGGTCTCAAATAGTCGAGTCCACCGAAAAATGACGCCCAACCCATCCATCAACACGGACGCTGCGCGATGAAGCCGCGCAGCGCCGGTTATGTCAGACGTTAGGCAATAACACGTGAATACATCTGACATTGTTGCAATATTCGCACTAATAATTAGTTTTGGAAGTTTTTATATTGGTAAAAGATCCTTAGATTTTGCTATTGAAATGCAAAAAACAACAGAGAGGAAACTAATTGAAAATGAGAAAGCAGAATTATTGAGACAAGTTTCAAATAACAAATCAATTTTAAATAATGTACGTATTGAAATTGGAGCCTTACAAGCGAATTTTGGTATTGAGACCCAACCTGTAAAGGAGCTAATGAAAAATTACACGAATATTTTTACAGAGTTCCTGCCTTCAATTGAAAGGGCTCTATCCCTTTTAGAAAGCGATTACGCTAATCTTATCAATTGGCGAGGTGAAATGAGCTATTCAGATATTATGCGAACTAAAGCATCAAGCTATGAAGCTTTAAAACAGTATGAGACTTCTCATGAACAAGCCATTCAATGCATCGCAATTTTCAAAGAAAAACTAAAGCAAGCTAAGGATTACGTTAATGGTGCGGCTAGATAAAATGCTTAACCCATCCATCAAGCGGTGCTTGCTACCGCAAGCCCCTTATGTCACACATCAAATTTACCCCATACATCATTCAAACTACATCTAGACAACTCATTAAATGAACAAGAAACACCTATGACACAACAACGCTACCAATCCGCCATCGCAGCTTTTGACAAAGCCAACGCAGAAGACCCTAACCTAGAAGTATCCAACGGCAAAGAGTATCCAAAAGAATTACTCTACGCGCAGCGTATGACTGAGATGCAAGAAGTCTATGCGCCAGAAGCCTCTGAAACCTTGAAGCTCTCTGTACGTGCGCAGCATATCCAGCGCTGGAAAAGTCCGCGTAGCGACTTTGCTATGGATAGACAAGGCTATTTGCAATGGCGCACAGGCTTGTACAAGTTTCACGCCGAAACCGCGGGGCGCTTAATGGAATCCGTTGGGTATGACGATGAAACCATAGCGCGCGTGCAAGCCAATATCGGCAAAAAAGGCATGAAAATCAACCCAGAAACGCAGTTGACGGAAGATGTGGCGGGCTTGGTATTCATCCAATATTATATGTTTGCATTTGCTTCCAGCCACCCTGAGTATGACGAAGACAAATGGATAAAAATCATCAAGAAAACATGGCAAAAAATGTCGCCACGCGCGCATGCGTTTGCCTTGGCGGGAAAGATACAATTGCCAGAGGCCTTGGTGCCGCTGATACTTAAAGCGATTCAGTCAGAATAGGTTAACTGCAACACGCCTGTCTATCTATTGACCTGGCACGATAATACTTGAAGTCCGTTCGCATTGAGCTCGTCGAAATGTGAATGGACTCAACAGCCTTCGACAGGCTCAGGCCGAGCGGATTTTAAATATAGCTATTCCACTAAACTATGCGTCATTCCCGCGTAGGCGGGAATCTAGGTCGGGTAAATGCTAGCTTTTTTACAATAAACCACCATTCGTAACCACCACCTTGACTGGATTCCCGCCTACGCGGGAATGACGAAGATGAGGGTTAAAGGTTGGGATAAAGACTCGGATTATTTTAAAGAATGGCTATATCATAGCCATATCAATAGGCTTGTTCCAACCCACTGGCACACCTAATGCTTACCCTGTTGCTACCGACTCATTTTGTCGGCAATGCAACATTGTTCGGAAAGCATCCCCATGAAATTTCACATGACGCCCGGCTCGTGCTCGACTGGCATCCACATTTTGCTCGAAACGCTGGAGCTGCCATTTGAGGTGTACTTGGTCAACCTGATGGCTGGTGACCAGTTCAAGCCGGAATACCTTGCCATTAACCCCAAAGCGACGATTCCCACACTGGTACGCGATGATGGTTCGTCCATCACCGAGTTTCAGGCGATTGCATGGTGGCTAGCGCGGCGTTACCCAAAAGCCAAGCTGCTGCCGGATGATATTGATGGCGAAGCACGTGTGCTGGAAACCATGGATTACGTTGTCGGCACCATTCACGGCCAAGGCTACACGCGCATTTTTACCACATCAAACTACAGCACGAATGAGGCTGACCATGCAGCGATTCAGGCACGTGGCCGCGAGATTGTCGAACAAGGTTTTGCTGTGATGAATGAAGTGCTGGCGGGGAACGACTATGTAGTCGGCAACTTCAGCATTGCCGATGCTGCCTTGTTTTACGTTGAGTTCTGGGCGGACAAAATAAAACTGGCGCTGCCAGATAACTGTCAGGCGCACTACCAGCGCATGCTGCAACGGCCTGTAGTGCGGCAGGTGTTGTTGGAGGAAGGCTATAGGGTTTAGTAACACCAAACTTTCACATTACACAGGATATCCCCTCCCCTTTTTAGGGGGAGGGTTAGGGTGGGGGTAAAAACGTGATGGTTAAAGCGAGACAAGCTACTACCCCCATCCCACCCTTTCGCGCATGAATAATCTGCTTTAGCAGATATATTCTGCGGTGATGCCAAGTACTGGTACCCCCTGCGAGGGGGAAGGAGCTTTATTTAAGTGCTAATGAAAAATATGATAAATGAAAAGTCTCTACCAAAAATAGCTTGAGCACGATTTTTGCTTATTCACCATAAACACCCAAAAAACCGAACATTCACGACAATCGAGACAATTCATGAGCATTATCGCCATTGCAAGTCGCGCGCACCCCTACTTTCCACTGATCGTGCTAATGAACCATGATGGTCAGCATGACCGCGCCACCGCGCCCGCCGCATGGTGGCCGCAAGCGCCGCATTGCTTTGCTGGGCGCGATGAAGCCAATGGTGGCACTTGGCTTGGTGTCACGCGTGAAGGTCGCTTTGCGGCAGTGACGTCTTATCGTGACAATCAGCCGATTGATACTACCCTGCCCCCACTTGAACAACTCACGGTAGATTTTCTGGCATCAGAAGATGCACCTGTGACGCATGTGCGGCAGTTTCAGCGTAATCGCGGCAGTCATCCACCGTTTAATCTGCTGGTAGGTACAACACGCCAAGTGTATTACGCTGGTACTAACACGCGCCTGCCGCTGGCGGTGACGCATGGCGTGCATACCATTTCTAACGGCTTATTAGACGAGCGCTGGCCGAAATGCGTAGAGCTTGAGCAGTTGCTAGGCGCTTACCTGCTGAGCAATGGCGGTTTCAGCATTCCGCTGGCGGCTTTCCCTAAACTGGATTCATCCCCCGCACGTGGCGCGAGTGCTTTGCCAAAACCAAGCAGTAGCGAACTCAACGTTGACGACATTATCGCCGCTGGCTTTGCCATGCTGGCTGACCGCACTACGTATAGCAGTGGCTTGCCAAATACTGGCGTGGATAAAGATGAAGAAGAACGCCTTTCTGCCTGCTTTGTATTGGGTAAAGAGCACGGCACGCGTTCAAGCACCGTGCTGATTATGGCGCGTGACGGTAGCGTGCGATTTGAAGAGCGCAGCTATGATGCAGTCGGCAATGAAACCAATCGCGTGCTTGAAAACTGGAACATGGACGCCTCAGTGTTTTCCGGTGGCGCCGATTAAGCTGAACACCAGAATAACAAGTGTCTGCATCCATGAAAAACAAACTAGACTGGTCAGCCTACGATAGCTACGGTGAAGGCGATGCTTATGCGCAGATTCCAGCCGAGGGCGGCGCGTATGGTAAGGCGGCGTCTTTATGTATCGGTAGCCGCCAATGCCAGCGCACAGACATCGGCGTGATGTGCCCGAGCTTTAGATTGACGCACGACGATGCGCACTCCACACGGCACCGAGCCGCCACACTCAAGGCTGCGCTGAATGGCGAATACGGCGCGCAGCCTTTTATCGGCAAAGAACTGGCAGAAGCGATGGAGCTATGCGTAGCGTGCAAAGGCTGTAAGCGCGAGTGCCCGAATGGCGTGGATATGGCAATGTTGCGCACCGAAGCATTGGCGCAGCGCTGGGCTGCACTTGGCAAGATTCCGCTACGCGAACGGCTGACGGCACATTTGCCGTTATTTGCGCATCACTTCAAACTGTTCAACTGGTTTGGTAGCTTACGCAATAAAATTCCGCTAATTGCGAAGTTAATGCAAAGCTGGCTAGGCATTGCCGCCAAGCGCTCATTACCCAAAGCGGCGCCTCATGATTTTATGTCGTCTGCACCACCAACAACAGCTACAGAAAATGCACGTGAAGTAGTGCTGCTGGTAGATACTTTTTCCAACCACTTTGACCCAGACATTGCCCAAGCCGCGCTGGAAGTGCTACAAGCTGGCGGCTACACCGTGCATTTCGCACGGCCAGCACAAGGTGAGCGTGCGCTGTGTTGCGGTCGCACTTATTTTTCTAACGGCATGATAGACGAAGCGCGTGCCGAGGCGGTGCGTCTGGTAGATGCCTTGTGGCCGTTTGTCGAACGCGGCTTGCCAGTCATCGGGCTGGAACCATCGTGCCTATTGATGCTGCGCGATGAGTATTACATGCTGGATTTAGGTGAACGCGTGACGGCGGTTGTCAAAGCCGCGCTATTGCTGGAAGAGTTTATTGCGCGTGAACATGATGCCAAACGCTTGAATCTGCCATTGAAAGCCATGACAGGCCAAGCGCTGGTACACGGTCATTGCCACCAAAAAGCCTTTGGCGCGATGAAGTCTATGCGCAAGGTTTTAGGACTGGTGCCTGAGTTACAAGTTGAATTTATCGAGGCCAGTTGTTGTGGTATGGCTGGCGCGTTTGGCATGGAGGCCGAGCATTACGACACCTCCATGCAGATGGCAGAACTCGCGCTGTTGCCGCAGATACGTGCCGCTGGCACAAATAACATGCTGATCGCCAACGGCACCAGTTGCCGCCACCAGATACGCGATGGCGTGGCGCGGCAACCGTTGCACCTCGCACAAGTGTTGCGCGCAGCGATCAACGCCTCAGGAGATTAAATCATGCTAGATACGGTTATTGTAGGTGGTGGTTTGTGTGGATTATCACTGGCGGATAGTCTTCATAAGGCTGGGCAATCATTCGCCTTATTTGAAGCACGCGAGCGGCTCGGTGGGCGCATACTCTCCAAGCCGTGTGCGGTGTCTGGCATGATGGTAGACCTCGGCCCCACCTGGTTTTGGCCAGAGGCACAGCCGCACATGCTGGCGCTGGTTAAATCAATGCAACTCAGCTATTTTCCGCAACATGACACTGGCGCGGTGCTCAATCTCACCGATCCTAATCAAGCGGCTGACAAACAGAGTGTTGGCGTACATGGTGGCGCGCACCGCGTGGCAAACGGCATGGGTGCCATCGTGAAAGCGTTAGCACAACGCTTGCCAGAAGACAGCATTCATCTCGGCCACGAACTGATTGCCATTGAAGATAAAGGCAATCACGTGGCGCTGCAATTCCGCCATCACGACATTGTGTTTACGGTTGAAGCCAAGAACGTGGTGCTGGCAATGCCGCCGAGGCTGCTGGCTGAACACGTTAACTTCAGCCCTGCGCTCGATCCCGCATTGCTGCTAGCCATGCGCAACACGCATACTTGGATGGCAGACCAAGCCAAAGCCGTGATGGGTTATGAAAAATCCTTCTGGCGTCAGGATGGCAACTCCGGCAATGCGTTTGTCAGCCATCCGCAAGCGGTATTGTCAGAAGTGTTCGATGCCAGCGATGCGACGGCCAAGCATGCCGCGCTGGGTGGCTTTTCTGCCATGCCTGTCACGCTGCGTGAATCTTACCGTCAGGGCATGCCTATGTTGCTGGAAAGCCAGTTGGCACAACTATTTGGCATTGCGGCACAAAATGGCGAACTGCATTATCAGGACTGGGCGGCCGAAACCTACACTTGCGCCACGCTGGATAAAACGCCGCCGAACAGCCCCCCCATCTACGGTAGCCGCCATCTGCGCGATGCACACTGGAATGGCAAGTTGCTGTTAGGCGGCGCAGAAACCGCCACGCATGCCGGCGGTTATCTGGAAGGTGCTTTGGAATCCGCATCCAGATTGGCTCACAGGCTAACTACAAGCGAGTCACTCACAACACTAAACGCTGACAACAACTCCAGCCTGAGCCATTTTGGCAGCTGGGTTTCCACTCAACGCAGCCAGGTGTTGTCACGCTACCGTAGCCACCTGAATCGGAACATGACATTGCAAGTAAAAGAGCAGCTCACGCAGCGCGCATTGCTGGACACCGTTGAGCAGATCTATGGCGAGGCTTTGCAAAAGCTGAATAGCCTGCCGCTCAACACGCGTGATGTGGCTGTAGATCAAGGCCGCTCCGCGCTTACGCCTTTGGTTCTGGCGCAGTTCAACGGTATAAATCAGGACTTGGTAGAAGCGGCACTGGAGTTCAACCGTGGCTCATGCGCGATTTCCAATTTTCCTGAAGAAAACGCACCGGCCGAAGACTATCAGGCCGCAATTCGGCTTGATCTACTGGGAGCATGGCGCGAGTTTGCGCTTTCAGTGAACGATACGCTGCTGGCGCGCTAGTCATCAGAAAGAATCAGTCGTCAGAGAAAAAAGAGCATAAAGAGCATTAGGATAAAACAAATGGCTTATATCACGCTATGCAAACACAAAAACCTGCTGGAAGGCGAACTAGCCGCATTCAGTACCGATGACGGAGAAGTGATGCTGATCTGGCCTGACGATGGCGAACTCAAAGCTTTTCAAGGCCATTGCCCGCATCAAAACGTACCGCTGTGGAGCACCTTCAACGGCCGCATCGTCACCTGCCAGTTTCATAACTGGGTGTTCGATGGCCGCACCGGCAAAGGCTTAAGCCCTGCTGGCTGCGAACTTAAACAATACCCACTGCGCATTGAAGATGGCATGGTTCAAGTTGACTTAATCTAGTTAACAAAATAATCGAGAGTAAAAAATGTGTGAAGAACTACAAGGCAAATGCCGCTATTTTGTGACCTACAGCGGCGTTAAATTACCACTCAAGCTAAGCCAGCCGCTGGGTGAAGATGCGCTCAGTAATCGCAATACCTTTTTTCGCGCTTACTTTGATGATCAGGAGCGTATGACAGGTGTGCAGAAAATAGTCTATGGCGAAGTGGAGCTTGAGCACCGTTACGCCTATTACGATAACAGCACACTCAAACAGGCGGTAGTGATTGATGCTGAAGGCGAAGCAACCATGCTGTATTTTGATGAAGCAGGCCAGCATATAACAAATAAATGATACAGGTTACAACTTTAACCGAAACGGAACCATCGTAGATGCAGTAAAACCATGGTTACAATAAAACTTCTGCGCCGCATCATTATCACCATCAGTAAGTAGCGTGACACGCTTACAGCCAGATGCTCGTGCATGCGCAATTGCCGCTTGTAATAATTTAGAGCCTACTCCGGCACCTCTAAACTGCGGCAAAACAACCATATCTTCAAGCAGTGCAACGCGCTCGCCCAAGGCGGTGGAAACGGTATAAAGCAAGTTAATCATGCCCACAATTGAATCATCAGTACGTATTGTTAAAATTTCACCAATTTCTGGATTGGTAATGATGTTTGAAAGGCCTCGATATTGTGCGTCTATATCTGGCTGAAATTCAGCCTCTTGTGAAAACAGCAGGTTTAAAAGAGTCGTAAGCTCTGGAATATCGGCAACCGTTGCTAACTCAATGCGCATTTGTGTTCAATTCAGATTTTCCATTGGGATATGGAATGATAACAAACAAAATCTACTCATGCTCACGTGCATGATTAAGGCTATAGCGCGGCAACTCAATAGTTAATGATATTTGCCCAACCTTAATTTGGCAAGCAAGACGAGATGTTGGCGTCAGCCCCCAGGCTTTATCAAGCTGATCCTCCTCTTCATCTTCAGCAGGCGATAATGATTGATAGCCTTCGCGGATGATGATATGACAGGTGCTGCAAGCACTGACGCCATCGCAGGCATGTTCGATTTCTAGCCCTGCCGCAAGCAGTGCATCGCATAGGTTCTTGCCAGCCTTCACCTCTATATCCAAACCATTCGGACAAACGTCAGGATTCGGCAGTACTTTAATTTGGGTCATATATTGATACTTTCAATTTGTCTGCCAGACAGCGCTTTGTTGATAGACTCGTCCATGCGACGATTAGCAAAAGTAGTGGTCACCGCATTCAGCGTTTCGGTGCATTGCCGTAATGATTCCAGGCTGTTGGCATCGCCCATAATAAGCAGTTCAGCCAACTCGTAAATCTGACTCCAAATCTCGTTCCATTCCGGCTTGCTTAGCAATTCATGTCCGCTTTCAGCCATTGCCACTTCGGTTGCATCCAACAAGCGCCGCGCATCCACTTGGGCTTCACGTAAAGCACGCATATTTTTATCATGTTCCGCATTCGCAATGCCTGCGCTGAGCATGCCGGTAATCTCGGCATCGGTTAGGCCATATGAAGGTTTAACCGTGATTTGCGACTCATGTCCAGTGGTTTGCTCACGCGCCGACACTGACAACAAGCCATCAGCATCTACCTGGAACGTTACGCGAATACGTGCCGCGCCAGCTACCATCGGTGGAATGCCGCGTAAATCAAAGCGCGCCAACGAACGGCACTCCGACACCAACTCACGCTCACCTTGCACTACATGAAAACTCATGGCGGTCTGGCCGTCTTTAAATGTGGTGAAATCCTGCGCTCTGGCGCTTGGAATGGTGACATTACGTGGAATAATCTTTTCGCTCAAGCCGCCCATGGTTTCTATACCAAGTGATAGCGGAATCACATCCAACAGCAGCAACTCATCGCCACCACGATTACCCACTAAGGCATTGGCTTGAACGGCTGCGCCCAAGGCGACTACTTTGTCCGGGTCTAAATTGGTCAATGGTTCACGATCAAAGAAATCCGTCACCGCAATGCGTAAGTGCGGCATACGCGTTGCGCCACCTACCAGCACCACGCCCTGCACCTCTTCCACTTGCAAACTGGCATCACGCAAGGCGCGGCGCACTGGGCCAAACGTTTTAGTTAATAGCGGCTTGGTGAGTTCGATAAACACCTCACGACTCAATATCGCGCTAACCGTGCTGAGGTTAGTTAGCGTACAACTTATCTCGGTAACCGCAACATCAGTCAAGCGCTCCTTGGCAAGACGCGACTCAGTAAGCAGCAAGCGCGTGTCTTCAACCGTGAGAGCATTTAATTTGAGCGACTCAGTTAGCCAGCTAAATATAGCTTGGTCGAAATCATCGCCACCCAAAGCAGAATCACCACTCGTCGCCAGCACCTCAAACACGCCGCGCGTTAAACGCAGTATGGAGAAATCGAAAGTACCGCCACCCAAGTCATACACGCAATAAATGCCTTCTGAGGCATTATCCAAGCCATATGCAATCGCCGCAGCCGTAGGCTCATTGAGTAATCTCAATACTGATAGCCCAGCCAACCGTGCCGCATCTTTAGTGGCTTGGCGCTGTGCATCATCAAAATAAGCGGGCACGGTAATCACCGCACCAGAGAGTTCACCGCCCAAGCTTTCTTCGGCACGCAGGCGTAATACTTTGAGAATTTCAGCCGATACTTCCACCGGGCTAAGTTCACCAGCCACGGTTTTAAGCTTCACCATGCCAGGAGACTCAATGAACTCATAAGGCATGGTCTTGGCATCCGCAATATCGGCAATACCGCGCCCCATAAAGCGTTTGACTGATACGATCGTGTTGCGCGGGTCTTTTGCGGCATTGCTGCGCGCATCCCAACCCACATCAATTTCACCATCCGCTTGATAATGCACGACTGACGGCAGCAAGGCGCGTCCTGCCACATCCGGCAAGGCAACCGCAGTGCCGCTACGCACTGAAGCCACCAGTGAGTGCGTAGTACCTAAGTCGATACCTACCGCCAAACGATGTTGATGTGGCGCGGCGCTTTGCCCGGGTTCTGTAATTTGCAGGAGTGCCATTTAGGAGCCTAACCGATCTAACGCATCGTCTATTTCAATGCGTAATTTTTCATAAAAACGTAATTCATTGACGCGTAAATCTGCGGACTCAAAATCGCTATGCTCATCCAAATCGCTGGCAAGTTCTTGCACTTGCAACTTGATACGGTGCTTCAAGCGTTTTGATAGTGCTTCCAGCGCAAGCACGTCGCGCGCTGTGCATGCATCTTCAATCGCCTCGCGCCATTCCATTTGTGCCATTAAAAATTTAGGTGAAAGTGCTGGCGCTGACTCAGCCTTACCAGCCAGATTGATTAAACATTGTGCGCGGCTTGTTGGGTTGCGCAGCATTTGGTAGCCATCGTTAATCATGGTGGATTGCTGCAAGGCGAAAAGCTGTTCTGCCTGCGTGTTGCTAGTATGCCGATCCGGGTGTGCTTCGGCCTGCAACTGCCGAAAGGTGAGGTCAAGGCTATTCAAGTCGATGCTAAAGCGTGGAACCAAGCCAAACATCTCAAAGTAATTGGTGTCTGCTAAATGATTCATAGTGTTCTCTACTTTCATACTACATTGTGTTTAAAGCTAGGCAGAGAGGGCATGGCGGTCAAATATCCATAGCCAAATACCCATAGCCAAACCAACTGGCTATCAAACGCTAAAACTCTCTCCGCAACCGCAATTTGCCTTGGCATTCGGATTATTAAACTTAAAGCCTTCGTTCAAACCTTCTTTGGCATAATCCAGCTCGGTGCCATCCATATACACCAAGCTTGTCGGATCTATCAGCACCTTCACGCCGTTACTTTCAAAAATCATGTCTTCTGGCAGCGCTTCATCCACAAACTCCAGCGTGTAAGCCATACCTGAGCAACCTGATGTTTTAACGCCTAAACGTAAACCGATGCCTTTACCACGGCTATCAAGAAATTTCTGCACGCGTGAGGCGGCGGTTGTTGTTAAAGTAACAGCCATGTTGTTTCTCCTATTTAAGATACTATAAATTCAAGTTGCTAAGCCAAACAAGGCGCGAGTAAAAAATTATGACGACGCATATATTTGATATGTAAGGAATAATTTTTTCGAGCAACGCAGTGTGGCGACGGAAATTGGATTTATACTGAAAATGAACTGCCGCAGCCACAAGTTGCGGTGGCATTTGGATTGGTAATCACAAAACGCGAACCTTCCAAACCTTCTTGGTAATCAATGGTTGCACCGACTAGATATTGGAAGCTCATGGAATCAACCAATAGCGTGACGCCTTCTTTTTCCAAGGCTAAATCGTCTTCAGCCACTTGGTCATCAAACGCAAAGCTGTATTGAAAACCAGAGCATCCACCACCTGTGACATAAACACGTAATTTAAGGTTAGCATCACCCTCTTCAACCAGCATTTCACTGACTTTACCTGCGGCATTTGTTGTGAAAATAATCGGCGCTTGCTCCTGTACTTGTTCAGTAGTTTCTACTGTAGCGGTATCAGACATTGTGTAACTCCTTAACAATCAATAAGTGGCTTTAGGGCACTTCTATAAATTCAAATTTCTAAATTAGACAAGGCGCGAATAAAAAATAATGACGCGGTATATATTTGATATATAAGGAATTATTTTTTATGAGCAACGCCGTATAATGACGAAAGTTGAGTTTATAGAAGCGCCCTTTCATTTAAGTGGCAGACTTGCAGGCGTCATAACCTTCTGCTTCAGTTGAATTTTTGCTGCGATAATCTGAAATCGCCGCACGAATGGCATCTTCTGCTAGCACTGAACAGTGAATCTTGACTGGTGGCAAGGCCAACTCTTCGGCGATATGGGTATTTTTAATATCCAAGGCTTGATCTAAAGTCTTGCCTTTGAGCATTTCAGTCACCAGTGAAGATGAAGCAATTGCCGAACCGCAACCGTATGTTTTGAACTTAGCATCCTCAATGAAGCCAGCATCATTCACCTTGATTTGCAGCTTCATCACATCACCACAGGCCGGCGCACCCACCATGCCGGTGCCAACATCCTGATCCTCCTGATTAAACGCGCCTACATTGCGTGGGTTTTCGTAGTGGTCTAGTACCTTGTCGCTATATGCCATGTTGTTCTCCTAATTTCCTTTTTGAATAGCAACGATAACTGCGTTGCTAAGCTTTGCCGTGCTAGAGCACTGTCTGCCGCTCAGCGCCTTGTTCTCATTCCCATTCAAAAAGGAAATGATTTCTACTTGTTTCAAGCGGCCACTGCTTCAGGTTCGCGATGCGATTCTGTGCCATGTACCCAGTTCACGGAGGCAATATCAATGCCTGCCTTGAACATATCCCACAATGGTGAAAGATCACGTAGTTGCCCTACTTTGGTTTTAATGAGGTCAATCGCGTAATCAATGTCTGCCTCAGTCGTGTAGCGACCGATTGAAAAGCGAATCGAAGAGTGTGCCAGCTCGTCTTCACGACCAATGGCGCGTAATACATAAGAAGGCTCAAGGCTAGATGAGGTACAGGCCGAACCGCTGGACACAGCAATACCTTTAACCGCCATCATCAAAGATTCACCTTCAACGTAGTTAAAGCTCACGTTCAGGTTATGCGGCACGCGCTGGTCGATATCGCCATTGAGATAAGCCTCTTCAATATCAGAAAGCCCAGCCCAAAGTTTGTCTCGCAATACACGGATGCGTTTATTCTCTTCAGCCATTTCTGCTTTGGCAATATGGAACGCCTCGCCCATGCCCACAATCTGATGCACGGCCAAAGTACCAGAACGAAAGCCGCGCTCGTGGCCACCACCATGCATCTGTGCTTCCAAACGTATGCGTGGCTTGCGGCTGACATACAAAGCGCCTATGCCTTTTGGGCCATAAGTTTTGTGCGCAGAAAAACTCATCAAATCCACGGGCAGGTTTTTCAGGTCGATGTCCACCTTGCCTGTCGCCTGTGCAGAATCCACATGAAAGATAATGCCTTTTTCACGGCAGATATTGCCGATAGCAACAATGTCCTGAATCACACCGATTTCATTATTCACCAGCATGACAGACACCAGAATCGTGTCAGGCTGAATCGCCGCCTTGAAAGCCTCAATATCTACCAAGCCATTGGTTAATGGTGCAAGATATGTCGCACTGAAACCTTCGCGCTCTAACTCACGCACCGTATCCAACACCGCTTTATGCTCAGTCTTGATGGTAATAATATGCTTGCCATTGGCAGAGTAAAAATGCGCCGCGCCCTTAATTGCAAGATTGTTGGATTCTGTCGCACCAGATGTCCAAACAATTTCTTTAGGGTCGCAATTCACCAACGCCGCCACTTGCTCACGCGCAGTATCCACCGCTTGTTCGGCATCCCAGCCATAAGCATGACTGCGCGAAGCCGGATTACCGAAGTGCTCGGTCAGATAGGGAATCATTTTCGCTGCTACGCGCTGGTCCACAGGCGTAGTTGCAGAGTAGTCCAGATATATTGGTAAGCCAGTCATGCGACACATCCCATTAAGATTACTAGTTAAAACTAACTAAGCAATCCTTATGCCAAACAAAATAACCATGTCAACCTATTGATTTTAATGGAAAATGAATTTTCAAAGAGAAACCACTACATTAATTGTGTCGGGATTGTCAGGTTACTTACACGACGTTATTACACTTTAATTCTAACTTATTCATCTATTTTTAATAGATTCACACGCTTGAAATGAACCACTGGCAGAGGGGCATCATTCATTAAGTGCTGTTACCCCACTTAAACGTGAGATTGCAAGCTATAAATTGATACGTAATGATTTGATAATTGCGCTGTAAGCTTTGATTTTACTAGACTATTGACGCTGATTGATACAGCTTGATATGCGTTACTGGCGGAAGAGGCGAGATTCGAACTCGCGATAAGGTTACCCCTATGCCACCTTTCCAGGGTGGTGACTTAAACCGCTCATCCACTCTTCCGAGAGGGGCGAATTATAGTGCATATTAGTGTAAATCCCAACATCCCGGGCACAAGCTCTATATTATGGTTGTTTTAGTAGCATGAATGTATCTAAAATACCTTTGCCTTTTACTTCAACAGCGGTTCTTGCTGAAAATACATAACTGTCTTTTAACAACCGCTGCGTTTCTGCAGTCACTTGAATAGCGCCAGCAACACCGGTTTCTTCCATACGACTTGCCAAATTAACGGTATCGCCCCATAAATCGTAACTAAATTTGCTACTACCAATCACACCAGCCACTACGGCACCGCTATGAATCCCTATACGCATATTGAGATCCAAGCCTGTTCTGGTCGCCACTTCTTTAAGCGCTGATTGCATTTCTAGTGCCATTGCGGCAATCCTCTGTGCGTGATTAGCGCAAGCCACAGGCGCACCAGAAACCACCATATACGCATCACCAATGGTTTTAATTTTTTCTACTTGATATTTTTCTGCAAGTTGGTCAAATTTCAAAAACACTTGCGATAACAAGTCAACCAACTGGGTCGGTGACATTTTTTCTGACATTTGCGTGAAGTTTATTAAATCAGCAAACATAACCGTAACTGAATCATAATGATCAGCAATCCGCATATCGTTAGCTTTAAGGCGCTCGGCAATGGGTGCAGGCAATATATTAAGTAATAGTTTTTCAGACCGTGCTTGCTCTATTTCCAGAGACAGCATGACGCGTTCTTTTTGTGCCTGAAAAAAACGTAATACACCATATAAAATTGAGGCGGTACCCGTAATGTTCATCAAAAAAAATGTATCTTTTACGTTACTAGGTATTGGCATTGCATTACCGGCAAAATAAGGGTTCATTTTCCAGGAAAGAAAAGCCAGCCCAACAAACAATAAAAACCAAGGTGTTGATTGACGCGTACCTAGTATCATCAGCGCGCCCACTGGAGATAAAATAGCCCAAATTGCAACGCCACTAGAAGCCTCAAAACCGCCAATCGCCCATTGCATAAAAAACGGCATCACCAGCAACATCACTAACTGCGTGAATGTAAAATATTCAAAACGCTTGGATCGGTAGAAAATAAACAGGCTGACGTAGGAAATAACCAGATAAAAATAAGGGACGGCAGCAATCAGCGCGTAACCATCGCCCAAGCCCGATAACGTAAATATCCAAAAAAAACTCACTAACGTTTCGGCAAACACCAATATGGATAAAATAGATTTACCCAACGCGACAGAAGATGGATTAGAAAATCTGCGCCAAAATTCGCGCGTTAAAATAGATGGTTGTGCTAGGTTTTCTGACATATCAGCATTAGATAATCATCTTTGTTAAACTGCATTAGCGCACTATAGCGCAAGCGATAGGATTTTTCTACTTTATATCTTGCCAATAAAAGCCATTGCCTTGAACACATCATAGACTCACTAAGTAAAATAATTAAATTATAAAGAATAATGCTTAATATCCTTGATTAGATTGTCACTTGGGTTTATCGTTAACAGGATTTAGAATAAAAATTGTGCACTTCAATTTCAGTTAATTAAAGCCGTTCAATGCGTAAAATTTCGATTATATACAACAGAAAACCAAAGGAGTCAGCATGAGTTTAGATTTATTAAAAGGTTTTGGGGTAACCATCCCTTACAAAGCCAAATATGATAATTTCATTGGCGGAAAATGGGTAGCGCCTGTTAATGGC
>JBAYTS010000020.1:0-52651 GCA_041675545.1 Methylotenera sp.
CCATTACGTGAGAAAAGCCTACGCCGGCGCGTTCAAATACATTGCCTTCTTCCAGCAAGCAAGAAGTACCGCCGCCGCCTTCAGGGCGTTGCCAGCTATCTTGCAGAAAATTTTTGCCATCAACCAACTCAACTGCTTCGACGATCTTTGCTTGCAGGTTTTGTAAATAACTTAGTACGTCTTGGGTATTCATGATCAACCTCTACGGCTTAGCCTTTAATGGCGCGGTAGCCAATGTCGGTACGGAATTGTGCGCCGTTGAATTGGATTTCATCCAGGATTTTATAAGCTTGCTGTTGGGCGAATTTAACGGTTTCACCCAAGGCAGTTACGCATAAAACGCGACCGCCGCTGGTAACTACTTTGCCATCTTTTAGCGTGGTGCCGGCGTGAAATACGTGTGCATCAACTAAGTTTTTAGGCAAGCCTGTAATTTCATCCCCTAACCTTGGCGTTTCCGGGTAATTAGCAGATGCCATTACCACGCCTAAAGCATAACGTCTATCCCACTCAGCCTCAGCACGGTCTAGTGTGCCATTGACTGCATGTTCCATCAGCGCGACTAAATCACTTTTTAAACGCATCATGATCGGCTGCGTTTCTGGGTCACCCATGCGGCAGTTAAACTCTAACGTTTTAACATTGCCATTCGGGCTAATCATCAAGCCCGCATACAAAAATCCCGTGTATGGAATGCCATCTTTTGCCATGCCTTCAACCGTAGGTTTGATAATTTCGCGCATGACTTTTGCGTGAATTTCAGGCGTAACCACTGGTGCAGGTGAGTAAGCGCCCATGCCGCCTGTGTTGGGGCCAAGGTCCGCGTCTAATAAGCGTTTGTGATCCTGACTTGTGGCAAGGGCTAAGATATTTTTGCCATCCACCATCACCATAAAGCTCGCTTCTTCACCTTGCAAGAACTCTTCAATCACAACACGTGCGCCGGCCGCACCTAGTTTGTTATCTTCGAGCATGGCGTCGATTGCCGCGTGGGCTTCGTCATCGCTCATGGCGACCACTACACCTTTGCCAGCGGCCAAGCCATCCGCTTTAATCACAATCGGCGCACCTTGCTGGCTCACATAATCATGCGCCAGTTTTGCATCGGTAAAAGTGGCATAAGCAGCAGTGGGGATGTTGTGGCGCACCATAAAGGCTTTGGCAAAATCTTTGCTAGACTCCAATTGTGCGGCGGCTTGGGTGGGGCCGAAAATCTTGAGGTCTGCCGCGCGGAAGGCATCAACCACGCCCTGAGATAGCGGTGCTTCAGGGCCGACAATGGTGAGATGAATTTTCTCATCCTGCGCAAACTTTACTAAATCAGCAACCGCAGTAATCGGTACATTCATCATATCTGGGTTAATGGCAGTGCCAGCATTGCCAGGCGCCACATAGACGCGGCTGACTTCTTTGTTGTGGGTGACTTTCCACGCTAGCGCATGTTCACGACCGCCACTGCCGATGACTAATATTTTCATTATTCTGTTTTTCCTAATCTAAACTTGAAGTCACACATTGTGACTTCAAGTATTTAAAGCAATTGTTTAATTCGTGTTAATTACGGTTTGCAGCTTTTTTAATCATAACCTCTATATTGGCGTCTTTTAGCTCATATTGATCAAGTAAATGGATGTTGTCTTGCGTGATATGTAGTTGCCCTTCATTACCGCTATTTCCACGATGTTGTCCTTTTGAAAATAGTGGGTTGCTTAGTACCTCTGATGCGCTCATTACCCACACTACGATTTCATCTCTGAAAACGGCAACCCAAATAAATACATCACAACACTGCGGTTTGAGTTGTTGAAAGTTCATTAGAAATGGTTGCTTGGTTTTTCTTGATAGTGCCTTAACGTAAAGCGGTTCATTACTATTGCTATTTACTGCTCTGGAAGCTTTCACTTCAATTTTAATGCCATCAAGCCATAAGTCGTATTCATTTGAAAAGTTCAGGTCAATTTTTTTTGAAGGAATTTTTAATGATGTAGATTTTCCTTGCGCGTATGTTTGTGCAAACTTACCAAATGTGGTGGGCGCAGAGATTTCAAATATCCATAAATAGGGATTTTCGCTAATGTACTCTGAGCGAATTTCTAAATATTGATTGTAGGTAAGTCCGCCAAGCGCGATGAGATTTAAAATCAAGTGTTCGTATTCGTTAAAAGGAAAAACTGAACGATCTTGACTGACTATTTCTAACACATGATTTAACTCGTCATTTGACCCAGTGAAATTCTCGCAAATTTTATGTTTTAATTCTATAAGTTCCATTAGGTGTTTCTTCTATGCCAAGATAATTTAAGTAATCATTTTCAGAGAAAGCTGAATGCGTTTCAAAGTAACGAAAGTGAATAGGCAGCGATTCAATATCTGCCTTGAGTATTTTGTGCGTATCAAAAATATTTTTGAACAACCAGTTCAGTACTTTACTATTGAGTAAGTGACTTAGTTTTTCCGAGTTGACTGGAAAGGCCTCATTTAAAACGAGCATGTTGGCGCTATTAAGTATAAACCGCTGCGCAGTGTCGTGATAAAACACTAAGTCTGAGGAAATAAACCGATAAATCAATTTTTCTTTGGCTAAATATAAGCCCATTGGTGCAACCTGTTGATACTGCGAGAAATCATTGGGGATATAGCTGGTAGCTTCAGTAACTTTATCTTTAAAAATTTCAAAGCCTTTGTAAACAGGGATATAGCCATTTTTTGGACTATAGATGCAATGTTTTTCGTTATTCCCTGTCACTATGCCCAGCCCAAATTTAGCATTGTTTGCTAATTTAACATGGTCAATGTTGAATAGATGGTCAATCACCTCTGCACTTTCTTGGCTACAAGTAAAGTCGAGAATAGATTTAGGCTTATTGATGAAAGATTTTTGCGTCCTCAAATGCCGGGTATTCGCTGTTTCAACCGTTACTAGATGAGTTAAGTCTGCGTTTTCAGTATTTTTTAGAACAATTCCTCTCGCTTTTGTAATCAATCCCTTAAAAGGCTTTCCAAAATCAATCAAAGATTGAATTTGAAGCGATAACGCTTTTTTACGCGCATCTTCGAAAGTAGCGATATTAAAAAAAGCTTCTTGAAGCAATAGTCCTAGCGAGCCCTCTTTTTTTAAATACTTAAGGCACTGAAAGAAAAATAGCGCACTGGTGTCAAGGCTATTTCCTGCATTGATGGCGGCGGCAAGTTTATTTTTTCTTGATTTTTCTAGCTTTTTACCCCAAGGTGGATTGGTGAAAATAACATCAAACTTATCAACATTAGATGATTGCTGAATATCCAGGAAGTCTTGTTGACGTAAATTGTGGGTTTTAAATCCTGAGCTATCAAAAATTCTTTTTTCTGCAATTCTGATTGCTACTGGGTCTAAATCAAACCCATAGATATTTTCAGGCTTGAAGCCTTTTTTGAGTGCAGCAACTAAGAAGTTACCAGAACCACAACATGGATCGCAAAAGGTAAGTGCCGTGCAATCCGGAGGAAGGTGCTCAAAAAAACGTTGCGCTATTTCACTGGGAGTATAGTAAATCCCCTCTTTATTTTTATAAGCATTTGACAATAATTGCTCGTATTGGTCGCTAACCAACGCACCGTCAATTGACTTGTTTTCTAGCAGTAAATCAATTGCATGAGAAATGTCATCATGGTTATGATCATCTTTTTGTGATTTATTGGCTCGCGCTACAAGCTTTTGAGCACCTGCAATTTTTTCATTAAATTGCTTGACTGATTCGATTGAAACTTGATTTTTACCAGACTGAATTAAATATCCTGTTTTAATCCAGTTTCTAACGGTGGCAGTTGACACTTTGATTGAGCTAGCTACGTCATCTATTGAGATGACGGTTTTATTTAACTCTCCAAAAATTGTCAGCTGTTGCATTCATTAACCTTGTTATGTGTCTAATCGCTAAGGTGTAGCGAAAATCAACTTTTAATGCCTGAAATGCCGAATACCAGTCACTACCATCACCAAACCATGCTCATCTGCTGCGGCAATCACTTCCTCATCGCGCATGCTGCCACCTGGATGAATCACACAAGCGGCGCCTGCTTCAGCCAGCACGTCAATACCATCGCGGAACGGGAAGAAGGCGTCAGAGGCAACGACTGAATTTTTTAGCGTTAAACCAGCATTTTGCGCTTTAATCGCGGCAATTTTCGTACTGTCCACACGGCTCATTTGGCCTGCACCCACGCCTAGCGTCATGCTGTTAGCACAGAAAACAATTGCGTTTGATTTCACATATTTTGCCACGCGCCACGCAAACAACATATCTTGCAATTGCTCAGGCGTTGGTTGTTTTTTGCTGACAACTTTTAGGTCGCTAATGTTCATTTCATGGTTATCTGCGGTTTGGATCAACAAGCCTGAACCTACACGTTTGGTTTCATGCGAGTTGCGGCCTTGTTCCCACGCGGTAACGCCGCCCTTAGGTAGCGCGATTTTAAGCACGCGCACATTGGCTTTGGCACTAAAAATAGCCAGGGCTTCTGCGGTGTAGTCGGGCGCGATTAACACTTCTACGAATTGTTTAGAAACTGCTTCAGCCGCAGCTTTATCAACGATGGTGTTAAAGGCAATAATGCCGCCGAATGCGCTGCTTGGGTCAGTTTTAAATGCTTTTGAGTAGGCGTCAAGCGCAGAAGTACCTAACGCCACGCCGCATGGGTTGGCGTGTTTTACAATCACACATGCGGTGCTGTCAAAGCTTTTTACCGTTTCCCAGGCTGCGTCAGAGTCGGCAATATTGTTGTAGCTTAATTCTTTGCCTTGTAATTGCTCCGCTGTTACTAGTGAGCCAGGTGCCGGGTGAAGGTCACGATAGAATGCAGCTTGTTGATGCGGATTTTCACCGTAACGTAAATCTTGCAGTTTAATAAAACGACTGTTGGTTTGCGCCGGGAAATCACTACGCGAGCCATTCAGGTTAAATGATGATAAATAATCGCTGATGGCGCCATCGTAATTGCTAACGCGGTTAAATGCGGCAACAGAAAGTGCAAACTGTGTTGCCTGCGATACTGCGCCACCTGTACTTTGTAGCTCACGCAGCACGTCGGCATATTGGCTGGCATCGGTCAGTACGGCCACATCTTTCCAGTTTTTGGCAGCTGAGCGCACCATGGCCGGGCCGCCAATGTCGATATTTTCAATCGCGTCTTCTAACGTACAGTCCGGGTTTGCTACAGTCGCTTCAAACGGGTATAAATTGACGACCACCATGTCGATATTAGGAATGCCTTGCGCTTGCATAGCCGCTACGTGTTCAGGTAAATCACGGCGACCCAAAATCCCGCCATGGACTTTTGGGTGTAAGGTTTTAACGCGACCGTCTAGCATTTCAGGAAATCCCGTGTAGTCACTGACTTCAATGACGGGGATGTTGTTGTCGCGGAATAATTTAGCGGTGCCGCCGGTTGATAAAATTTCAACGCCTAAATTGCTGATATTTTTTGCAAAGTCGATAATACCGGTTTTGTCAGAAACGCTGATAAGCGCACGTTTAATAGTTGCCATTTGAGAACTCTTGAAGGTAAGGTTGATTATTCGAGGTTATATTGCTTGATTTTTTTACGCAGCGTGTTGCGGTTAATGTTTAATATATCTGCGGCTTTACTTTGATTGCCACCGACCTTATGCATAATATATTGCAATAAAGGCTTTTCAACGCAACCTAGCACCATGTCGTAAACTGCGTGAGGCGGCTCACCATCGAGGTGTGTGAAGTAGTCGTCTAGTGACTCTTTAACGGCTTGGCTTAGTTTGCAATTTTCTGACATGGCTTCTCTAGGCTGCTAGCGCATCGTGTGTGCTGGATTTAACATCATCTGCATCATGGTCAATGTAAACCAAACGCTCGTTTTTAGTTTTTAGTTCAGCAAAGAAGTCGTTGATGGCTTGTAGCTGTAGCTCAATCGTCTGCAATGTGTTCATGCTGTGGCGGAATTGTGCAGAGCCAGCTAACCCTTTGGTGTACCAGGAGATGTGCTTGCGCGCCATGCGCATGCCAGTTAAATCACCATAAAAATCATATAAATCATGCAGGTGTTCAAACATGACGCGATGGATTTCATCTACCGTAGGTGGCAATAAGTGTGTGCCCGTGGTGAGGTAATGCTCAATTTCACGAAATATCCATGGCCGACCTTGTGCAGCACGGCCGATCATGACGGCATCAGCCCCCGTGTAATCGAGTACAAATTTGGCTTTTTCTGGCGTGGTGATGTCGCCGTTGGCAATGAGTGGGATACGAATCGCTTGCTTAACCGCAGCGATGGTGTCGTACTCAGCTTCGCCCATGTAAGCGCAGGCACGGGTGCGGCCATGCATCGCAAGTGCTTGTACGCCTAAATCTTCAGCCATTTTGGCAATTTGTACTGCGTTGCGGTTTTGCTTATCCCAACCGGTGCGGATTTTTAAGGTGACCGGCACATCCACAGCATTTACCACCGCCCTCAAGATTTGCGCTACCAGCGGCTCATCTTTAAGTAGGGCGGAGCCCGCCATTACGTTACAGATTTTTTTAGCCGGGCAGCCCATGTTGATGTCGATAATTTGCGCACCGTTATCTACGTTGTGCTTTGCAGCTTCCGCCATCATTTTAGGGTCCGCGCCTGCAATTTGCACAGAAATCGGGTTCACTTCGCCTTCATGATTGGCGCGGCGCAGCGTTTTTTCGCTACCGTAAAGCAGTGAGTTCGAGGTCACCATCTCGGAAATAGCCAAACCCGCGCCCATCTTTTTGCAAAGCTGACGGAAAGGTCTATCTGTTACGCCAGCCATGGGCGCGACAACTAGGTTATTTTTTAGGATATGGTGACCAATTTGCATTGATTTGTATTGTTTGCGCGAAAGCTGCCTATTTTATACGCAATTGTGGCGATAGAAAACTTAAAGTTTGTAAATTTACAATGTTTTTAAGTGACGTGATCCCTAGTCTAAAAAATCATTGGCACCGACGGTGCTCTTAATATTCGTGCAATAAGTCAATTGGCTTATATGCGAAATTATGTTTACTAAGGGCGTGTCAGTACTTCTAGCTCGCCTAGCCACGCCATGGCATATTCGCGAGATTGTCCAATCGCTTCGTCACCACACATTTCTTCACTAGGCTGCAAGCTCGCACAAAAAGCGGGGCGTTCAGGGTGCCCAAAAATCATGCAGCTATTTTCATTATTCAGCTGAATGCAACGAACGCCGGCAGGCTTGCCGAACGGCATGCCCGGAATAGGGCTGTTAATTGACGGCGCGATGCAACAGGCACCGCAATGGGATCTGCACTTCAATTAGATCCCTGACCAAGGAAAGCCAAGCGCTGTGATCGCTTGCTTGATATCACTCATTGCCGCTTCAACATGGCTAGTTGCACCCTTAACGCCTAATTCAATGGTGCGATTTTTATCTAGCTTTGGCAGACTGAAAAGCTTCAAGCTCGGGTATTTCGCCAAAATAGCATTCATCAAATCGATTAACTTACTTTCACCTGCATCCATCACCAAAATCGAAGCTTCAACATAATCCTGCGTATGAAATAGATGCGAATAGTAAGTATCTAGCACCCAGGTAATCATGGGGTGCGCCATTTCTGGAAAGCCAGGCACAAAATAATGTTCATTGATGGCAAAGCCTGCTACACGGTTAACCGGGTTGGGGATAAGCGTTGCGCCCTGCGGAAGGTCTGCCATCAGCACACGCTTGGGGTAAGCGCTTTCACCGTATTGTGCTTCAATTTCTGCCACGGCCCCTAGGTGACGCTCAATTGGCTTGCCAACAGCATCTGCCGCACACTGCCGTGTAAAGTCGTCCGGCGTAGCACCAATGCCACCGAAGCTAAATACAATATCGCCACGCGCCATACTTGCCTGTAGCGAGTGCGTGATTTGTTCAGGAATATCCCCTAAATAATTCGCCCAGCTTAACTGCAAGCCCCGCGTGTTAAGGGCTTGGATGACAAAGCGCAAATGAGCATCCTGACGTTTGCCAGACAGAATTTCATCGCCGATAATGTAAATACCAAAATGTTGCATTGCGTAAGTCTTTTTTTAATAAGCTGTCTAGTTTACCCTTCATGATACTGAAAGACAAAAGTAGGAGCACCAAGTGAGCCTAAAGCTTTCTTAAATCGTTTAGTCAAGTTGGCGTATGAATATTTGACGACAAACAAGCGCTATTAGCTGTTTTTGCGCGTGAGCAGGTGGGTAAAAATAACCGTATAATTCAAAAACACAACCAATAAAATATATCTAATGAGTAACCAAGACCACGCAGGCATTTCTTACGACGATCCACAGCGCCATGCTTTAGCCAACAAATCTACCTGGGTCAGTGTTGCGGTTAATATCGTGCTGACATTTTTGCAGATTGTGGTTGGATTTTTTGCGCATTCTCAAAGTTTAATTGCCGATGGTTTGCACTCACTCTCCGACTTGGTTTGCGATTTTTTGGTACTGATTGCAAGTCATCACAGTAAAAATCCTGCTGATGAAGGTCATCCTTATGGACATGGTCGGGTAGAAACCGCAGCTTCATTTGCCTTGGGCGCTATTCTTGTGGTGACTGGCGGCGCGATTATGGTAGCTGCCGCGATGAAGTTGCAAAACATTGAACATTTGCCGCCAGTTGCACCGTTGGCACTATGGGTGGCGTTAATTGCGCTTGTCGCCAAAGAAGGGCTGTTCCGCTACATGTTACGCATCGGCGAGCGCTTGCGTTCGCCGATGCTGATCGCCAATGCCTGGCATGCTCGTTCAGACGCCGCCTCGTCCCTGGTGGTGGCGGTAGGCATTGGCGCTAATTTGATGGGTTTTATCTATGCCGATGCTGTGGCTGCGATTGTGGTCGGTTTTATGATTGTGCGCATGGGCGTCGTGTTTGCCTGGGATGCGTTTCAGGAGTTGATTGATGCAGGCTTATCCATTGAAGAGGTGGATAGTATCCGTCAGACACTAATAGACACGTCGGGTGTAGTCAGTCTGCATGAACTGCGTACTCGACGCATGGCGCATCGTGCCTTAGTGGATGCGCATATTCTGGTTGACCCGCGTATTAGCGTATCAGAAGGGCACAGCATTGCCGAACGCGCACGTGGGCGTGTGCTGAATAGCCATCCGGCGGTGTCTGATGTGTTAGTGCATGTTGATCCAGAAGATGATCTTGAGCACGACAGTAACGCACTAAAAATGCCCGGACGCGAAAGCTTGTTAATGCATTTGGCGCCGTTGCTCAATGACTTGCCAGAGCCGCAACGTGTGATATTCCATTACATTGCAGGCAAAGTTGAGGCTGAAGTTTACTTGCCGCATGAGTTTTTTGAGCACGCAACGGCGTTGGCAGGAGCTGAGGCCAAGATTGCCGAACGCTTGCTTGATCATCTGTACTTCAGTTCAGTGTCGTTGAACTGTGTCGTCATCCCCAAGTAAATGCAATAAAAATTCATATCTCCAGGCTCAGCACTCAGCTGAGCCTAATTAGCACCGCCTCAAAAGTTTACATTATATTTTTCTTAAGATTGCGTTAAGAATCTTAATCTATAGTCTGCCTCACGTACTTAAACAGGAGGCAAATCATGGAAACCATTACTTACCGCAGGCAAAAGGTTTACGACCCAGTACTTCGACTCATTCATCTTTGGAATGGCTTGGCCATTCTGTTTCTTATGACCACTATTTGGCTATCAGACCTGTTTGAAAAGGGTGCTGGTGAAGATACCCTATGGCAGTTGCATATCTATATAGGCTACGCATTGGTTGTTGGCATTGTGGCGCGGCTGGCATGGGGTTTAGTGGGCCCACGTCACGCGAGGTTTACCGACATGTGGCACCCAGCCGCATGGTGGAATGCGGTTCGCCATTTTAAGCTACAAACTAAACCGCGTTTCGGGCATAACGCGTTGGCAAGTGGTGCTTATATTCTCGTTTACTTATTACTCATCACTATGGCGATTACGGGCTTGGGTCTTGCGGCCGTTGAGCATAGCACAGGCCCTTTCAATACATGGCTGGGTGATATGGCTTGGCTGAAAGATACTTTTGAAGAGCCACATGAGTTTATTTATTCTCTATTGATGGGTTTTGTCGTTATCCATATTGCTGCGCTGATCTGGCATGAACATCAAGATAAAACGCCACTTGCTCAGTCTATGGTGACTGGGTATCAATATGAAATTGAACCCACACAAGGAGATCATCATGCGGAATAAAACCATGTTACTGGCATTGCTGTTTAGTGTGAATGCGTTAGCCGAGACGCCGCAAGCGTTACTTAAACAATATGAGGGTCAGGCCAAGCAAGAGAATCCTGCATTTTCCGGATTTTCGGCAGAGCGTGGTGCTAGTTTTTTTCGTACCGAACGTAATCACAGCAATGGTAAAAAAGTGAGTTGCGCTACTTGCCATACAGCTGACCCGCGCAATCAAGGTAAAACACGCGCCAATAAGGTGATTGAGCCGATGGCAACCATCGCTAATCCACAACGTTTTACCGATGCAGCCAAAGTTGAGAAATGGTTTGGTCGCAACTGTAAAGACGTGCTGGAGCGTGCATGTAATGCGCAGGAAAAAGGCGATTATATACAGTACCTAATCAGTATTAAATAAGGAGAACTATCATGAAAAGTTGGATGCAGTTTTTGCTACTCATCACCAGCATCACCTCAGCCAGTGCTTTGCTGGCAAGTGGCGGGATGGAAGAAGGCGGCGGTCAAATGTCCCCTGTGACCAATGCTAAATGGAAGGCAGAGTGCAGTAGCTGCCACATGCTTTATCATCCTGGTTTATTGCCTGAAAGATCTTGGAATAAAATGATGGGCGGACTCGATAAGCACTTTGGCGAGAATGCCAGCCTTGACCCAGCGACACGCGATGAAATTATACGTTTTTTGGCGACAAATAGCGCTGATAAGTCAAATAACCGTCGCTCTAGCCGAATCAATCAGTCGATTCCAGCCAATGCAGCACCGCTACGCATTAGTGAAACGCGTTATTTTACAAGCAAGCATGATGAAATATCCCCTACAACCTTTAAACGTAAAAGCATCGGCAGTGCAGCTAATTGTATTGCTTGTCATCAAGGTGCAGAAAAAGGTAATTTTTCTGAGTCGCAAGTGAAGATTCCACGTTAATATTCAACGTATGCGAATTTTATTAGTAGAAGACGATACCCTGTTGGGCGATGGCGTGCGAGTTGGCCTGAAGCAAGCAGGGTTTGCTGTCGATTGGGTGCAAGATGGCTTGGCAGCGAAGCTGGCGCTGGAAACTGAACCCTATGCGTTAATGGTGTTGGATATTGGCTTGCCTAAATTGAGCGGGTTGGATGTGCTTAAATGGTTGCGTGAGCGTCATTTAACAGTGCCAGTGCTGATTTTGACTGCACGTGACACCGTAGCCGACCGAGTGGTGGGCCTAAATGCAGGCGCTGATGACTACTTAATCAAACCGTTTGATCTGGATGAACTGATAGCGCGCCTGAATGCACTACTGCGTCGCGGTGCGGGGCAAGTGGCGCTAACATTGCAGCATGGTGAAATAGAACTCACGCCATCCACACATCAGGTCAGTAAAAATGGGCAGACTATCGAGCTTTCTGCGCGTGAGTTCACCTTGTTACATGAGCTTTTGTTGCATGTAGGCCGTGTGCAGTCGCGAGAACAACTTGAACAGCATCTTTATGGCTGGGGTGAAGAAGTTGAGAGTAACTCGGTCGAGGTACATATTCATCATTTACGTAAAAAACTAGGCGCCGAGCTGATACGCACGCTGCGCGGCGTGGGTTATGTGATTGATAAGGTGGAGAGTAAGCCGTGAACTCGTTACGTTTGCGACTTGTATTGTTGCTGTCACTTGGCCTAGGCGTTGCCTGGTTGATGGCGGCATGGTTTACGCATGTTGAATCACGACATGAAATTGATCAATTATTTGATGCGCAGCTCGCACAATCGGCGCAAGTGCTGCTTGGAACAACGCGTCATGAGTTGCATGAGCGTATTGAGCATGGCGATGATGAAATAATAGCCACTTCTCACGAATATGAGCTGAAACTTGCCTTTCAGATTTGGGCTGAAAATGGCTTGCTGATGCGTTCCGGCGCGGCACCCTTTACCCAGATGGGAAGTGCAAGTGACGGTTATAGTGAAACGCTGCTAAATGGTGAGCCATGGCGCGTACTCACAAGGTGGGATGCGCGTCATGAACTCATGATTCAAGTGGCTGAGCCGATTGCTGGGCGAGAAAATTTAGCCCGCCACATCACACTTAAAATGTTATTGCCGAGCCTAATCGCCTTGCCAGTGCTGGCATTACTTATCTGGTTTGCTGTCGGCGCCGGCTTGCGACCATTGCAACAACTAAAACAAGAAGTAAAGCAGCGTGCAGTTAATAGACTGGAGCCTGTTGCAATGAAAAGTGTGCCAGAAGAAGTTGCACCTTTAGCTCAAGCCTTAAATGATTTGTTTGCACGCCTGCAACAGGCGTTTGAGGGAGAGCGACGCTTCACGGCTGATGCTGCACATGAGTTACGCACGCCGCTTGCTGCCCTTAAAATTCAAGCACAGGTGGCTTTGCGCGCTAACGATGAAGTTGAGCGCAACACAGCCTTAGAAAATGTTTTGCGCGGCGTTGATAGAGCCACGCGCTTGGTAGAACAATTGCTTACATTAGCCAGAGTTGACCCTGAAACGGCCACCCTCGCCTTTAAGCCAATTGAGCTACAAGACTTGGCGGCCTCAGTCATGAGGGATTTAGAGCCATTGGCGCATGCGAAACATATTGAAATGGCGCTTGAAGTAAATTCAGCCTGCAGTGTGCTCGGTGATGATGCCCAATTAGGCTTGCTGCTACGTAATCTCATAGATAACGCTATTCGATACACGCCGGCAGGTGGGCGAGTTTTAGTTGCACTACAAAGCAATGGTGGTGTCAGTATTGAGGTTTGCGATACTGGCCCTGGTATTGCTGAAGCTGAACGCGATCAAGTGCTGCAACGTTTTTATCGAATTTCAGGCAGTGGTGAAGAAGGGAGTGGCTTAGGTCTTTCCATAGTGCGCCGTATTGCAGAGTTGCATGGTGCGCAGTTGATATTAAGCGGCAATCCATCAGGCACCGGCCTGCTAGTTAAAGTACTTTGGCCCACGAGTTAACCCTAAACTGGCTGGCAGCGTTCAGGGTTAATGGTTTTTTTGTAGCTGGATGATTGAGGCTATAGCCCGTGTGACTGCTAGATATGAACCCAGCCAGCCAATTAATACAGCTGTGCTGATCACGGTTAAAAACAAACTGCCATTGAATATAGTTAAGCTGAAGTCGCTGTTATAGAGGCTTGATAAGTCAGCGATAGCGTAATTAAATGTTAGCGTGATGCCTAAAATCATCAATACTGCGAACAACCCGCCAAATAATCCGTAAAAAACGCCTGCGTACAAAAAAGGGGTTCTAATAAAGCTATTGGTTGCACCGATTAGGTAGCTCACTTTAATTTCATCTTGTTGGGTCAGAATCTGCATGCGCACGGTGTTGCCGATAATCACTAAAAGCACAATGGCGAGCAATGCAGCAATAAAAAATATTAATTTCTTACTCAAACTGATAATGGTTGAAAGACGCTTTGCCCAGTCAGTGTTGAGCAATGCCTGTTCTACCCCTGGAATACGCTGCAGTGATGTTTTAAGCACTACTAAATCATCAGGCTCTACAGATTTTGCCTGAATGAAAAATGCATCGGGTAACGGATTTTTGCCAAGTTGGTTCACCGCATCATTTACGTCCGGGTTGCTTTTAGATTTGGCTTGCAGTTGCTGCCAAGCTTCATCTTTTGTCACTAAGTGATACTGCTTGATGGCAGAGTTTTTTGCCAACAAACGATCAATTTCACTAATCGTGTCCCGACTCGCGTCTAGTTTCAGAAACAAACTAATCTCAGTCTCATTTTGCATGTGGTCAGTAAGTTTAGATAGGTTATCTACCCCTACATAAAATAAGCTGGGTAAACACATGGCAACGCCAACCACTAAACAAATCATGAACGATGACAGCAAGTTGGCACGCATCCGTGATAACACGAGTTTGATTGCTTGCAATTGATGGTTTAGCCAGTTATTCATGATGTCGATACGTCACTATTAAATGCTGTTTGATTGATGCCGGTAATCGAGGGCGAACTTTGCGTGAGCTGCCCTTGATCGAGGTGCAAAACGCGATTTTGCGTGGCACTCATGCCAAGGGCATCGTGGGTTGCCATAATGACGGTCACGCCCACCTGATTAAACGCATAGAAAATCGCCATGATGTCTGCGGCGTAACTTGCATCTAAATTACCGGTGGGTTCATCTGCGATCAGGATGGATGGGCGACTCACCACAGCACGTGCGATAGCAAGCCGCTGCTGTTCGCCGCCAGATAATGTAATCGGCATGGCTTTTTCTTTATGCAGCAGTCCGACTTTATCCAAGGCTGCACGTACGCGTTTAGCCGCTTCATTGCCTGATACGCCATTGATGCGTAGCGGTAAAATAACATTCTCAAAGCAATTACGGTCGTACAATAATTTATGATCTTGAAAGATCAACCCAAACCTGCGGCGTAAAAATGGAATTGCTGAGGCGTTAAGCTGGCTGACGTTCTGATTGGCGATGAGTACCGTACCGCTCGTTGGCCGCTCGGTTGCCGCAATGAGCTTTAATAAGGTACTTTTGCCAGCACCAGAATGACCTGTTACAAATACAAATTCGCCGGCCTCAATATGCAGGCTGACATTTTTTAAAATTTCATCGCTACCGGGGTAGCGTTTGGTGACTTGGTCAAATTTAATCATGGCTGTATTGTAGCGCTAAAATTACTTAGGCAATAAAGGACACCTCTATTAATTCAATTTCCGTAGCGATACTGCGTTGCTCATAAAAAATTATTCCTTACATATCACCCATATGCTGCGTCCAATTTTTTACTTGCGCCTTGTCTGGCTTTGCAACTTGAATTAATAGAGGTGCCCTAACGTCATGCATCAAAAAGTGGGCAGACTCATGCTATAAAAGCACGCTTTATGCGCTGAATGCCTTCAGTAAGTTCGGTTGGATTTAAGCTGCCGAATCCTAGCCTGATGGCATTGATATTGAGTGGCGATTCTGAAAAAAGAGATGCCGGTAAAACACGCACCTGCTCGTGAAGGGCATTTTTTACCAACTTCTCAATGTCAATGCCGTCATTTAAGCGTAACCAAATAGCCAGGCCGCCGTTAGGCTCATCAAAGCTTACAAATTCGCTTAGTTCATTGCGGATGAGTTCAATTAAAATATTGCGGCGCTCGTTGTAAACTTTAAAGGTTCGACGGATATGACGTTTAATCTCGCCAGATGCCATGAGTTCGGCAACGGCTTGCTCCGTAATGGAGTTGCCTTGCCGGTCAATTAGCATGACCTCATTTGCGCACTGCTGAATAAATTCTTTGGAGGCTACCAAATAACCTACGCGCAGGCCAGGCGCCAATACCTTTGACAGTGAGCCAACATATATGACGCGACCATGGTGATCAGTGCTGGCAAGTGGAAATACCGGGTGATGCGAGAAATGAAACTCATGATCATAATCATCTTCAACGATAACAAAATCATATTGTTCGGCTAGCATCAATAGTTTTAATCTGCGCTCGGCGGTCATCATGACTGTGGTAGGAAACTGATGATGCGGTGTTACGTAAATAGCGCGGATAGCATGTTTTTTGCAAAGCTTTTCTAGCGCATTGATGTCAATACCATGCTCATCAAGACCCACCGTTAAAATTTTGGCGCCGCATGATCTAAAGGCTTCTCTAGCGGGCGGGTAGCTTAAGCTTTCAACCACGACATAATCATTGGCTTTGGTTAAAGCACGCGCTGCCAGAAATATACCCATCTGGCTACCACGTGCAATACAAATATGGTCAATATCAACGTTTAAACCGCGTTCCATATTCAACATGGTGGCAATCGCAAGCCGTAGGTCATGCACACCTTTGGGGTCGCCATAACCGAGGCGGCTGTTTTTAGCGGTTGCCAGCAATACATGTCGAAACGCTCTCGAAAGAATATCAAACGGAATGAGCCGTGTATCGGGGATGCCATCATTAAATTCTATGGTATTAGGTGAGGGTGGGTGATAGCTAGTGGCGGTTTGTATTGTATTGGTGGTTTGAGAGGCATGCGTTTTAGTCGTGAGCTTGGTTGGGGTGGGTTGTGCGCTAAAGCTAGGCAGATTTGCCGATACAAAAGTGCCTCTACGGCTTTCGGTAGTAAGCCAGCCTTGGGCGGTTAGTTCATCATAGGCTAACACCACGGTTTTTCTATTGACCTTGAGTTTTTTAGCTAAGTTTCGGGTACCAGGCATTGCCGTCGACGGCGCGAGCCGCCCCCTTTGAATTTCATCAACAATCTGTTGTGCAATTTGCAAGTACACCGACTGATTAGAGGTGCGTTTAAGTACTAAATTAAGCTTCCAAGCACGTAGCATAGCTTCCTTATGGCATAAGCTGGATTTTTCAAGTATTCAGTATATGCCAAATTTTCATGGACCAGATAGTCTATTAAAACTTGAGGGTTGCTAGGTAAGTCGATGCAATATGGGCGATGATTTTCTTAGGTTGAAAAAAGTTAATCAAGATTCATTTCAGCATTAAAACTGCATTATTCTTACAGTCTCTCGGCGACATACCAAATTGCAGCTTAAAAGCACGACTAAAGTGAGAGAAATCATTAAATCCCCACCGATATGCAATTTCAGAAACCCGACACCCAATAAGTGCAGGGTTTAATATGTCTTTGTGACAACGTTCAAGTCTGGACTTCCAGACGTAGCGTATCAGCGAAATGCCCTCATCACTGAACAACTCATTGATGTATCGAGGTGACAAGTGTACGCCTGACGCAATCATGGCTGTATTCATGCTTGCATCTGAAAGATGGAGCGCTACAAAATTTTTAACTAATCTTAGCGAAATTGAGCGACTTCGGGATAGATTGTAATCTTGCGGGCGTATGGATGTTAATGCTAACGTTAATAAATCAAGGGAGTGTTCCGACAGTGCAGAAAACTCACTTGCATTCATCGTTTCAACCTGACTGGCAACGGTGCGGATGAAGTGAGATGCTACCGAGCCCACGCTTTCTTTTCCTGAAATACTCAACGCAGTACAGTGTTCGATCCCGGCAATTCTGTCTCGCATCACCGTTCTTGGAATGGAGACAATTAACTTTGAAAAGTGATGTGGGCAATAGATTCGATGTGGTTGCGTAGCATCATAAATAGCCATGTCGCCAGGCTGAAGAAAAGTTTCGCGCCCATTTTGCTCAAGCAGATATTTACCAGAAAGCAGGATTACAGCGAGATAGTTATCCTGATTAGCTAAGTGAGGTTCTCGTGGTAATTTATCGATAGTAATTGCATGGGATTTAATGATTGATAATCGTAGTTTGTTCCATGTATAAAATGTAACTTCATTAAACAGGTCATCAGTGGCGGGAGGCGTTATTTCTACGCGCGTAAATTCCTGACAAATCATTGTTTGTAGCCAATCCCGTCGTTCGCGTACAGGAATGTTAGCTGTAGAAAGCAGATTGCTTTTTTCTACCGTTGAGACGTTGCCTAATGGTGATTGTAGGTGGTTATTCATAAAAACCTATTTAGCTACAACTTTATTTTAAAAGTAGTGATGATATTAAAAGTTGTATTTTGAAATGTAAATAAAGAAACCGCCGTTTCAGTCAAATATTTACGCCGTTACAACACTGCACACAATCATTGACCACTTCATACTTTAGCCAGATAAAAATAACGAATGTTTTATCTGCATTTGTCCAAAACTGATAATAAATTAGGAGAATAATCATGCATCAAAATGATAGACATGCTGGAAATCTGGTACTAATTAGGGGTGCCTGCCTATGGATGTTAATGGCATTATTGCTTGCATGGTGTATGGTTGGTTTAAATTTTGGCATAGTGCCATTAAAAGATATTTTTGCAGGTAAATTCATCCGCTTGCTTCAGGCCCATATTGACTTTCTGCTGATGAGCGCGCTAATTTTTGGTTACTATGCAGCAAAAGTACCATTCCCTTGGCATGTGCGCTGGGCGATGGTGATAGGTGCTTTTACTAATTCCAGTCTGTTTTTATTGATGGCTATCTTTCCAATACTAGATACACCCAAAGTACCGCCACCACAAATTTTCCAAATATATTTATTTGCGAGTCTGCTAACTACAAGCTACGGGTTTGGTAAAGGGGCTGTTCTCATATTTCATTCAACAGTCAAGTCAAAAATTGCATGAGCTTAGTTAAGTATATTTTTTCTAAGCTGCAAGAAAACCATGAAACTTTGTTGTATTTGTGTGCTACCGCATTTTTGTTGCTCGCTCTATTTAAGCCTGAAATTCAACTCAAACAAAAAGTGCATAACTACTTGCTGATTGCTGATGTATCGCAAAGCATGAATGCAGAGGATGCGAAGCTGGGTAATCAAAATGTCAGCCGCCTAGCTTATACACAATTTCTAATGAAGAGAGTTGTCGAAACTTCGCCTTGTGGCACGTATGTTAGCGTGGGTGTGTTTGCGGCAGAAAATGTTGCCTTGTTGATTTCTCCTTTAGAAGTGTGTGCAAATTACGATGTGGTGATGGATACAATTGCGCACCTGGAGTGGCGTATGGCGTGGAAAGGCAATAGCCGTATTAGTTTCGGCATCAAGGCCGCCGCCAATATTTTTGATTCACTCAATCTACCAGCTAAACTTTTATTCTTTACCGACGGTGATGAGGCGCCTTGGCTGAACGTGACTATTAAGCAAGATTTAAGCAGCGTGCGTATGGGCGATAATTTTATTTTTGTCGGCGTTGGCGAAAAAGAAAAAATAGCTGTGCCACGTTATAACGCCGCAAATAAACGCGTGGGCTACTGGCCCATTAACGATAACAACAATGCGGGTGCGGTAGGCGTTAATTATGCTGACCCTAGCTTAGATGAGGCTGATCCGCCCATTGCAACTGCAGAGTATGACCGTTATTTATCACAGTTAAATGAAGAATATTTACAAACACTAAGCAAAGAAATTAAAGGTAAATACATTAAAGCTCAAGATTCTGAGTCATTTTACAACTACGTACAGCAACAAACCCCCGCGGCAAAGTTTGTGACGCCGTATTCAATCCGTTGGTTGTATCTGCTTTTAGCCGCGCTTTCAATCTTGGTGACGTTTTTGCCAGATATGTTGCAAAAGCTGAGACGTAGCAGAAGCTGAGTTTGCGCTAGTACTAAATAACAGTAATTATCAATCTGGACTATATAAAATTTAGTTTATATGGATATCTTCTGGACCAGTAAGTATATCCAATCTGGAGGATTGTGGAGCGGTTACATTCTGTTACATTGCATTCACTGCTTGTTACGTAATGTTTTTCCTGAATAACAAACTTGCAACAATTTACTTAAACATCTTAACCGTAAGGCTAAGCAAAGGAACTCTTATGTCACCACCATTAGACGCGCAACTCACCGACTGGCGTAGCCACGCACTGAAGTTAGAACGCGAAGTTAAAAATGTCATCGTTGGCCAAGATAAAGCCATTCGGTTGATGAATATTGCTATTTTTGCACGTGGACATGTATTGCTTGATGGTGGCGTGGGCGTAGGTAAAACCACCTTATTGCAAGCCATTGCGCGCGGCATTGGCGGTGCTTATGAGCGTATTGAGGGTACGGTTGACTTAATGCCAAATGACTTGATTTATCATACTTTTTTGGGTCCGGATGGTCGCCCGCAAATTGATGAAGGTCCTTTATTGCGCGCAGGTGAAAATCTATCTGTATTCTTTTTTAATGAAATCAACCGTGCCAGGCCGCAAGTACATGCGCTGATGTTGCGCGTAATGGCAGAACGCCATTTAAGTGCGTTTAAAAAAGAATACCGTATGCCGCACATGATTGTGTTTGCTGACCGTAACCAGGTTGAAAAAAACGAGACGTTTGAAATCCCTTCAGCAGCACGTGACCGCTTTATGATGGAAATCCCGATTGAAATTCCAACTGATCGCGAGTTAAAGAAATCATTGGTATTCAACACTAAATTCCAGCATGCGGAAAAGCTCACGCAGCAAGTTGAAAGCAATATTCTGCAGTTTGACCAGCTCAATGCGTTCTCGGATTTATTGCAAAACCACATTAAATCCAGTGATGTATTAGAAGAGTACGCATTGGATCTGTGGGAGGCGACGCAGCACCCTGAAAAATTTGGTGTAACGATGGAAAGTGTTGATGTGACACGTGTTATCCAAACCGGTGCCAGCCCGCGCGGCATGGGGATGTTACTTAAGGCAGCACGCGTGAATGCTTGGATAAATGGCCGAGACAGCATGTACCCTGAAGATATTCATGCAGTATTCCATGAAGTTATTTCGCATCGACTGGTATTTAACGCTATGTATGAAAACCGCAGAACAGCGCTGGCACGAGAGCTTACCGCCAATATTATGAGTACGGTGGCGGTGCCTAGTACTACTTTTAGTAAAGCGGCTTAAAGCCTTCAGTCCATCAATAATAAGGCTAACGAATGAGCTTATCTGTAGGTAGTGCTGCACGCAATGCATCTGAGTTATCTAATGATCCGTCATATGCAAAGCCTTTTGAGTACGTGATTTCTTGGAAGTCCGCGAGCATACAATTAGGCGACCATCGAGGTACACAACGTGGTCTTGGTTTGGAGTACCGCGGTAATGTGAACTTGGTGGATTACCCGGACGCGAGGCGCATGGATATCAGACAAACACTGCGTGACCCGTTTGAACAAGTGCAGGTGCGGCAGTTTAATCAGGATAGCACTACGCCGATTTATGCAGTGTGTGATTTATCCAGTTCCATGCAGTTTAAAGGGCGTCAACGTAAGTTGGATAAAGCAATTGAAATTTCTACTGCGGTGGCGAACTCGGCTTACCAAACTGGTGATTTGTTTAGCTTTATTGGCTACAACAGCCATGTGCTTGAAGACTACACGCTACCCTTAAGCCGCAACCTGCATCAATTAAAAGAAGCGATTGCGCAATTGCACGATTACCAAAAAATGCGGGTAGGTGCTGAAGGTGTGACTGATGTGCCAAACTTCCTCGGGCAAAGCAGAGGGCTGGTGTTTTGGATTTCAGATTTTCATATGCCGCTGAGTGTGATTGAGCAAACGCTTACGGCCATGTCTGCACATCAAGTCATTCCTATCGTCCTTTGGGATGACGAAGAGTACAAAAAACTGCCCAAGTTTGGCTTTGGTACCATGATAGACCCTGAAACCGGCTTGAATCGTACGCTCTTTTTTAGATATGAAGTCAGGGCTAAATTCATCAGTGCTTTCAATGAACGCAGACATGCGCTGGAAGCTTTATTTCTAAAGTTTGATAGCCCTGCACTATTTATGCACGGTGATTACAAACCAGAAACCATGACGCATTATTTTGAACAAAACATGAACCTATGAAATATAACCCAATGAAAATACTTATTTCAAAAATGACCGTATCTGCAAATTTAGTGGCCTATCTATTAGCGGCAGGCTTGGCGCTGAATCTATCTGCTGTAGTTGCAAAGGATGCAGAAACGACTCAAGTCGCTGATGCTGCTGTGGCAAAAATAGTCTCGTTAACCAATCCTAGCGCAAGCTACGGTGTGCAGATTGGCGACAAACTAAGCCGAAAAGTGGTGCTGGACGTGCCAATGCCTTACCAAATAGCAAAAGAGGCTTTTCCTAAAAAAGGCAAAAAAGCTAATGGAATCGAGTTGGTGGAGGTCAATGTGGAAACTGACCAGCAAAAAACACGTACTTTATATACGGTTAATCTTGGTTATCAAGCGTTTACCAATACGAATACGCCCGCTGTCATGCAACTGCCGGCAGAGAAATTCACGCTAACGGGAGGTGAAAAAGCTGACAATCAAACAATGGCGATAGACTTGCCAGCATGGGGCTTTTGGTTTTCACCGTTAGTGAGTGGCGGCATTGAAACCGCTCAAAAGAATATACAGCCTGAATTTACGCCGCCACTAGTCGCTATCAGCGCACATCAAACACGGCTCATATTGTTTTTGAGTGTGCTGGCAGCAAGCTTGCTGGCTTTGCTTTATATCAATGCAGACGGCAATTGGCTGCCATTCATGGGCGGCGCCTTTGCCCAAGCACACCGTCAATTAAAACGATTATCCAAATCCTCTGTAGCTAAAACTGCTAAGGAAGAGAAGCAGGCCTTGGTTTATATTCACCAGGCATTTAATAAACTGTATCGTGCCAATATCTTTGCCCGCGATATTGATCGTTTTGTCACCATGCGCCCAAGTTTTAAAAAAATGAAAGGTGAGATTGAACAGTTTTTCAATGACTCCAATCAATCCTTATATTCGATAGAAGCGCGTGATAGTGCCAAGGTAATACAAAACCTAGTGCAATTGAGCAAGCAGTTACGTGATTGCGAGCGAGGCGTTTAAATGGAGATTCTAAACCCCTGGGCTTTTGCGCTGTTACCCTTTGCACTGCTACCGTTTTGGCTTAAAGGTCATCAAGGGAAAATGTACACTTGGCTGGAGATAATGCCTGAAGATGAACTTTCTGACAGATTAAATCTAGCGATTAAGCTCATTACCTCATTACTTCTGGTGAGTGTCGTTATTGCTTTGACATCACCTCGCGGACATGATGAAAAAATTCAGCGTGCTGGTAAAGGTGCACAAACAGTGATGGTCATCGACCGCAGTGTTAGTATGGATCACCCGTTTGCCGGCGATTCATCAGGACATGTGGCTGAAATAAAATCTGCAGCGGCACGCCGAATTATTACGCAGTTTATTGATTCTCGTCCAGATGACATGATGGGGGTAATTGGCTTTACTAACTCGGCTTTGTATGGCGTTAAAATCACCACCAATCGTGATGCCATTCATGCGGCTATTCATGCCGCCACCAGTCCATCGCTCAACCAAACCAATATTGGCGCCGGCTTAACTGAAGCCGCTGGCTTGTTTGATAAGATTCAAAGCTCAGGTTCCAGAGCGGTTATTTTATTATCAGATGGTGCCGGCAAGATTAGTCCGCGTGTTAAGTTTTTATTAAGCGAACGCTTAAAAAATAAAGGCTTAAGTGTCTACTGGATTATGTTGCGAGAGCCGGGTGAACCAAGTATTTTTTCTAAAGAAGAATATGAGGTGGATCGCGTGCCAAATTCAATTGTTTTGCATCATTACTTTCAATCATTAGGTCTTAAATACAAGGCTTATGAAGCAGACAATCCTGAAACACTGCAATCTGCTATTAGTGATATTGATTCTCGTGAGAAAAAAACCATTAAATATACGGAAACGATTGCTGGCTATGATTATTCAAGGGTATTCATCATCATTGCTTTGGTATTAGGGTTGTTTCTATTGATTATTAAGAACTTGAGGGTGCATGAATGAAAAACCGAGTAAAACGCATAAACCAGCTGCTAGGCTTGATGTTACTGGCAGGCGTGGTTGGGACAGCGTATGAAGTCTATCAGACCGAAAGAATAGGAAAGGTCAATCGCGCATTACTTTCGGGAGAAGTGGTGAATGATGACAATTACCCTTTTCATGCAAAATATGCAGATGCCTACCAGCAGGGTAAAACGGGTAATTTTAAGCATGCGACACAAGGCTTTGGTCAGCTACTGGAAGCGCCTAAAAAACAGCAGGATGATACTTTTGAGGTCAGCACACACTTAAAGTCACAGATTCATTTTAATATTGCTAACAATTTATTTCGTTCGGGCTTGCAGCGGTTGGTTGCAGAGGATGGTTCAATACAAGAGGAGGCTAAGTTTGATTATTTACAGGCAAAATCCGCCTACGAGCAAGCGTTAAAGCTCAATCCTACTTCGCAAGCGGCAAAGTTTAACTTGAGTTTATTGCTCTCAATCATCCCAAAAAACATAAAAACGGTAGCACAGGACCCTTCAGGGATGGAAATCAGTAACTTGCCACAAGGTTTGCCATGAACAAAATAATTTCAACGTTAAAAGAGAACTACGAAACCGCATTGCTGGTTGTGGCCTCGCTATTTTTATTGCTGGCTTTGGTTAAGCCCGAAATACAACTTAAACAGGAAGTGCATAACTACTTGCTGGTTGCTGACATATCGCAAAGCATGAATGCAGAAGATATGAAGGTAGTCGCTCAAACTGTGAGTCGCTTGGCCTACTCACAGCATTTGATGAAACAAGTAGTGAGAACTTCGCCCTGCGGCACTTACGTTAGCGTGGGCGTGTTTGCCGCAGAAAATGTCGCCCTGCTGTTTATGCCTCTCGAAGTATGTGCAAATTTTGACATCATTACTGATTCAATTGATCATCTGGAATGGCGCATGGCTTGGAGCGGCAATAGCCGGATGACCTTTGGTGTGAAGGCGGCTGAAGCTACGTTTGAGTACCTTAACATTCCTGCACAAATGCTATTTTTTACCGATGGCGATGAAGCCCCTAAAGCGAACGGCATTAACAAGCTGGATATAAGCAACGTTCGTATTGGTAAAAATGTTGTTTTTGTGGGGGTTGGCGGTCACGAGGCCTCACCGATTAAACGCTTTAATGCCAATAATCAATTTGTCGGTTATTGGGGAACAGATGCGGCCTCTGAAAGTGCGGGTGGTGGCATTATGTATAACGATGCTAGTAAGGATGACCCAGATCCTCCCGTTGCTTATGCAGAGTTTGACCGCTTTTTATCAAAATTAGATGTTGAGCATCTTAAAGATATGGCGAACGAAATTAAAGGGCAATACATAGAAGGTACCGATAAGCCTGAGTTTTATGAGTTTGTGCAATCACAAACCCCTGCGGCAAAGTTTGTAACGGCGTATTCTGTGCGATGGATATTTTTAATTATTGCCGCATTATTGGTGCTGGCGACTTACATCCCCGATGTACTTTCATATCGATTTGATAAGCGCACATTATTTAAACGCATCATTTAGAAACAGCTGGCCGTGCATAAAAACTAAGGGGTTACTTAACGTAACCCCTTAGTTTTTTATTAACGCTTTCAAATTCAGTGCGCTTAAGGCGCACAACAGGCTTATCTGTATCTCGTGTGGGTTTGATTTTTGACTAAGTCAACATGCCTTAATCAAGCATCGCATCAATAAATTCATCGGCAATGAATGGCCGTAAATCATCAATCGCCTCGCCTATGCCAATGTAGCGGATAGGAATAGGGCGCGCTTGCGCAATCGCCGCAATGACACCGCCTTTGGCAGTGCCATCCAGTTTGCTTAATACTAAACCTGTCACGCCCAGTGCATCGTCAAAAATTTTAACTTGTGTCACTGCATTTTGCCCAGTGTTGGCATCTAATACCAACAACACTTCATGCGGCGCACCCGGTAGCGCTTTGTCCATCACGCGCTTTACTTTGGCAATTTCATCCATCAAGTGCATTTGCGTGGGCAAGCGGCCAGCAGTATCGGCTAATACGATGTCGATATTTTTAGCGCGTGCGGAGTTAATGGCATCAAACATCACGGCCGCAGCATCGCCACCCTCACTGGCAACCACATGCACGTTATTGCGCTCACCCCAAACTTGCAATTGCTCACGTGCGGCGGCTCTAAAGGTGTCGCCTGCTGCGATGAGCACACTTTTACCTTGCGATTGAAAGTGATTAGCCAGTTTGCCAATAGTGGTGGTTTTGCCCGCACCGTTTACACCGGCGAGCATAATAACAAAAGGTTGGTGCGCGCTTGTTTGCAGAGGCTTTTGTAGCGGTAACAGTAGATCAGAAAGCGCGTCTTTTAATGCGGCTTTAAGTTGCACAGTGTCATCTAAACTTTGACGTTTAACGCGGCCTTTAATGTCGTCTAATAAATGCTGTGTGGCACTGACGCCGACATCTGACGTGAGTAAAATTGTTTCGAGTTCTTCATAAACTTCAGCATCAATTTTGCCGCCGCCAAACAAGCTGGATAATTGGCTGCCAAGTTGATTGCGTGTTTTGGCTAAGCCTTGTTTTAAGCGCTCCGCCCAGCTTTTGCTGACATCGGCTTCAATAGATAAGGGTTTGTTTGGTTCTGCTTTAGGCGGTGTTTTGTCTTTTTTAAAGAAATCGAACATAAATTTAAGTCGCTAATAAATCGCTTGATGTAGATGCGCTATTTTAGCTTAATTCAGCGTGCGTAGTCCGTTTCACTTAAACGTTTGCAAATGAACCAGGCTCTAAGCAATGTAGTGTAGTTATGACTTTGTTGAAGCTTGTTTAGATTTGCAATAGATTTCAAACAGCTCAAATAAACCCATGCCGATTAGCATGGCAACTAAAAAAACAATGCCTTTAATGCTGCCTGTGCCAAGCAAAGCAAATGCAGGGGCAGGGCATATGCCAACGAGTCCCCAGCCAATACCAAACATTAAGCCGCCAATGACTAGGCGCTTATCAATAATGCGCGAGGTGGGTAGGTTCATCGGTAAGCCTAAAAAGCTGCTACTACGTTTACCGGCTATTTTAAAAGCAATCAGTCCAACGGCAATAGCGCCGCCCATAACTAAGCCTAGAGAGGGGTCCCACCAGCCGGCTAGATCAAGAAAAGCCAGCACTTTAGCTGGGTTGGCCATCCCCGCCAAAATGAGCCCAAGGCCGAATATTAGGCCAGATAGCAGTGCAAAAATGAGCGCGCTGGCATTGCTTAAACGTTTTTTCATTTTTTATGCGCCTAACAAGTGACGCATCATATAAACCGTTAAAAAGCCTGTGCCCATAAAGGCCAGCGTGGCAATAATAGAGCGTGGAGACAAGCGTGAAATACCACATACGCCATGCCCGCTAGTGCAACCTGAGCCGTAGCGCGCACTAAAGCCGACGATGAGGCCTGCGATAACAAGCAGCCCGTAGCCCGCATCAATTGTAATTTCTGGAAGCTGACCAAATAACAGCCAAACGATAGGTGCCGCAATCAAGCCAAGCGTGAACGCGATGCGCCAGCCTGCGTCATGCGCTACAGGTCGAAACAAGCCGCCAATGATGCCGGTAATGCCAGCAATGCGTCCGTTAAGCAAAATAAAAAGCGATGCAGAGATGCCAATAAGCACGCCACCTGCCAGCGCAGACCAAGGCGTAAAGTTGTTCCAGTCGATTATCATAGCGTTGATGCCATCACTTGGTTTAAATGTTAATTTAGGAGTAAATAAAAGAAGCCGCACACAGTATGTGCGCGGCCTTGTTCAGTGGATTATATCTTAAATTAAAGCTGCCAGCCGTATGCAATGCCCAGAGAGTCTTCGTACATTTTCAGGTTGGCTTCGCCACCGCCAAATTCTGTGGGAATAGAGCCGTTGCCACGTAGTTTTTCTTCAAACGCATGCATGTAAGAGAAGGATAATTCGGATTTACTGGGCAACACATACGTGGCGCCTAATGTTACGTGGTCTTGAACCACATCAGGCGCCAAGATGTTAAACAAAATTTCGCTTTTACGAATAGGTTGGCTTGAGTGGTTATAACCTGCGCGTACGGTCAGGCTTTCATTAAATGCATAGCTGGCGCCCACTTTAACCGCTGTTACATCACGCCAGGCAAAACCTGGGCCTTTGTTTGAGCCGAGTTGATTGCCGGTGAACAGGTTGCTGAGCGAGTTGCCAACTGAATCCACTTCGCTGTATTCAATGCGCTGTACATCTGCAGCTACGGTCAGTGCTGGGCTTGCTTTTACGGCAATACCTACGCCGTAGCTTTCCGGAATGTCAAAATCGCCATTTTCTGCAAACAGGCCTTTGTATTTATTAAACTTGCTCATGTAGGTTTTGCTTTGGTAGCTTGCCCCTAATGTTACCGCATCGCCTCACCTGACCAATCCAGCCTATATGTACGCCAGCACCGTAAGATGAGTCGTAACCTTTGTTGCTTACATTGTTGGATGATTGTGAAGGGGTGCCAAATGTAGAGTCGTTGACGAGTGTAAAGTTTTGTAGCCCCTTGATTTCAAAGCGTTGATACGCAAGATTAACGGCAATGCCTACGGTATTTGATTAGTTAATTTTCCATGTGGCCGTTGGTGCAATGAATAGTTGCGATAAATCCATTCTTGGGGCTGTGCTGCCAAACAGTGGAATGGCTTTTTTGAAATCGGTATTCATGCCACCATTGCCATAAACGCTCACACTCAGCGTTACGTTGGGGTTAATCTGGCGGTTATAGCCAAATTCAGGAAGTTTTCTGTGTCGTTTGCATCGTATTTGCCATCGGCACCAAAAGCATTGCCGCCGAGAATTTCAGCTTCGCGCTGCGGTCTGAACCAGGTTACGCCAAAATCTACGCGGTCACCAATTAAACCCATGCCAGCCGGGTTGGCTGCTGCTGCAATGGCATCTTGTGGCAATGCAATGCCTACGCCACCCATGCCTTGTGATTTTACCCCATAGCCATGAGCAAAATAGCCGTTAGTGGCAGAAGCGTTGCTTGCAGCTAAAATAGCTAAAAGCGGTAAGAGTTTATGCGTAAATTTCACTGCAATCCCTTTGATTGAAGTGCCTGTTTTTAAAATTTGTAACACTTTAACAAAGAGTGGTCATTATTGAAAATAATCGATATGTATATTGATATAACTGATAAGAATTAAGACTGAAGGAGGTGGGTGTAAACAATTGTTAATATTTGAGTATTGCACCAACCCCATCCGTGGGATGTAGTATATAGTTCCTATCCAATGACTTTTTTTAATGGTGGCGATTTAAATTTGCTGGTTTTCAAAACACCACGTACTATCTCGGCTCCTGCGTTCCGTGCGTCTGGCACTTTATCTCGCTCGTCGATTTAATCCGCGCATCCTTAAGTTTTTACGCCCAGAATATATTTTGCCTCAATTATTATGCACAAAAACTTAAAAAATATCATTTCACTACAATCAACCGCATCTGCTAGCTTGATTGTACTTTTAGCGTCACTACAAACCGGTTGCATGACGGGTGCGCACATGGCCATAAAAATGGAACAAGCCCAAATAGGCAAACAGGTTAAATCCAGCATTGCCACTTTTAACAGACACATCAAGACCTTACAAGCCAAGGGTGACCCGATGGGGGATTACTACTACGCACTGGGTAATTCCGATGGCTGGATAGAAGATGTGAAAGACCATCAAGCCATTACCGCCTTATTCGAAAAAGCTGCCGCCCAAGGCGCTATGGATGCCAGGATACTATTGGCGTTGCAGGAAGCAACCAGTGAGCCTAAGCCAGGTCAGTTAGATGACGGTATGGGGCCTCGCGAAAACCTTCCCGCTTGGGAATCCGGCTTAGCCAAACTTTTGCCTTTACTGCAACAACAGTGCTATGTCAGACGTTTGACTACGGGTTACGATTACCCCAACCCGCGACCACAAGTGACGTATTATTCTATTGCTTATAAGATCTGGCCTAAATATAGAGATGGTTATCATTATCAGCCTAGCGAGGGAATATATATACCAATAATACTCAAAGACCCTGCACGCCAAAAAGTCTGGGAAGATATAGACCGCAATTGCAAGTTTCCACCCGCAGAACTACTGGACAGGTAGTCCGATTCAAGGGGTAAACGATGGCTGACACGACTAAGCAACCGATAGACCCGCGCAATCCATTAGACCGGCTAGATTCAAGGGTCGGTATGCATTTGGCCTTTTGGGCCTATCCTCGGCCGGATATTCGTAAAGCCAACGAAATTGCTCCCTACCCACAATATTGGGAACACGTAAAACCCAGCGTACATTTACCCTCAGACTGGATTATTGCCAACCAGGACAGTAAGGGAAATCTGGTAAAAGGTAGCCCGGAAGGCTGGAACACCCAGCATAACGAAGCCGGCAAACTGGAAAACCAGTTTTTAATTTCGATTAACGAAAAAACCAAAGAAATCACCTTTGATTTTAAAGGCTCGGATACCTGGAGCAACTGGGTTTCAGACCTTGCCAACGCGGGTGCCAGCGAGTTTGCCAAGATTGAGAAACAAGCGCAAAAGGCGTTTGACGAAATCAGCAAAAATCCCGATTACAAAGATTACCGCTTTGCCGCGACCGGGCACAGTTTGGGCGGCGGTATGGCGCAAAGCTTTGCCTTGAAAAATGGTATGGACGTGTATGTCTATAATAGCCTGCCGATAGCACGCGACACCATAAACGGCGACTCTTTTAAAGAGCTGGGCGGCTATGATGCAGCCATTGCGCGCTACAAAAGTGCGGGGCATCAGGTGCATGATGTACGCACCCCCAATGATATTGCCACGTATAACTACGACAAATTCATGCAAAATGAATACCTGAGCGAGCGTACGGGAACGGGGCACACCATGCTGCCTGGGGCATCTCTGCCTGCACCCATCAAAACAGCGCTGATGCTGGGCGGATACTCCACCCCCGTTGCCACCACAATTATGGGTAAAGACCACACCATGGGTGCGATGTTTAATGGTCAGCACGGTTTATCGGTGGATGGGTTTGGACAATACCGCATTCCAGAAGGGCATCATGACTATGCACAACTCACGCCGGAAGCACGCAAACTGTTTATCAAGCTAAGTGAATCGCCAGTGATAAAAGCACAGGTAGAAAGCAATGGCAGCATCACTTCACAAACCAAAAGATTTGTGATGACTCATGAAGATGGCGGCAGGCAGCAGATTACCGTTTATCGCCATTCGGGCGATATCGAAATTGATTTTTATAACAAGGACGGCACACGCACGCTCGTTCACATGAACCCAAGCCGCGGTCGTGCAGCAACCATGACCGAGTTTGAGGCAGATAATCAAACGCCAGTAAAAACAGAAAAAATTGCCCTCTATACCGATGGTCGTTTTCAAGGCCAGACTATCATGGCTCAACCCGGTTCGACTGAAAGCCAGCCTCAACGTAGTACCGGGCTATGGGAACACCTCACGGCCGGTGAGAACGGATTATCGGCAACATATGCCGCTAAGGTTATCGAGCATATCTATGTAGCACGCATGAAGGCGCAACAGGATGTCGTTACCATTGAAAGTGACCTAATGACTCCTTCCTTTGGCTGAGTTTTTTGGCACGTTGATTAATACCCAATGCTTCGAAAAACTTGTGCCATATGAAATATGCATGACAACTATCGCGAAAATGCAGCCCTTTAACTGTTTGGTTATTATGTGGGATGCCGGATAATGAACCAATCAAACGTTATGTTTGTCACAATTCCGAAAATAACAGGAGTTCATCACCGTGCGTGTTAAAAGAATTTTTATATTATTGCTGTCAGTACCTTTGTCTTTTTGGGGGCAGTTAGCATTAGCCAATGCATCCATACATGAATTCAAGCTGGATAATGGGCTTAAGCTGATTGTGCAAGAAGATCATCGCTCCCCCGTGGTGGTATCGCAAGTTTGGTACCGTGCGGGCAGTTTAGATGAGGTGAATGGCAAGACCGGCGTAGCACATGTGCTGGAGCACATGATGTTTAAAGGCACTAAACAAGTGCCATCCGGAAAATTTTCACGCCTGATTGCGGCAGCAGGTGGTAAGGAGAACGCCTTTACCAGCACTGATTACACTTGCTATTTTCAACAGCTTGAAAAATCCAACCTACCTCTCTCGTTTAAGTTAGAGGCAGACCGCATGGTAAATTTACAGCTCACTGAGGAAGATTTTGCAAAAGAAATCAAAGTGGTGATGGAAGAGCGGCGTTGGCGCACTGACGACAAGCCGCAATCTCAAGTTAATGAGGCTTTTCAAGGTGTGGTTTATCGTGCGCACCCTTATGCACGGCCTGTGATTGGCTTTATGAATGATCTTGAAAATATGACCGTGGAGGATGCGCGTGAGTGGTACCGCAATTGGTATGCCCCCAACAATGCGACGCTGGTGGTGGTTGGTGATGTAAACGCGCAAGAAGTTTACGCCTTGGCGAAAAAGCATTTTGGTCATTTAAAACCTAAAGTTTTGCCTGTGCGTAAACCACAAATGGAGCCCGCCCAAATTGGAGAGCGCCGTGTGGTGGTGAAGGCGCCAGCTAAGTTACCTTATTTACTCATGGGTTATCATGTGCCAGCATTGGCAAACCCCGAAACCGATTGGGAGCCTTATGCGCTAGAGGTGTTAGCTGGTGTACTCAGCGGCAATCCTGCGGCACGCCTTAATCAAAAATTGGTGCGCGAAACACAGTTGGCGATAGATGCGAGTGCTGGCTACGATTTATTAGCGCGCGGACGCCAAAGTTTGTTTGCTTTAGATGGCACGCCAAGTGAAGGTAAAACCGTTGTTGAGCTAGAGGCCGCATTACTTCAGCAAATTGAGAACATTAAAGACTCAGGTGTCACCGTCGAAGAATTAGACCGTGTAAAAGCCGGTGTAATTGCAGCAGATGTGTATAAACGTGACTCCATGTTTTATCAAGGCATGCAGCTAGGCACCATTGAAACAATTGGTTTTCCGTGGAAAATCTTGCAGGATTATCCTGCAAAATTGCGTGCGGTAACGCAGGAGCAAGTGCAGGCAGTGGCTAACAAATATTTGCGTAAAGATAATTTAACTATCGCAACACTTGATCCGCAACCGATGGATCCGAATGCTAAGCCACAAGGTAAGCCGCATGTGCATTAAATTTCAAACTGCGTACCACAGGCACTCCGATTTTCTAAGTGCTGAAGCACTTGAAAAGTCGTATGTCGCAATACGTTGTTGCACAACACCTCGTGTACTTATTGTACACGTCGGAATTGTGCGCCTAGTCTTGCTTAGCCGTTTGAATTTAATTGAATAGATTAATTTTCAAGTTTGTCATTCTCGTGTAGGCGGGGATCTAGTTAAGGTAGTTAAAGTGAAAAAAATTCAAATTTTAATTCTAGCAGTAAGTAGCTTAGTGGCATTTAACAGTGACGCCGCTGTCAAAATTCAGCAATGGCAAACAAGTTCAGGTGCCGAAATTTATTTCGTTGAAAACCATGATTTGCCAATTGTCGATGTAAGCGTGAACTTTAACGCGGGTAGCGCGCGCGACACCGCCGCAAAATCTGGCGTAGCAGGCGTGACGCGATACTTAATGACGCTGGGTGCAGCTGGCATGACTGACGAAACAATCGCCAATAAAATGGCTGATGTCGGGGCTGTTTTAAGTGGCAGTTTTGATGCAGATCGCGCAGCGTTTAAATTGCGCACTTTAAGTAGCGAGCGTGAAAAAACACAGGCACTTGAGGTATTTACCAAGGTGTTGCAACAACCTGATTTTCCTGAAGCGGTGTTAGCGCGAGAAAAAGCGCGCATTATTTCAAGCTTGCAAGAATCTGCAACGCAGCCAGAAAGCATCTCAAATAAAGCATTTATGGATGCGCTGTATGGGAATCACCCGTATAGCTTGGATGAAAGCGGTGAGGTTGATACCGTGGCAACAATAAAACGTGAAGACCTGCAAAGTTTTTATGATCAATATTATGGTGCAAAAGGCGCGGTAGTTGCCATTATTGGCGATTTAACCCGTGAGCAGGCCAATGCCATTGCAGAAAATATAACCGGTGGATTGCCTAAAGCTGCATTAGCTCAGCCAATCGCAGTCGTGGCCCCGCCAACGCAGGCTATAGAGCAGCGCATTGCACACCCCGCTTCACAGTCACATATTCTGTTAGGCTATACCGGCATTAAGCGTAGCGACCCTGATTTGTTCCCATTGTATGTGGGTAATTATATTTTAGGTGGAGGCGGCTTTGTGTCACGTCTAACGGAAGAAGTCCGCGAAAAGCGCGGCTTGGTTTACAGTGTGTATAGCTATTTTATGCCGATGGCAGAGCTTGGGCCGTTTCAAATCGGCTTGCAAACTAAAAAAGATCAAGCTGATGACGCACTTAAATTAGTGCGAGAAACCTTGGATAACTTTATTAAAAAAGGTGTGACTGAAAAAGAACTAAAAGCTGCAAAAGACAACATTATTGGCGGTTTTCCAATGCGAATTGATAGCAATGGTAAAATTTTGGATTACCTGGCGATGATTGGTTTTTACAAGTTGCCATTAAGCTATTTGGACGATTACAATTCAAAAGTAGCTAGCGTAACCACCGCGCAAATTAAAGACGCGTTTAACCGTCGCCTAAAATCTGAACATTTTGTAACGGTGATCGTGGGTGCGCCTGAAGCTAAGTAACGCCAAAAAACAATGTAGAAAAAGGTCGGTATTCAATTTTGAGTAAAGTCGTAGCTAAAAAACTAAATACGGTGCGCATCAACGCGGGCGAGTGGCGTAGCCGATTGCTTAAGTTTCCTGAAGCTGAAGGTTTGCGGCCAACACCAGAGCGCGTCAGGCAAACTGTGTTTAATTGGTTAGGGCAAGATTTAACTGGTTTAAATTGCCTGGATTTATTTGCAGGCACGGGAGTGATGGGATTTGAGGCGTTATCGCGCAATGCTAAATCTACTGTTTTGGTAGAAAAAACGCCAGTCGTTTACAAAGCGATTTTAGAAAACAAAGCCACGCTTCAAGCTACCAATGCGCAAGTGTTTAATACAGATGCCTTGAGTTTTATAGCTAAAAATCAGCAGTTATTTGATGTTGTTTTTCTTGATCCACCTTATAACCAAGGCTGGCTAGATAAAGTGTTGCTGTTGTTACCCGCGCATTTAACTAAAGATGCCGTGGTGTATGCAGAAGCGGAGTATGCAATCAAGCCGACAGATGCCTGGCAGGTCGTCAAGCAAAGCAAAGCGGGCAATGTATTTTATCATCTGTTAAAATCAACACATGACTGACATAAAAAAACGTATTGCCGTTTACCCCGGCACTTTTGACCCCATTACCTTGGGTCATGAAGACCTTGTCCACCGTGCTGCACATCTGTTTGACGAGGTGATTGTAGGCGTAGCTGGGAGTACAAATAAAACAACGCTTTTTACGTTGAATGAGCGCGTGCGCTTGGCACAGACGGTGTTTTCGATGTATGCCAATGTGCGTGTGCTAGGGTTTAGTGGTTTATTGATGCAATTTGTGCAGGCGCAAGGTGCACATATGGTGATTCGCGGTTTACGTGCGGCCTCTGATTTTGAATATGAGTTTCAATTGGCAGGCATGAATCGTAAGCTTTACCCAGAATTTGAATCTCTGTTTTTAACACCATCTGAGCAGTTTATGTTTATTTCATCTAGCCTGGTGCGCGAAGTCGCCACACTGGGTGGTGATGTGCAAGCGTTTGTGTCGCCCACAGTGAAGGACGCGATTTTACAGAAGTTAGGTAAATGATGAAAAAACTTAGTCAATGCGTTCTACTTTGCCTAATTATTTTGGTTTCGGCCTGTGCAACCAATAAACCTAACCCATTGCAGAACTTGTCTGGCACCTATATTGGCCAAGTGGTTTCTGTGATTAATATCCCAATTAAAACTGAATTTAGTGTGAATGATAAGGGCGTTAGGTCTGGACAATATGTCATGACTGAAAGAGATGGCACGCAAGTGTCAGGCACGTTAGATGAGTTTAAGCAAGAAGGGCCGTACACCCTATTGGTCAGTTGGCATGATAAATATGGTAACGGCAAATTAAGGATGTTGTTTTCACAACAGCAACGTTCATTTAAAGGATTCTGGGGGCATCATGTCGATAGCACCCTTATGCGCTGGGATGGAGTAAAAGAGTAAATGGCTTTAATGATTACCGATGAATGTATTAACTGTGACGTTTGCGAGCCAGCATGCCCGAATAATGCGATTTTTCAGGGTGAAGAGATTTACGAAATTAACCCGGATTTATGCACAGAATGCGTAGGCCATTACGATAAGCCGCAGTGTCAGCAAGTGTGCCCGATTGATTGCATTCCATTTGATCCGGAAGTGGTTGAGAGCAAAGAGCAGTTGCTGGAAAAGTATTATCAGCTGACGATGAAAAAGTAGTGTCTGGTAGGAGCGCAATTTATTGCGCGATTTTAAGTGGTTATTTCGCGCAATAAGAGAAAATATATAACCAACACTAAGTCGGTAAGCTGACAAGTGCGGTTAATAAATTTCGCTTCAACGTGTTAATCTAAAGGAAAAAAATCTATGCGCATGTTACACACCATGCTCCGCGTTGGTAATTTGGAGCGCTCTATTAAATTTTACACTGAAATTTTAGGCATGAAGTTGCTACGCCAGCATAACTTTCCAGACGGAAAATTCAGTCTGGCTTTCGTAGGTTACGGCGCTGAAAGTGACCATGCCGTGTTAGAGCTGACCTATAATTACGGCGTTGAAAGCTACGATATGGGCAAAGCTTATGGGCATATTGCGATTGAAGTTGTTGACGCTTATGAAGCCTGCGAAGCCGTAAAAAACGCAGGTGGCAAAGTCGTGCGTGAAGCTGGCCCCATGATGCACGGCACCACGGTCATTGCCTTTGTGGAAGACCCTGATGGCTACAAAGTGGAGTTCATTCAGGCAGGTACTTTCTAAAACTTATTTATTGCCAATGCCCGGCGCACTAAAAGACAGTTGGTGTCTATATTTGCTAGAGTGTAATAACGGTGCCTATTACGCAGGTATTACCAATAATTTAGAAGCTCGTTTCGCCACTCACTTATCAGGTAAAGGCGCGCGTTACACCCGAGCTAATCCACCTATTAAAATAATGGCTTCAAAATCATACCCAGACCGTTCAACGGCCAGCATCGCAGAAGCGCAATTAAAAAATTTACCCAGGCATAAAAAGTTGCAGTTTTTTGAGAGTAACTTATTGCGTAGCCTAGAGAATAACCATGAATAAAGCCGAATTAATGACAGCAGTCAATGCCGCGCTGGATGGTGATTGGGATGCTGCACACAAAATTGCACAAAACCACAGCGACAATAGCGCCAACTGGTTACACGCTGTTTTACATAAAATAGAGGGTGACAAGTGGAATAGTCAATATTGGTATGCGCGCACCGCCGGGCGTGCCTATGGAGATTTTGCAGAGGTGATGCAAGAGCTGATTGCGATTAAAGACAGCTTAAAATAAAGCTTTTTATTACTAGGTTCTGATAGTAATAAGCCAAGATCTACGCTCGTCTTATTACTTTATGAATAAATACTGAAGATCAAAAGGTTTTACTTTGATTGGTGGCCGAGGTGGCTTTACTGCACCTTGGTTTACTGCGCCTTGGGTGCTGAAGGCTCAGCGCCAATCACACGGTTACGGCCTGATTGCTTAGCTAAATATAACGCAGCGTCAGCGCGTGGCAAAATGCTATCGGCATCTTCTCCAGTCACTCTCTCAGCCACACCAGCGCTAAAAGTAATGAGTACGCGTTCATTGTTATGCAGAAAGAAGTTTTTGGTTAGCTCGCGTTGTAACCCTGAGATCACCTCTACTGCATCATCTTGTTTTGAGCCGGGTAGTAGAATCACAAACTCTTCACCGCCGTAGCGTGCTAGCACGTCAGTACTGCGCAATATGCCTTTCACTACCTTTGCTAAGTGCGCGAGGGCTTTGTCGCCTGTGGAGTGGCCTAAGGTGTCGTTAATTTTTTTGAAATGGTCAATGTCGAGCATGGCAAGTGATAGTGCCGTTTTGTGTCGGTCAGCACGCTCAAATTCCCTGGTTAAGGCCTCGTCCATGCCGCGCCTGTTCAATGCGCCAGTTAAAAAGTCCTCGTGCGCCACTTCGCTAATGTAATCAAGTTTGACGGTGAGTTCAACGATTTGCTTTTCTGCAGATTCTACTTTTTTCTGCGTTTCTTGCAGGGCTTCATGATTTTGTTTAGCGTCTTCGTTCATTACGCTGATGTCGCCCACCAAGCTTTCGAGGATAGTGCTCAGTTCTGAAATGTTTTCAGTTGCGTTAATCTGGTCGTGGTAGGTTTGAATTTTGCTTTGATAGCTTCCAGTGCTAATGGTGATGTCTGCCAAGCGGCTTACAAAGGTACTGACCATGCTTCTTAATGTTTCTTTTGCGGCAAGTAGCCCAGGTTTGATGTTAGATTGCTTGAAAATCAACTCTTTCAGGCTACTTTCAGCATTGTAAACAGCATCGATGTTAAGCGGTTTGGAAATAATCTCTTGAACAATCGCCAATTGGCCGTGTAGCCATTTATCCTCAATTGTGAGTTCACCCATGCTGGAAACCAGTAGGCGCAGTATCTGTATAAGCGCTTCTTGCATGCGATGTTGAGAATCGTTTTGCATCTCAGCGCGTAGCAATGTGGACTTTAACGCATCATTCAGTTTGTCTACCTCTTCAATGGTTTCAGCCGCTTCCGCACGTTTGATTAGTGCTTGAATTCTGGTGAGCGCACTTGGTATTTCTGCAAACTGAGGAGCAACCACTAAATTAATCGTTCTAATCAGCATGTCGCGCCAGGCCGTTGCAACTAACTTTTTGTTGTCGTCGTTACTACTAACTGAACTTGTCTCATGCGCTTTTACTGGGGGCGTTGATGGTACGTGGGCGGGGCTTGATATTGCGGATTGCTCAACGGCTGGCGTTTCGATGCCTGCTTGCCCGTCGCCCCATGAGGTAATGAGGGCCTGGATTTTGTGACCCAACTGGGTGGAGTCATTGCCAAAATGGAGAATCACATGATTAACCCCATCTTTTTTGCGGCTTAAGGTTAAGCCGCTATGGTTGACATCTAACTGTTTTAGCAGGTAGCGCAGCAACGCGCCCCATTTGATTGTATCTTCAGTGTTTGCATCCTGTTGAAGCAGGGTGCGCAGTTGAGTTTCTAAATTAGATGCGTCTTGCTTCTCGATTAGGGTTGCAATTTTTTTTGCAATAGACGTATATTGAGGGTTATTTTGACCTTTCTCTTGCAGTACTTTTTCAAGAGAGGTGTTGAGTATGGCCGATTGTTTACTAGGCCGGATGCCGGAAATTTCCTCGTAAACACGACGGTAATTTTCAGGCGTCGGTGGGCTTTGTATTTTTGAAAGCTTAATAAGCGTTTGACGCGCTAACTCTAGAGGTGTTAATTTTTGTTCCATATAATCTTATTGACCATGTACCCTTTTGGGTGATTGTTACACGATGTTATAATTAGAACAAGCAAGAATATCACAAGCGACTGTAATTACTTGAGTAGGCGCTTGATATATAGGCAAAAAAAATGACCCGATTAAGGGTCATTTTTACTGGATTCTTTAAGTACTAAACCTTCTGAATGTTAGAAGCTTGTTTACCTTTTGGTCCATCAGTTACGTCGAAAGTAACGCGATCGTTTTCTTTTAAGCTTTTGTAGCCACTATCAACGATTGCTGAGAAATGTGCGAATAAATCGTCACCACCTGCGTCAGGTGTAATGAAACCAAAACCTTTAGAATCATTAAACCATTTTACTAAACCTGTTGCCATATCTTATTCCATACTCTTAAAAAAGGGAGGCACCCTGAAAGTTCGGGTTTTTAAACACAATCAATCTTAAAAAGACTAAAAGATTAAAAATTCAAACGCCTAGAATGCTTTTTACGGGTAAATAATGGCCGTGTCAAGCATTATTTTAATTATTTCTATAGGGTTTCTATAGGGATAGACTGTTTTTTTTAGTTTAATCATGCTGTTAGCTTGCATAATTGAGCTTGTAGGGCTATAGTTCGCTCCGCGTTTGGTAGTGCTTACGCTATTGTATATTTTTTCCACTATTCCTGCGGTTTTAATGTTGCTACAAACTCATTTAGATTGTTGCTTCAACTGCGGGTCTTAAATGATGATTGGAGTAATAGCCTTGGCTAAAGAAGAATTGATTGAAATGAGCGGTGTTGTGATGGAAATTCTACCGGATTCGCGTTATCGCGTAACGTTAGATAACGGCCATTCACTGATTGCCTATACTGGCGGTAAAATGAAAAAGAACCACATCCGTATTTTGGCGGGTGATAAAGTGACGCTTGAGTTGTCGCCGTATGATGTAAACAACGGGCGTATCACTTTTAGACATATTGAAAATACTGGCTCGACTTATACACCAAGAAAACGTACTTATTAATCAACGTTGTTTATTTAAAGATACGCTGAATAAAATAACCTTTTTAATTATAAGGTTATGCTAACAATGGTGTTGGACATGTATTTGTATCTTTTAATAAAAGCTGATATTGTGTAAGTCATGTTTCTAGCACTTAATAAAAAGAGTTTGTGGATTATTGTGATTTGGTTTGCAGTTTTGCAAGCTTTTTCGCCGTTTATTCATGGGCATTTTGAGGCTGATACACCCGCTCAGGGTGTAGGCTTGCATATCCACATGCAAGCGTTTGAGCAAACAAATACCTTAGCTAACGATAAAGTACATGTACTGCAAAATGTCAGTGATGCGATACATACTGTAGGTGTTGATAAAGCACGCATCAAAAGTGTAGATCTTTTGCCACCGCCTTTATTTGCAGTATTGCTGGTTTTGTTTTTGTTTGTGCTAGCCACAAAATTTACTAGACTTAGTGTTGCACGACCTCCCTATCTACCTTTATATCTCCGCCCACAATCCAAGCCGCGGGCTCCGCCTTTTTCCTGATTTAATCAAGTGTTAAAGTATTTGCGCTAGTGTAAGTACCATTTTGATATTATTTCATTTGGCTATATCACCATTGACTAAAAAATGGCATTAGCTCCAAAAATGAAATCAGGAGAATTTATGCGACATTTCATCCAAACTTTTCTGCCGATCGCTTTACTGCTATCGGTAGCTAATATAGTTTTTGCTGAGCCGGCTCAACATGAGGTTGATCATTTTGATGCACTGAATGTTAACCCTAATCTAAAGTTAGGCGAGGTGTTAGAGAAAACATTTCTTCGTCATCCGCTACAGGCAACCCTGCAATCACGCGATTCGGTTGTTTCTGCCAAAAAACTGGTGGCTAATGCCATATTGCCAACGGCGCCCGCGGTGAGTTTATTGCATCAAAACGATGTGTTAGGCAGTGGCCGCGGTGAACGTGAGTGGCAAGCGGAGATGGAGCTACCGGTTTGGCTACCTAACCAACGTAATAACCGACTAAAAGTGGCGGACGCGAGCCAATCCAGCGTGATTGCGAGCCGAGAAAGTTTAAAGCTGCATGTGGCGGGTCAGCTACGTGAGGCGTTATGGGACGTTGCCGCCAACGACAATAATCTCGCCTTGGCGCTCAATCAATTAGAAGTGGCTAATAAGCTTCAGCACGATGTTGAAAAGCGTCACCAAGCAGGTGAAATGGCTAAAACGGATGTGATGCTTGCGCAACAGGAAACCTTACGTGCAGAAAAAGACAAATTGCGTGCCGAGGCTGAGGTGATGCATGCGCGACATCGTTATTATTTGCTTACAGGCTTACGTGAATTACCTGCTAGTTATACCGAGAAGCAGTCTGAGCTGGAGGATTACAGTCAATCGTCAATCTGGCTTGAAGCCCAATCTAAGGTGGGGTTGGCAGAAACAGAGCGTAGCCTAGCGCAGGTAGAGAGCCATGAAAACATGCAAGTGTTATTTAATATGCGCAGTACAAAAGGTGCATTTGATAGCACTGCCAATGATAGCGTTGGGCTTAAATTGCGTATTCCATTTGGTGGTGAAACGCGTGCTGCGCCAATTAAAGCCGCAGCCGAGCTTGGGGTCGGCAACGCTTTGAGCGAGCGCGAAGCGCTTAAATACACACTGGAAGCCGCAATGCATGAAGCCGAGCATAATTTAAGTGTGAGCCGTGCGGAGTTGGCCATTGCTAATAAGCAGTTTGATATTGCTAAAGAGAGCGTCAGGCTCGCACAAAAGGCTTTTCAATTAGGTGAGAGTGATTTAGTTAGTTTACTGCGCGTACAAGCGCAAACTTTTGAGGCTGAGCGCGCATTTACCACCCGTCAAATTCAAGTGCAGTGGGATATTGCCCGCTACAACCAAACTGTAGGAGTGCTTCCATGAATTATTTTTATAAGCGTTATTTTGTATTGTTAAGTTTTTCTGCAGTGGTTTTAGTTAATACCGCACAGGCGGCAGAGGTGGTGATGACCGCAACACAGCAACAAAGCTTAGGCGTTAACGTCAGCACTGTCGGCAAAAACACCGTGTTAAGTAGCCGTCGCTTTCCTGCAGAAATCGTGGTGCCAGTGGGGCAAGAGCGGGTTGTAAGCGCACCGCAGTCTGGTTTGTTAGATCAGCTCTATGTGGCAGCAGGGCAAAGCGTTAAAAAAGGGCAGGTGATTGCGCATTTAATTAGTCCGGATTTACTAAATTTGCAGCGAGATTATCTGCAAGCGCAGACACAAAAGAAATTAGCCGCTAAAAGCCTATCTCGAGATACTGAATTGTTGAAAGACGGCATTATTCCACAGCGCCGTTATTTAGAAACCGAAAGTGCGCATGAAGAAGCCAGTGCTGGTTTGGCTCAGCGTAAGCAAGCTTTAAATTTAGCTGGCATGAGCGATGCTGCTATTCGCAAGTTAAGCCCCACTTCGGGCATGACGAGTGGTATTAGCATTATGGCGCCGATGGACGGCCAAGTGTTAGCGCAAATGGTCACCAGCGGTCAGCGTGTGGACATGGCGATGCCGCTGTATAGAATTGCTAAACTGAACCCGCTTTGGCTGGAGATTCATGCGCCTCTTGAAGGCTTACCGTTTGTTAAAGAAGGCATGCCGGTACAAATTCCTAAATTGCAGGCAAGTGGCAAGCTGATTGCGGTTATCCGTAGCGTGAATAAGGCAGACCAAACCTTGCATTTGCGTGCAGAAATCACCAACGGCGCTGAAAAACTATCGCCAGGGCAGATTGTAGAGGCTGAAATTAGCCTTGGTGCGCAATCGCAACACTTTAGCGTGCCAAAATCTGCGCTTGCAAGGCAAGGTGCCACGGCGGTCGTGTTTGTACAAACAAAAACCGGGTTTAGCCCGCTCACGGTAAAAGTGATTTCTGAGCAGGGGGATGAGGCGATTGTAGATGCAGCGTTTAAAGGCAATGAAAAAATTGCTGTGACAGGTATTGCTGCCATTAAAGGTGCCTGGTTAGGTTTGGGTGGCGAATAATGTTAGCTAAACTTATCCAATTTGCGCTAACACAGCGCTTACTCATGCTGATTCTCACGCTAGGTTTGGCGGCGGCTGGTACGCTAGCGTATCAATCATTACCGATTGATGCGTTTCCTGATGTTTCTTCAACGCAGGTAAAAGTCATTATTAAAGCGCCTGGCATGACGCCAGAAGAAGTCGAAGCGCGCATTACCGCACCCATCGAAGTTGAAATGCTGGGCATCCCGCATCAGGTTGGCTTGCGTGCGGTGGCTAAGTATGCGCTCACTGACATTACGGTGGATTTTAAAGATGGCACTGATATTTATTGGGCACGGCAACAGGTGGCAGAGCGCCTGAATGCGGTGTGGGGAAACTTACCCACTGATATTTCAGGCGGTATGGCACCATTAACCACGCCCTTGGGCGAGATGTTTATGTTTACGGTGGAAAGCGACACGTTGAGTTTGCAAGAAAAACGTAGCTTGCTCGACTGGGTGATTCGCCCGCAATTGCGCACAGTGCCAGGTGTCGCCGATGTGAACGCGCTAGGTGGCTTGGTCCGCAGCTTTGAAATTGTGCCAGACAACGCACGTATGTATGCGCGCGGCGTGGCAATTGATACATTACAAAGCGTGTTAGAAAACAATAATCGTAACGGTGGTGCTGGCAGGCTAAGCGATGGCGAAGGTTCATTGTTGGTGCGCGCTGAAGGCGGCTTTAAAACCATCGATGACGTTAAAAATACCATTGTGCGTAGCGAGCAAGGTATGTCGGTCAGAATTGCCGATGTTGCCGAGGTGCGCATTGGCTCACTGACGCGCTATGGGGCTGTAACCAGCAATGGTACAGGTGAAGTGGTAGAAGGCTTGGTATTAGGTTTACGCGGGGCCAATGCGCAAAAATTGGTCGAAGGCGTAAAAGCCAAGCTGGCTGAAATTGCACCTAGTCTGCCCAAAGGTACCAATATTCATGTTTTTTATGATCGCGGTAATTTGGTCGAGCGTGCGGTTAACACTGTTACCAAGGCCTTATTAGAAGCTGTCGTTTTGGTGTTGATATTGCTGGTATTGTTTTTAGGTAACTTTAGAGCGGCGCTAACTATCGCCTTCATATTGCCGTTGTCTGCATTATTTACTTTTTTACTCATGCGTAATTTTGACATGTCAGCCAATTTGATGAGCTTGGGCGGTTTAACCATTGCTATTGGTATGTTAGTGGATGCGGCAGTGGTGGTGGTTGAGAACGTGGTTTCACATCTTGCTCATAATAATGAAAGTAATCACAAAAATGCAGGATCATCTTTGCCCAGAATGCATATTATTTATCGTGCGGTACGTGAGGTCAGCGTGCCAGTTACGGCGGGGGTGTTAATTATCATTACTGTGTTTTTACCTTTGCTCACTTTGCAAGGGCTTGAAGGCAAGTTGTTCACGCCGGTTGCGCTGACTATTATGTTTGCATTGGCGGGGTCGCTATTTTTATCACTGACCGTCATCCCAGTGCTGGCTTCTTTTTTACTCAAAGAGGTGAGCCATGAAGAACCGTGGTTAGTGAGAAAAGCGTTAAGCGTGTATGAGCCGATCCTTAAATGGTCTTTAGATCATGCCAAAGTGATTGTGATTGGTGCCTTTGTGCTACTAGCTGTTACCGGCGTTGTTTATACGCAAATTGGTAAAACCTTTATGCCTACCATGGATGAGGGTGATCTCATTATTGGGGTAGAAAAATTGCCGTCCATCAATCTGCAACAAAGTTTGCTCACTGATATGAACGTGCAGCGTGCTATTTTAAGCCAGGTGCCTGAAGTGAAAGGTGTTTTTTCCAGGGTTGGCTCAGACGAACTTGGGCTAGACCCGATGGGCTTAAATCAAACTGATAACTTTTTGATTTTAAAGCCGACCAGTGAATGGCGCATGAAAACCAAAGAAGCGCTAATAGACGAGCTACGCAAGGTGATGGCGCAAATACCGGGTTTGGATTACAGCTTTACGCAGCCTATTGACATGCGCGTGAATGAAATGATTTTAGGCGTGCGCGGGGATTTAGCCATCAAGATATTCGGCCCCGATTTAAAGGCGCTCGATGCTAAAGCGCAGCAAATTATCAGTATTTTGGACTCGATTAAAGGGAGCCAGGACGTTTATACGCCGCAAAATAGTGGTGTTCAATACCTGCAAATTAAAATAGACCGTGTAGCCGCAGGCAGGCTGGGTTTAGATATTGCTGAAATTGAAAATATCTTGCTGGCCCAGCTGGAAGGCAAGCAGGTAGGTGTCGTGCAAGAAGGCCAAAAACGTACGCCGGTGTTGCTTCGCGGCAGCGCTGATTTACGTGCGTCACCGTCAGACTTTGGCAACTTAATGCTCACTCTGTCTAACGGCACCAACGTGCCACTTTCAGCCGTGGCTAAAATAGAGCGTGAAGAAGGTCCAGTAAAGGTGGATAGAGAGCGCGGCGTACGCATGGTGGTGGTTACCGCTAATATCCGTAATCGCGATTTAGTCAGCTTTGTAGAAGAAGCCAGGCAGCGCATCAATAGCGAAGTGAAACTGGGGGAAGGTTACTCCATTAAGCTGGGTGGTCAGTTTGAAAATCAGCAACGCGCTGCGGCTCGATTAGCTATTGTAGTACCTGTCGCTATCGGCTTGATTTTCTTGTTGCTGTTTGCTACTTTTGGTTCAATCAAGCAAGCCGTACTCATCTTGTCTAATATCCCGTTTGCCATGATAGGCGGTGTGTTTGGTTTGTGGATTTCAGGCGAGTATTTATCGGTGCCGGCTTCGGTTGGCTTTATTGCCTTGCTGGGGATTGCAGTATTGAACGGCGTAGTGATGGTGAGCTATTTTAATCTGCTGGCAGCGCAAGGGATGGATCAATTAAGCATCGTGGTTGAAGGCGCAAAGCGCAGACTAAGACCTGTGTTGATGACAGCAAGTATTGCCGCATTTGGCTTGGTGCCATTGCTATTTGCTACCGGCCCAGGTTCAGAGATTCAAAAGCCGCTCGCCATTGTAGTGATTGGTGGTCTGGTGACCTCAACCGCACTCACATTAGTATTGCTGCCCATTTTTTATCGACGATTTTTTAAGTAGAGGTGGACTATGACACAAGATACAACTTTGCAAAACTCAGTAGCGCAAGGTCTTTTAATTATCATTGCACCACCTGATTTAGAGGAAACATTGATTGATCTATTATTGCAACAAACCGCAATTTCCGGCTTTACAACCAGTAATGTGAGTGGCCATGGCAGCAGCCATGGTGACGGCACGGTAAAGCTGAGTATCATGGAGCAAGTGACAGGCAGGCAGCAGTGCGTGCAATTTATGATGCATGCTGCGCTTGTTGACTTGCAAAATCTGGCGGCGAACTTTAAGACTCGGTTTAAAAATACGGATATACACTATATATTGATGCCGATTGCAGAAATACCGGCATGATGTAGAAGTGAGATCACACACAAAAAAATCGCAGCAATGCGGTTTTTTGTTTGAAGTGCACCACTTAATTATTTCTGCTTAGATTTATAAGCCTGTGTATATTTACCTTGCATAGCAAGGCCTGGAAAGATACAGTTAAAATTAAATTAACGGTTACAGTTTGATGTAGGTCAAGTCATCTAATTGTGTGGGTAGCCAGTCAGATGATGAGATAGTAAAATCGCCGTGCTTTTTTTATAAATCAATAAGTTAAGTCTGATATGACCCAAAATCCCAATGCTACAATTTTAATTGTTGATGACATGGCTGAAAATCTGCACGTGCTCAGCGAGTTATTGCGCCCGCAATATCGTGTGTTGGCGGCTACATCAGGGCCTGTGGCGCTACGTATTGCTAATAGTTTACCTAAGCCAGATTTAATTTTGCTTGATGTGATGATGCCGGAAATGGATGGTTACGAGGTGTTGCGCACACTGCAAGATAACGACGCTACCCGGAATATCCCCGTTATTTTTGTAACAGCGCTCGCAGAATCTTCAGATGAAGAGCTTGGCCTAAGGCTAGGTGCAGTCGATTATATTGCCAAGCCGATTAAGCCGTTGGTGGCATTAGCACGTGTGCGCACGCAGCTTGAAGCCAAGCAGGCGCGTGATTGGCTGCAAAATCAAAATGGATTGCTAGAGGCAGAGGTCGCCAAGCGCATGGCAGAAAACGACCTTACGCAACAAATCAGCATTCGCGCGCTGGCGCATCTTGCTGAAATCCGTGACACTGAAACCGGTAATCACTTGCGCCGCACTCAAGATTACGTACATATTCTAGCCACCAAATTGAAAACACATCCGCGCTTTGCCGACACGCTTACGGATCGTTATATTGATTTACTCTCACGCTCCGCGCCTTTGCATGATATTGGCAAGGTAGGCATCCCTGATTACATTTTACTCAAGCCCGGCAAGCTTACGCCAGAAGAATGGGCGATTATGCAAACCCATGCAAAAATGGGTAGTGATGCGATTGAAAGTGCTGAAAATGATTTTCAGGTAAAAATTCCTTTCTTAACCATCGCTAAAAAGATCGCGCATTGGCATCACGAAAAATGGGATGGCACCGGTTATCCAGATGGTTTGGCCGGTGATGAAATCCCCGTTTGCGCACGCATTATGGCGTTGGCCGATGTATTTGACGCACTCACCTCTGTACGCGCCTATAAGCTGCCGATGCCTTATGCCGAAGCGCGTGACGTGATTCTGGCTGGCAGCGGCAAGCACTTTGACCCCGACTTAGTTGAAGCTTTTATTGCAAACTTTGATGATTTTTCTGAAATTGGCAGGCAGTTTGATGATGTTGCCCAATAAACCTTAATTAGCATCGATGAACCTTAATCTATTGAAAGTGTGGCTATGAGTCAACATCAGGCCTCAATACATGAGGCACTTGACCCAAACCTAGCTGTCGCCCGCGAGCAACGCTTGGCTATTTTAAGGCCAGTGTTAATTTACGTTGTATTGGCAAGTCTTTGGATACTGTTCTCAGATAAGTTAGTCGCACACTTGTTCAGCGAACCCGGGCAAATAGAGCTGGCCAGCACCATTAAAGGCTGGCTATTTGTACTTGTGACCACGGGCTTGCTGTATTTATTGCTTGGCAGTTGGGCTGAAAAACCAAGTTCAGCAACATCTAGGCTTGGCGTGACAAATACAAAGCCACCTATCGCTCGCATTAGTTTCATTTTTTTTGCATTAACTTTAGTGGCACCATTGATTGGGGTGTTATTTGTTAGCTTACAAACGCCAGCGGTTGAAAAAGAAGCCTTTCAAGATTTAGAAGTCGTCGTGCGGCTTAAAGCAGAACAAATTGAACACTGGTTAACAGAGCAAAGTAGCGATGCCAAGGGGTTAACCGCATCAGTGGGGCTAAATAATCGCATACATAAAGTAGCACAAGGCAAGGCAAGCGCGCTAGAGCGAGGCCTAATTTTAGAACGGTTTAAAAGCTTCATTGCCGATGAGTCCTATCACAGTATTGTGCTGTTGGATCAGCAAGGTAATGTGCTGTTAGCTCAAGGTGAGCATTTAGCGTTAACTCCGGAAATACGTGATTTAAATACACTGGCTATTCGTAGTATGCAGCTACAACGCCGTCAGCTGTTTCAAGATGAAGCCGGCAAAGCGCGCATAGATTGGCTGTTGCCGGTGGTGGTGAAAGAGGCGCAAGGAGAACATGCGGTAGCCAGCATCTTGTTAAGTACCATAGCCGATGATTTTTTATACCCGCTGATTCAAACCTGGCCTAGCGCAAGTGCCAGCGCAGAAATATTGCTGGTGCGCCGTGATGGCAATGCTGTAGTGTTTTTGAACGAATTACGTCACCGTAAAAATACCGCCTTTACCTTGAAATTTTCGCTTGATAGTTCAACACTACCTGAAACAATCGCGATAAAGGCAAACAGGTCGGGTGAATTTTCTGGCAAGGATTACCGTGGTGTTGAGGTGTTATCAGCGTATCGTCCTATTGCTGGCACTGATTGGATGCTGGTGGCTGAAATCGATCGTGATGAAGTGTTCGCGCCCATTTGGCGTAGCATGTACTGGATCAGTCTAATCGCTTTTGCCGCCGTCGCCAGTATTATGATGGCGCTATGGTTATTGTGGAGTCAACAGCAGCGCACGCAGCAGTTAACCCTGCTGGCACAAAAATCGCAGAGCAATCAGCTAGTGGCTGCGATTGCGGATAACTCTTCAGATGCGATATATATTAAAGACCTTGCAGGGCGTTATTTGCTGGTTAATCCAACGGCAGCGCTTGCCTTAGGCGGTAGTTCTGAATATGTTTTGGGTAAAACAGATGACGAGTTGCTCGCCCCAGCGCAAGCAAAAATGCTTAGAGCCAACGATCTACACGCGATACAAACTGGCGTGTTAAATACTTATGAAGAAAATGTCAATACGCCTGATGGGGTGCGCACGTATTCAGCCGCTAAAGGCGTAATACGGGATGCGCAAGGTAACGTGACCGCCTTGTTTGGTATCTCGCGTGATATGACTGAGCGCAAGGTAATGGAGGATATGCTGCAAGAAAATACGTTCCGCCTTAACGAAGCAGAACGCATTGCAAATTTGGGCAGCTGGTCGCTAGATCATCAAACTGGTGGGTTGACATGGAGTGACCACATTTATCAATTGTTTGAAATGAACCCCGAAAAATTCAGCGCAACTTATGCTGCATTTTTAAACGCGATTCATCCGGATGACCGTGATGCTGTGAATGTCGCTTTTGCAAACTCGCTCACAACGCAAACCCCATACAACATTACGCATCGCTTATTGATGGCAGACGGCCGCACCAAGTGGGTAGAGGAACGTTGTGACACGAAGTTTGATGAGGCAGGCAAGCCATTGGTTTCACACGGCACCGTGCAAGATATTACTGCGCATATTCAAGCTGAAGCCGAAATTGCAACGGCACGCGATTTATTGCTAAAAGTGATTGATACCGCGCCAATCCGGGTGTTTTGGAAAGATAGTCACTTACGCTACCTTGGCTGTAATACATTATTTGCACAAGATGCAGGTTTAACACAACCAGAAGATCTAATCGGCAAAGATGACTTTCAAATGGCGTGGGCCGAACAAGCTGAGCTGTATCGTAGTGATGACTTTGAGGTGATGGCAAGTGGGATTGCCAAGTTAAATTATATCGAGCCACAAACCACTAAAAATGGAGATAGCATTTGGTTAAGCACTTCTAAAGTGCCACTTAAAAGTATCAATGGTGAAACTATTGGCTTGCTAGGGATTTATGCAGAGGTCACTGAACACAAGCAAGCCGAAGATAAAATCAAGCTACTGTCACAGTTATACGCATTGCTGAGTTACTGTAATCAAGCGATTGTGCGTAGTGATAATCAGCAGGATTTATTTCAGCGTATTTGTGATGCCGCAGTAAAGTTCGGTAGTTTGAAAATGGCGTGGATTGGCTTGGTTGATATTGAAAGCACATTGATTAAGCCCGTCGCTATTTGTGGAGATGCGCAAGGTTATTTAACGGACATTCAAATTTCGGTTGATGCCAACAGTCCTTTTGGACAAGGACCTACCGGCGCTTCTGTTCGTGAAAATCACCCCATTTTTGTGCAGGATTTTCTTCATGATCCCCGCACATTGGCTTGGCGTGAGCGCTGTGAAAGCTCGGGCTGGCATGCTTCAGCCTCATTGCCGTTGCGTTGCCATGGGTTAACGATAGGCGCTTTTACTTTGTATGCCAGTGAAATTAACGCCTTTGATGATGACGTGCAGAATTTGTTGATTGAAATGGCGAATGACATTAGTTTTGCACTCGAAAGCTTTGCGCGTGAAGAGGCGCGCCTCGATATGGAATTTGCGTTGCAAAACTCTGAGGAGCGTTTGCAGCTGGTATTGCGTGGTTCGCGTGATGCACCGTGGGACTGGAATCTTGAAAGTAATGATCTGTATTACTCACCGCATTGGTGGGCTATGCTGGGCTACGAGATCAATGAACTAGCTACGGGGGATCATTTATGGCAACAGATTGTGCATCCAGAAGACTTGGATAAAGTGAACCAAGCCTTTGATACGGTCATCAAGGGTGGCTCCGACACGTATGAGCTTGAATTTAGAATGCAACACAAGGATGGGCATTATGTGCCTGTGCTTTCACGCGGGTTTATTTTGCGAGATGGGCATGGCAAGCCGTTGCGGGTATCTGGTACTAATACCGATTTAACCGAGCGTAAGCAAATGGAAGCGGCGCGAGAAAGTGCATTGAAGTTATTGCAAAAAGTGACTAACCGCGTACCCGGCATGGTGTATCAGTATCGTTTGCGTCGCGATGGCACGACTTGCGTCCCCTACGCGAGTGACGGAATTCGCGACATTTATCGCGTTAATCCAGAAGACGTGCTTGAAGATGCCTCTTCTGTGTTGTCTATTACGCATCCCGATGATTTTGAAAATGTTGTTGCGTCGATTCAACAGTCGGCACAAGACCTGACACTATGGCGACATGAGTATCGAGTGAGGTATGAGGATGGATCGATACGCTGGCTCTTGGGTAGCGCCACGCCGGAAGCTGAGGCAGATGGTTCAGTGCTTTGGCATGGTTTTATCTATGATATTACAGCGCGCAAGGCGGATGAAGAGCAACTGCGTAAGTTTGCTCAGGCAGTTGAGCAAACGCCTGAGAGTGTCGTGATTACTAACGTTGATGCTGAAATTGAATATGTAAATGAGGCTTTTGTGCAGGCAACGGGCTACAGCCGTGACGAGGTCATCGGTAAAAATCCTAAAATTTTACATTCAGGAAAAACGCCACAAGTAACTTATACCTCTATGTGGGCTGAGCTAAGCCAAGGTCGGCCATGGAAGGGTGAATTTATCAATTGCCGCAAAGATGGTAGCGAGTACACCGAGTTTGCGATTATCACACCGTTACGTGAGGCCGATGGATCTATTAAAAAATACGTGGCGGTAAAAGAGGATGTTACCGAGAAAAAACGTATCGGCATGGAATTAGACCAACATAGGAACCATTTGCAAGCGTTGGTGGATAGCCGTACTTTTGAGCTGGTTCATGCCCGTGAGCAGGCCGAGGCTGCTAATCAGGCTAAAAGTGCATTTTTAGCCAATATGAGCCATGAGATTCGCACCCCCATGAATGCGATTATTGGGCTGACGCATTTGTTACGTCGTGCGGGTGCAACACCGCACCAAGCTGAGCGTTTAGATAAAATTGATAGTGCTGGACGGCATTTATTAGCCATTATTAACGACATTCTTGATTTATCTAAAATTGAATCAGGCCGGTTGCAGTTGGAGCTTACCGATTTTAATCTTTCTAACATCCTTGGAAATATTGAGTCAATTATTGGTGAAACTGCACGCGATAAAGGACTGCGTCTTGAAATTGACAAAGGTGACGTGCCGCAGTCGCTTCGTGGCGACTCTACCCGTTTGCGCCAAGCTTTGCTTAACTATGCCGCTAATGCGATTAAATTTACCGATAAAGGCTTGGTGATTTTACGCGCTAAATTATTAGAAGATAGTGGGGATGGCCTGCTGGTACGCTTTGAGGTGCAAGATACCGGTATTGGCATTAGCCCTGATAAAGCTGCAAAGTTATTTCAAGCCTTTGAACAAGCAGATAGCAGTATTACGCGTAAATATGGCGGTACCGGCTTAGGGCTTGCAATTACGCGCCGGTTGGCGAACATGATGGGTGGCGAAGTTGGCGTTAATAGCAAACCGGAAGGCGGTAGCACCTTTTGGTTTACGGCCAGGTTACAGCGAGGCCAACA
>JBAYTS010000021.1:0-52259 GCA_041675545.1 Methylotenera sp.
AATTTTTTATTCGCGCCTTGCCTAACTTAAAAACTTGAATAAATAGAGGCGTCCTTATATTTTACTATCTTAACGCTAATTCAGATCTTTTAGGCATAAAAAAAGGAGCTAGTTGCTCCCTTTTTTAATTTTTTTGCTAATTAAAAAATAGCAAAATTACTTCATTACACGGTTACGATATTCACCGGTGCGTGTATCAATTTCTATTTTGTCGCCTTGTGCACAGAATAATGGGACTGGCAACTCAAAGCCAGTAGCAATTTTAGCAGGCTTCATTACCTTGCCTGATGTGTCACCTTTAACAGCGGGTTCTGTGTAAGTAATTTCGCGCACTACAGTGGTTGGTAACTCTACTGAAATTGCTTTTTCATTGTAAAAACGCAAATCAGCTGGCATGCCGTCTTCCAGGTAGGGTAATGCATCTTCCATAAACTCAGCGTCAACATCGTACTGGTTGTAATCTGCATCCATAAACACATAGGTTGGGTCTGCAAAGTAAGAGAAAGTCACTTCTTTTTTCTCAAGTACAACGACTTCAAATTTGTCGCCAGCACCGTAGATGCTCTCACTTGGTGTTTCTGTGAGTAGGTTTTTAAACTTCATCTTCACGACCGCTGTGCTGCGGCCTGATTTATTGTATTCTGCCTTAATTACGACTAATGGTTCGCTGCCTACCATAATCACGTTACCGGCGCGGAGTTCTTGTGCTGTTTTCATAGGTTGCCTTACAAATTAAAAGGGTGTATGCGTAAAACCGCGCATTATACCTTATTTTTTACGATATTTTTGATGATTTTCTCACTAAAAATCACTAACTTAGTCGCCAGGTCCGCTTGTGCTGCGAGTGTGTTTGATTGTTGCAAAGTCAATGCTTTAAGCGGTGCTAGATTGTTTAAATAATGTTGCCAGATCTCTGTTGAAATATCGTTCCCTACCCAAGCTAGATGAACATCATAGGATGATTGTCTGCGGGGGTTGTCGAAGCCATCGTAAAACAGTGCCAAGAATGCTTTCAGCTTAGTGATGTGTGTTTCTTCAGACTGCAAATAAGGCTGCCAGATAAAAGGCTTCCCTGCCCAGATTGCACGTATCCAGCTATCTTCACCGCGGACAAAATTTACATCGCATATTGCCAGCAGTTTGTCGTAATCCGCTTGGCTTAAAAAAGGTAACACATATAAATTGAGGTTTTGATGGCGGAGTACTTCGCCTGCAACTATTGAATCTTTGCCAAAAAAGCCAGCGATGATGGGCAATATGCTACTGGCAGGCACGTAACAGTCAATGGGTTGATTGGCGCTTGCCATTGCGTTAAGTAATGCGTGAACAGGCGCATGCGGGTAACAGAATAGAGATATTTTTAGTCTGTCGCTATCTTCTAAATTTAGTTGATCTAAAAACTGATGTTGTAATGGTTTGCTACTTGCAAGCAGTTGATTGTTTGTAACAATGTCATGCTCACGCAGAAGGCCACCAGTCGCTTGTGTAAATCCTGGAAAGAAAAAGTGTCGGGTTAAATCGCCTTGTTTTGAGTTTCCTGCATGAAAACTGTCAACCCATGTTTCAGCTGATAAGTATTCTAAGTTTATCCAAACCGTATTAGACCGCATTTTAGATAAATATGCGGCAGGCAACCCACAGCTAAATGCTTCTATGACCACATCGGCATCTCCACTAAAAACAGTATCTGCATGCCAGTGGTCGATTGAAATGTTTTGTATAACTTGTGTTTGCAGGTTTATATTCAGGCTTGGAATAAGTTGTTTGGCAACGGCTGGGTCATCTATCCAAAGCCGCACCTGTAGCCCATGCTCAGCCTGTAGTTGCCTTGCCAGCCGCCAGCACACACCAATATCGCCAAAGTTGTCGATAATTTTGCAAAAAATATCCCAGTGTTTATGCATAAGTGTTCAGTTCTGGTTTTGACAGTTGTCCAAGGTGCAATGCAGTAGCCACTAATGCACCATGTACCCCCATTTTTTTCAGTGTCACTAAATCTTCACTGCCTCTGACGCCTCCAGCCGCATAGACATTACAACTATTGGCTTTATCTACAATTTCTTTTAATAAGCTTGAATTTACGCCTTGGTTTGCGCCAACGTTATCAAGCGACATCACGATCACGTCTTGCGGCCAGTATTCTTGCTGCGTCAATAATTCCATGGGTCCTTGGTAGCCTTGCGGCATAAAGTCTAGTGATAGTACAAAGTTATGATCACGATTGAGCGATGTGAAATTGTTCAAATGTGCAAAATTCTCACTGCCTAACACAAGGCGAATATCAAGTTTTTGCCAGATTTTGAGTTCGATATTATTACTGACGCCAGCGTCTACCCACAATTTTAAGTGTGGGAATTGCTGGGCGATGGACTCAATCACGTTATAATTTGACGTATCGATTTTTTCTAATTTTTGTATGGCATTTAGGTCGGCAATGTAGAGTTGCTCAAAAGGGAATAAGTCAAGCAAAGCTGCAACGATATCCAGCGGCTGGCTGGATGTTGTAAGCGACGATTGAATAGCCTGGTAATGTTGACGGTCACCTTTTTTTGCATGCACGACTACGCCATTTAATAAATCAATTACCGGGATTACTTGCATCATCGAACCGCTTAAAAAATTATTAGTATGTGAGTTTATCACTGGTGGCGGGCTTAGTACTGAGATAGATACAGCTCCGTTGTCTGAGTCTTTAGTAAAAGAGGGTACGCTGATGCGCGATGCCTTGCTGCGAGATTTAAACGTGCTGAAGCAATATCAATTGATTACCTTGCATGACATGCGGTTGGCGCCATCTGAATATGCGCAAAAAAGTATGGCGGTAGCCGCAGGTGAATTCAAAAAAGTGTTTAAAAATGCGCTGAAGCAAGCCGATTTAGTTTGGCTGATTGCACCTGAAACCGATGGTACGCTATTGGAACTCACTGAACAGTGTTTAACGACCGAAGAAAAAGAAAGTGATGCGTTTTTGTTAGGCAGCGGTTTTGATGCAACGCTGACAGGCACCAGTAAATCTTTAAGTTTTGAAGCGATGCAGGCTGCGCATATATTTACCTTGCCAGTATATGCGGGTGAAGACTTAATGCAGCCAGACTGCTACGATACTTTGAGCCAGCAAAATATAAGTCAATGGGTAGCCAAACCAGAAGATGGCGCAGGTTGTGAAGGTATTCGGGTTTTTGATTCTCTGCATGATTTAAAGCTTTGGATTACAGAAGATAATCGTTACTTAAATTATTTAGCACAGCCTTATCAGGCGGGTGTCGCGGCTAGTTTCTCAATGTTGTGCCGTGATGGAAAATCTTGGTTGTTAAGCTGCAACCAACAGCATATTAGCTTGGATGGTAGCCAGTTTAAGTTAACGGGTATTACCGTGAACGGCATGTTGCCTTATTGGCAGCGTTTTGAAACTATTGCCAGAAAAATCGCTAAAATGTTGCCGGATGCCTTGGGTTATGTAGGTGTGGATGTAATTGTGGATGTTGAAAATAACGATAAGATTTATGTAGTGGAAATTAACCCGCGCTTAACAACGAGCTATATCGGTTTACATGAAGCGTTAAATTACAATCCAGCCAAACTCATACTGGATTGCGTGTTGAATGACAAATTTGAAATGCCGGTATTAGCCAGAAAGCAGGTTGAAATTCAGCTATGAGTCAAAACACTCGTACACAAACAGTCATCGGTTGGGATATTGGCGGCGCTCATGTAAAAGCGGTGATGCTCAATGCTGCTGGACATGTGTTGGCTGCAACTCAGGTGTATTGTCCTTTATGGCGAGGCTTGCATGAGCTTGATCTTGCAATGGATATTATTTTGCGTGAATTTAATGCTGAAAACCATCAAGTAACGATGACGGGGGAACTTGCAGATATTTTTCCTAACCGGCATGCCGGTGTGGTGCAGATTGCACAGTTTGTAGCCCAAAAACTAGCAAGTCAAAAACCACCTTGCAATGTGAAGTTTTATGCAGGTAATCAAGGTTTTGTGGGTATTGAAGCTGTTGAGCCAAACACCGCAGATATTGCTTCGATGAATTGGCTGGCAAGTACGCAGTACATTGCACACAACGTGCAGCAGGGCTTATTTGTTGACGTAGGCAGTACGACTACAGATATTGCTTTGATGAGTGAAGGCAGGGTGCAGGTGCGTGGTTTTAACGATGCTACTCGGATGCAATGTGATGAGTTGGTTTATACGGGGGTGGTGCGTACACCACTGATGGCGCTGACGCAAAAAATCGCTTTTGCCGGGCAGCAGGTCAATATCGCTGCAGAACATTTTGCGACCACTGCGGATGTTTATACGCTTACTGGTGATTTAGCTGCAGCCGAGAATATGGCCGAAACCGCAGACGGCGCAGACAAAAGTATTGAGGCTAGCGCGCGGCGTATTGCAAGAATGATTGGGCATGATGCGCAGGATGCGCCATTATCAGTTTGGCGTAATCTGGCTTGTGCGTTCAAATCGTCGCAACTTAACCTCATCAAACAAGCCGTGCTTATGCAAATATCAAGGCTGGACGATAGTCAGAACTTGCAATTCATAGGTGCAGGAGCAGGTGAATTTCTGGTGCGTGAGCTTGCAAAACAACTGGGTTTTAAATATGTTTCGGTGAGTGATTTTATTCATGCAGAAAACCATGCAATAAAAACCCTGGCTCAGGTGTGCTTTCCTGCTTACGCTGTTGCCGGATTAGGACTGAATTCATGAGTTTGTTGCAACATCAGTTAACGTATCATACAGATAGTGCACGTTTATTCGAGCGCATCGCACATCAGCCATGGGCTATGTTTTTGGATAGTGGTCAATTGATTGACCCTGCAACGGGCAAGCCCGGTAGCCAATATGGGCGCTATGATATTTTGGTGGCCAAGCCTTTCATTACTTTTTCCACCCAAGGTGCGTTGACTACAATCTGCGAGCATGGGCAATCGCATGTTTCAACGCAAGACCCATTTCAATTGGTCAACAATGTCTTAGCGCAGTATCAATCTAAGTCTTCTACTTCTAAGTCATGTGATTTACCTTTTACCGGCGGAGCGGTTGGTTATTTTGGCTACGATTTAGCGCGGAGATTAGAAAAGCTGGCAAGTAAAGCTAATGACACCATCGAAACACGGCTTGATGAAATTCCGCAGATGCAGGTTGGTATTTATGATTGGGCAGTTGTGGTTGACCATCGTCACAAAACTGCACACTTGGTATCACATGGCTTTAATCATAAAACGTGCGAGCAATGGGTTGAACTGTGTGCGCTGTTTGATACGCCTCATCAAGCAGTTCAAGCATCATTGGGCTTTGAAGTGGTTTCTGGGGTTACTTCAAATATGGATAAGCTTACTTATGAAACAGCTTTTAACGCTATTCAGCGGTATATTCATGAAGGAGATTGTTACCAAGTAAATCTGGCGCAACGGTTTTCAGCCAAGGTGCGCGGTAATGCCTGGGTAGCGTATCAAAAGCTAAGGGAAATTAGCCCGGCGCCATTTATGGCATATATGAATTTAGGTGCCGTACAGGTCATTTCCGGCTCGCCAGAGCGGTTTTTGCAAGTGATGGATGGCCATGTGGAAACGCGGCCGATTAAAGGTACACGTCCGCGTTCAGAGGATATTACCCAAGATGTTATCTATGCAAATGAATTGCAATCCAGCATTAAAGACAAAGCCGAAAATCTAATGATTGTCGATTTATTGCGTAATGATATTGGCAAAAACTGCAAAATTGGCTCGGTGAAGGCCGATAAGTTGTTTCAACTGCAAAGTTTTGCCAATGTGCATCATTTAGTGAGTATCGTAACGGGTGAATTACTAGACTCAAAAACCGCCATTGATTTGTTGCGCGGCTGCTTTCCGGGGGGCTCAATTACCGGTGCGCCTAAGTTGAGAGCGATGCAGATTATTGAAGAATTAGAACCACACCGGCGCGGTGTATATTGCGGCGCGATTGGCTACATAGGATTTGATGGCAATATGGACACTAACATCGCGATACGCACAGCGCTCTATGTCGCCAATGACGATGCAGGTGGAGAACTTAGTTTTTATGCGGGTGGCGGCATTGTTGCCGACTCTGACCTTGAAAAAGAGTATGCTGAGACTTTAGATAAAGCCTCAAGCCTGTTAAAAATGCTGAAATTTTTTTCTCATCCAGTAAGCAAATACCAGTAAGTAAAATATCAGTACAGCCCAAGGAAACCTTATGTGGATAGTGAAACTAGGCGGTAGCTTGTTAGGTTCACCTGAACTGCCGCGCTGGCTAGAAACCTTAGTGAAGATTAGTGATGGCCAAGTGGTGATTGTGCCGGGCGGTGGCCTGTTTGCGGATGCCGTGCGTGATGCGCAGCAACGCACTAGTGTGAGTGATGCGATTGCACATGAGCTGGCGCTGTTGGCGATGGATCAATTCGGCTTATTGCTGGCGGGGATGAATAGCAAGCTCGTCACAGCAAGCAGTGAGCTTGAAATCGCTGAAAGAGGCTGGCAGCATCGCTGTATTGTATGGCTGCCAAGTAAAATGGTGTTAGCCGATGATAGCGTGCCTAAAAGCTGGCAAGTAACCTCTGATAGCTTAAGCGCCTGGTTGGCCAATAAGATAGCGGCAAAGCAACTGGTGTTAGTTAAGTCAAAATCACTTGAGGGATATTCAAAGCCAGCAAATGTTTCTCTGCAAAACTTGCAAGCGGATGACTTGATTGATGATGCTTTTGCAGATTTTTTCACGGGTGATTATCAAACATGGGTAGTCAACAAGCTGGATGATGGTTTATTTGAACAAGGCTTGAATTTGCCACTACTCGCGCAGAATTGCCTTGTGGTGACTAAATAATATTGTAGAGGGATGAACGTATGTCATCTAATAAAGTATATGCAGAACAAGAGGTTGAATCTAAACTAAAAGCCGAATTACCGTACTGGGTTTTAGAAAGTGGCTGGATTAGGCGTAAGTATAAAACCAGCGGTTGGAAAGCAACGCTCATGGTGGTGAATACTGTCGGGCATCTTGCCGAAGCCGCTTGGCATCATCCAGACTTAACGGTGTCGTATGCATTTGTTATTGTAAAGTTATGCACGCATGATGCAAAAGGCATTACCGATAAAGATTTTGAATTAGCCGCCAAGATTGAATCCGTCATCAGTTGGCAACCAGTTTTAGAAGGTGGTGCGTTAACCGGCACGCCAAACGATGATGTGAGATTTAAGTATATTAAGTACGATGCAATTTAGGGTTATGGTCAGGTCTTGCAATCAGCCTTAGTTGATTTTAGCTTTATTAACTATTCGACTAACAAATAGGAAAATATGAGCTAGGCAAGGCATTGTCATATACGCGCTTTGTTTTAAAGTTAAAAATCGTGTCTGACCTGAATGGCAATCGATAGAGTGGCTCTCACATAGATATCCATCATTCTATAAAAGCTGCCTATGGTAAAATTCAGTCAAATTCAATTTGGTTATCTACTATACATCACCATGACAAACACAGAACAACCAACGCACACAGCCGACGGCCTCAAAATCATCACAGGCCTGACAGATCAAGAATATGAAGCGCTCACCGCAGCCCTCGTCAACATGAGAGCACCAAAAGCGGAAGACTTTAGCGCCCATTCAAAAATGCTATCTGCCGTGCGTAATCAATTACAACAACGCTTAAATAGCAATGTAAGTGATAATGAGAAAACAAAGCTCATGCATGATATTGCAGAGCTTGATCGTAAAATGAATGCTATCCATCAATAACAGACAAGGCTAATTTTCAAGACTTCACCTTCGGAACTTTATCTTCAACATTAGGCGCTTAATCAAATCTGAATCATTGGAAAACAACATGAAAAAACTGCTCAGCACACTAATCCTTATGTTTATCAGCAATAGCGCAGTGGCCGGTTGGGCAGAGTTCAGCGGTTCGAGCAATGATGGCAGCATTAAGATTTATTACAGCCAAGTAACTGTACGAAATCAAAACCATGTAATCAGAGTTTGGCGAGTTAAAGACTACATGAAACCTCAAGTAGTCAATGACGTGGCTTATCTTTCAGAAAAATCATTGCTTGAAGTCAATTGTAAAACCAAAATATTTAGAACCATGGCTTACTCGCATTACAAACAAAACATGGGTGGTGGGGAGTCTGTGCTTAAAAACAGCAACCCTAATGAATGGGTAAATATCGCCCCTGATATTTCAAGTGAAGTCATGCGTAAATTTTATTGCGGTGTTTAATATTTAAGGTTAAAAATCGTGGCTGAGCCCATTTCCCATGCATTTCATTCCATCGAGGCTACGCTAGCTCTTTTTTGAACCAAGTTTGGCATCGAATTTTTCTTTGTTGATGATGAAGCGCTCATGGTGCCCCCTCGAAATCAGGTCAACACCATCATGAGCCTCGACAGCAAAAATAAGTTTTCGCCCGTCGACTTCTACTAACTCAACGGTTGCTGTAACCACCAAGCCTGGTGGCGTAGCTGCTTCGTGGCTTACGTTAATGTGAGTACCGACCGTCTGTTCTTGCGGCCAGCCAAGGTGAGGGTTAATTGCCTTGATACAGGCCCATTCAAGAAGACCGACCAGAAAGCCGGTAGCGAAAACTTCTGGCATTGCCACGAACTCTTCTGATTCCGGATAGAGCGCCGGGACCGTTTTCGATTGGGGCACTCTGAACTTGTGTTCATATCGGATTCCAACCTTCAAAGTGTCCTTCATCTATATTCTCCTGTGACGCATAACGTTTGAGTTAAGGGGCTGGCGGTAGCCAGTCCCGCTTGAATGAATAATAGGGATTTCCTCCACTCGGAACGGCATCATTGTGCCACGATTGAGTTTTCGCGAATTCAATCAAAATGAAAAATGAGGGAGGAAGTCATGAAACATATTACAACGATAGGCATTGATTTAGCGAGCGTAGCCTTGATGAAGTATAGCGGAATCAAGGGTTCACACAACATACCTCGATTGCATTTCATTTCATAGAGGCTACGCTGGCTCGGTGATTTTTTTTGACGATTCAGCGATCTCATTTCCAAACTCAAGCCAATTATCACCAAACAACTCAATTGGATGTTGCGTACGGTCTGACCCGTTACCGCATTTCATGGAGTCAGTCGAGCAGTATTTATCGCAACCCCAGCAGATTCGCTCTGGGTGATTCGGATGTATTGGAAATTTTTTAGCCATTTGACAAAGCCGTAAGAAATTATAGGGTTAGGTCTTGAAATCAGCCCTAGTTGATTTTAGCTTAATTAACCATTCGACTAACAAATAGGAAAATATAAGCCAGACAGGGCATTATCATACATGCTCTTAAAATCGTGTCTGAGCTAGCCTGGGTTAGCTCAGTCTGACCCCATTTTTCTTCATTTTTCCATTTGACAATTACTCTTCCCACTGTGGATTCCATACAACCTCCCATAGATGACCATCTGGATCTTGAAAATATCCAGAATAACCACCCCAGAATGTATCATGTGCTGGCTTAACAATAACAGCACCTGCAGATTTGGCTTGAGCCATCACTATATCAACTTCTGCCTTTGAATAGACGTTGTGCCCTAGGGTCATTTCGGTTGAACTAGCTGGTTTAATTGGAAGTCCTGAGTCGTGTGAGATGCTTTTTCTTGGCCAGAGGGCTAGACGCAATCCATCTTGGAGTTGAATAAAAACAACTGCACCATACTCAAACTCTTTACCGATGATACCTTCTGTAGGAAATCCAAGCCCTTCTTGATAAAAGCGCAGGGATTTTTCGAGGTCATTAACACCAATAGTGATTACGGTAATTCTAGGTTTCATTCTCAATTTTTCTTTTAGGCATAACGTTTGAATTAAGGGGCTGGCTTTAGCCAGTCCCGCTTGAATGATGGGTTAGGGTAACTACTTTTCATTTTTGTCCCAACGCCTACCAGGAATAACCCATCCATAACATATAGCTTCAAATAAAATACGTAGAGTTCGCCAGAACGACCATTGAGGAAAAACTGCAAGCTCTTCTTTACTTGGTTTTATAAACTCTGATAACAACTCTCTTGAGAATTCATAGTGTTCCGCTGGAACCATAAATGTTTGAGTATTGTAGTCTTTGATTTGCATGCCCGGATAAAGCTTACTAAAACCACCGCCACGAATAAAAAATGGGATTCCATATGCACCAAGCATTGCAGAAATAACAGTCGCTTCAGACTCAGTTATTGGGGTATATACAGGAATCATAATTCCCTAACGTTTGACATAAGGGGCGCGCTTTAGCGCGTCCCGCTTGATGGATGGGTTATAACTCATTTGCGAAGATGTGGTTTCAGAAATGACTCGATCTCTTCAATTGCACGATTTATATCTTGCGTGAATTCGTCTGGATTTTCTGAGGTTAGGTCATACAAGATATCGCGTTGTTTCTTCATTATTCCTTGGTACGCGGCGCGTGATTGCTCAGATTCATTAGGGTTGCAGACTGAAACATACGCGTGAACCGATGAAAATAGCTCCTGCTGAAGCTTGAATATTGGTTCAAATTTTTCGTAAATGACTCGCCCCCATATGGCTTCGGCTTCAAGCATTTCGGTTTGCAAGTCTGTCCGAACTTCAGTGACTTTGTCCCACCGTTTTTGATACGCGTTTGCCAATCCGTAGTGTTTAACCTGCTCCTTTGACATCTTTGATGCCTCCGACTCTGGTGGGGTTGGCATTTCATTTCCCCACATTACTGGGTTTCTTACTCCCTTAATTGCCTCACGCAATCGATAAGCGCATTTTAATATCCGACGAGTAAGGTCATATTCAACCCCACCTTTAAGCTGTCGATTCCAAGTGGAAAGACCTTTGAGAGCAACATAGCCACCCACCACCGCAGCAACGGTAAGCGCTGTGTCTTTTGTTATTGAGATGAATTGGGCAAGACAGTCAATATTCATTGTGAGTTATAACGTGTTTCGAGTTGAGGGGCGCATTGCCCATTAGCTGAACTTACACCCTCGGAAATCTTGCATGGGCAATGCGCACTCTCGAACGAGGCGTTAGGCGCAGATAGCTGTGCATTCACTGATCTAAGGTTTTGCATCAGATGCCTTCCTATTTAAACTTTCTATCACACACGACAATAAAAATTACCCACGAAAAACATTTGAATGGTGTGAAGCGTCACTAAACTGAGCCGTATCAACGAATTCAGTTATGCGGCTCAGTTTAGTGACGCTTCACTCAATATCATGTTTCTAAGCCCATGTAAATATTGCTATTTCCGTGCCAGTATTCTGACTATCTTGTTTTAATCGGCTGGTGTTTCAATTCTATTAGACCTTTGACGATGGCGCACAGCTATCTGAGCTTAACGTAAAGTAGGCATCCTATTTGACGGTTTTAAATGCATCAAAAGTGAATGCCAATTAATTTTTTTAAATAAAGTATATAATGAAATCATGGTGTTAACTTTTTTTAGTATTGCCTAAAATTTTTGTGCCAACACATCAAGAGTTATTATGATTTATCTACGCTACTTGATGAAAATTCATTTTTTACTTTACCACTTCTTTTAACTGTTCCAAAATTGCTGGGTTATCGAGTGTTGAAATATCTGAAGTAATTTCTTCGCCCTTAGCTAGGGTACGCAGTAGTCTGCGCATAATCTTGCCTGAGCGGGTTTTAGGCAGGTTGTCACCAAAGCGGATTTCATCGGGTTTGGCAATCGGGCCGATTTCCTTGCCGACCCAGTCGCGCAGTTCTGCCACGATTTTTTTGGCTTCATCTCCCGTTGGGCGTGCGCCTTTAAGTACTACATAGGCGACTACAGATTCACCTTTTACATCGTGCGGTTTGCCAACTACAGCCGCTTCTGCCACTAGGTGGTTAGAAACTAATGCAGATTCAATTTCCATGGTGCCTAAACGGTGGCCAGAAACATTGAGTACATCATCAATGCGACCCATGATGGTGAAGTTGCCAGTGACAGCATCGCGTACTGCACCATCGCCTGCAAGGTAGATTTTTCCGCCTAAGTCAGTGGGGTAGTAGCTGGTTTTGTAGCGTTCAGGGTCGTTGTAAATAGTGCGTATCATGGCTGGCCATGGTTTTTTAATCACTAACAAGCCACCGGTACCCCAAGGCACGTCTTTGCCTGTTTCATCGACTACATCAATATCAATGCCCGGAAAAGGTAGTGTGCATGAGCCTGGCACCAGAGCAGTTGCGCCCGGTAGCGGTGTAATGACATGGCCGCCGGTTTCAGTTTGCCAAAAAGTATCGGCAATGGGGCAACGGCTGCCACCGACTTGTTCAAAGTACCACATCCATGCTTCAGGGTTAATCGGTTCGCCCACTGAACCTAATAAACGCAGGCTGGATAAATTGTAGTTTCTAGGGTGTACTTCAGGGTGCGTTTCAGAAGCTTTAATCAGTGAGCGGATTGCGGTTGGCGCAGTGTAGAAAATAGACACTTTGTGTTTTTCTATCATTTGCCAGAAGCGCCCGGCATCAGGGTAAGTAGGAATGCCTTCAAACACTATTTGGGTAGTGCCCATGGCAAGCGGGCCATATGCCACGTAGGTGTGGCCTGTAATCCAGCCCACGTCTGCGGTACACCAAAATACATCATCTGCTTTGATGTCGAACGTCCAGCGCATGGTGTTCATGGCATGAAGCAGGTAGCCAGCCGAGCTGTGCTGTACACCTTTTGGCTTACCTGTAGAGCCGCTAGTGTAAAGTAAGAATAGCGGGTGTTCTGCATTCACCATGACAGGCTCACAGGTATCGGCTACCTCTGCAATCAGGTCATGCCACCAGATGTCGGTGCTGTTCCATGCGGTTTCTAGCCCTGTTTTTTTCAATACCACAACATTTTGAATGGCATCATAGCCAAATTCAGTTTTTGCTTGGGCGATGCCTTCATCCACTGCTACCTTGAGCGGCATGGTTTTACCGCCACGGAACTGGCCGTCTGACGTGATAACGGCTTTGGCACCTGCATCAATAATACGTTCACATAAGCTTTTGGCGGAAAAACCGCCAAACACGACTGAGTGAATTAAGCCGAGACGTGCGCAGGCTTGCATTGCCACAACGGCTTCAATGCCCATAGGCAGGTAAATAACGACGCGGTCACCTAGTTTAAGGTTAAGCTTTTTTAAGCCATTCGCAAACTCGCAAACTTGATGGTAGAGCGCTTTATAGGTAACACTTTTGCTACTGCCATCGTCAGCTTCAAAAATGATGGCGACTTTATTAGGAATAGTGTTTAAGTGTTTATCTAAACAGTTGGCAGAAACATTGAGTTCGCCATCTTCAAACCATTTGTAGAATGGGGCGTTTTCTTCATTAAGGGTTTTGGTGAAAGGTTTGTGCCAAACCAACAATTCACGTGCTAATTTTGCCCAAAAGCCTTCGTAATCGGCAGCGGCTTCTGCGCAAAGTGCATTGTACGCAGCCATGCCAGAGACATTGGCTGATTTAACAAAATCACTACTTGGCTCAAAAACGCGGTTTTCATGAAGAACTGACTCGATTGACATGCTTAAAATCCCCTTAAATCCTTGTGGCGCGTTTATAATTTGACACAAGGTTACCTAAATAAGCGCCTCTAAAAAAACGCTGATAGATAAATACTAAAAATAAGTTGTTACACATTTGTAACAATGTAATGTTACCTGAAAATTCTTATGCTCACACTCGATAATTTGTTATCTGAAAACCGCGCCCCTTCTAGTGATGAAGCTTACGTGCTTCATGCCATTGCTTGTAGCCCGTTCATGGCAAGATTGTTGCGAAAAGACGCGACTTTATTACAGAGTTTATTGCAAAATCTGCATCAGTCGTATCAGCTTGGCGAGATGCAAAGCTTTTTATCACAGCAGAATATTGTCGATGAATTTAGCTTAAAGCGCGCATTACGGGTTTTGCGTAGCCACGTAATGGCGCGCGTGATTATTAGGGATTTAAACGGTCTGGCAGATTTGCATGAGGTGATGCAAACCACATCGCAGTTGGCAGAGTGCGCCATTACTTTGGCTATTGATTACTTGAATACCTGGCTGGTTGAGGTGTATGGCAGGCCTGTAGATGCGCAAGGTCATCCACAAGATTTAATCGTGATCGGCATGGGTAAGTTAGGCGGCGGTGAACTTAATGTTTCATCTGATATTGATTTGATTTTTGCCTATGAAGCAGAGGGCGAAACCCAGGGTGACAAACCAATTAGCAATCAAGACTTTTTTACACGCTTGGCTAAAAAGCTGATTGCTGTCATTGGTGAAATTACTGAAGACGGGTTTGTGTTTCGTGTTGATATGCGTTTGCGCCCGTTTGGCTCTGAAGGCGCGTTGGTTAGTAACCTTGATGCGCTTGAAGATTATTATCAAAACAACGGGCGTGAGTGGGAGCGCTACGCTTGGATTAAAGGGCGTGAGGTCACAGGTGGCAATGCGGTGGCAAAATTACTCAAACCGTTTGTGTTTCGTAAATACTTGGATTTTGGCGCGTTTTCCAGTATGCGCAATTTGAAAATTCAAATTCAGCGTGATGTGAACAGCAAAGGCATGCATGACAACATCAAGTTGGGACGCGGCGGAATTCGTGAGATTGAATTTATTGCACAGGTGTTTCAGCTGATTCGCGGCGGGCAGGACGTTAGCTTGCAAATCAAGCCAACGCTTTCTGTTTTGGCTTTGTTAAAAAACAAAGGCTTGTTACCTGAAAAAACAGTTACTGAGCTGAGTGAGGCTTATGTGTTTTTACGCAATTTAGAGCATCGCCTCATGTATGTTGATGATGCGCAAACGCAAGAGTTACCAAGGACAGAAGAAGCAAAATTACGTATTGCTAAAGCGATGAATTTTGCCGATTGGCCAGAATTTATAGCCAAGTTAGACGCTTATCGAGCGCAAGTACAGCGTCATTTTGATGCGACTTTTGATGAGGCCGATGCAGGTGAGGATACGCTAGCATCAGAAAAGGCTATTTGGGACGGTGCGCTCGCTGAAGTTGATGCCATCAGCGGTTTGCAGGTACTCGGCTTTGCTGATGCGCATGAAACCTTGCGCCGTTTGGATACGTTGCACCAAAGTAGCCGTTATTTGCAATTGCCTGAGTTGAGTCGTCATCGCTTTGATGCGGTGATGCCGCATGTGATTTCGCAATCAGCCAAAATGCCAAATGCTGATACTACATTGACACGGGTGACGGATTTACTTGAAAACATCTGTCGTCGCGCAAGCTATTTAGCGTTGCTGGCAGAGCATCCGCAGGCGATGCAGTTGTTAGTTAAGTTGTGCAGTAGCAGTCCATGGCTGGCAAATTATTTAGCGCAACATCCTATTTTATTAGATGAACTTTTAGATACGCGCACTTTGTATGCGACGCCGGATTTTGTCGCCATGCGATTGGAGTTGATTGAGCGATTATCCGAAGTTGCGGGAGATGTTGAACGGCAGATGGATGTGATGCGTCACTTTAAACATGCCAATATCTTTCGTTTTGCTGCACAGGATATCAATGGCGAATTGTTGCTGGAAACCATCTCAGACTATTTAAGTGATCTTGCTGATTTAATACTCAGTGTGGCGCTAGAATTTATCTGGCCAAACGTACGTGGCAAACACCTTGATAAGCCTAAGTTTGCGGTGATAGGCTACGGAAAATTAGGTGGAAAAGAACTAGGCTATGCCTCTGATTTAGATATTATTTTTCTACATGATGATGACGCCCCCGAGGCAGGTGAGGTGTATGCGCGCTTTGCGCAGCGCATCAATAACTGGTTTAACAGTTTAACCTCAGCCGGTTTGCTGTATGAAACTGACTTGCAATTACGCCCCGATGGTAACAGCGGTTTGTTGGTCAGTAGCGTTGCCGCTTTTAGAGAATACCAACTCAATAAAGCTTGGGTGTGGGAACACCAAGCCATTACACGTGCAAGGTTTGTAGCGGGTGATAGCCGTATAGGCAAAGCGTTTGACGATATTCGTGTGGAGGTAATGACGCAACCGCGCGATGCCCAAAAGCTAAAAGCCGAGGTGCTTTCCATGCGTGAAAAAATGCGCGAGGCGCAACACTCAAAAGGTACGCTATTTGACATTAAGCATGGTGTTGGCGGCATTATTGATGTTGAGTTTTTAGTACAGTATTTAGTGTTGTTACATGCAAAAAACAACCCGTCATTAACCGGTAACATTGGCAATATTGGCTTATTGAAATTGCTTGGATCCCTTGAAATTATTGATGCCAATTTGGCCACGCAAGTAAGCGTGGCTTATCGAGAGTATCGCCATCGGCAACACATGCTTAAGCTACAAGGAGCAACCCAATTGGGCGTTGAACTTGCACCTATTGCACACAATGTAGAGGTGGTGAAGTTGCTTTGGAACAGTGTTTTTGAAATTGGCTAGAATAATAGCTTAAAGAAGCGACTAAAAAAATTCAATGTCGCCTTCTTTTTTAACTTCATGCAGTTCGCCATCCATAATTAACTGTTCGTAAATTGCAATGCGGTTTCGACCATGATTTTTAGCAAAATATAGTGCGGAATCTGCGCGGTCTATCAGTTGGCTTGACGTGTCAAAGTCGGAAATTCTAGTGCATCCAGCACTTACAGTGACTTTATCTACTTGTGGAAATGAAAACTGCGCTACCTTGAGCCTAAAACGTTCGAGAATCATTTTAATATCCTCCTCGCGGCTACACTCAAATACGCCCACAAATTCTTCTCCGCCAAAGCGAAATAGTGGGTCGGACTCTCGAAAACACTGTCGCATCAACTGAGCGAACATCAGTAGCACTTCATCACCAATTAGATGCCCAAATACGTCGTTAACTCTTTTGAAATGGTCAATATCAAAAATAGCTAAAAAGTAGGCTTGGTCAGGTTTATCTTCACGGCGCTTGGTTGAGCTTTGGGTGTGTGCGAGCACTTTGTTGATTTTGTATTCAAATGTTTTGCGATTCAATAAGCCGGTAAGCGTGTCACATTCATTGTCGTTAATCAGATTGGTATAGTTCTGATAAATTTGCAATACCATGCTGATGGTAATGTCGCTGTGTATATCTGAGGGCGGGTATGCAATGCCGATAACGCTGGCAATTTGACCGTTAGCGTTCTTAAGCGGGTAAAATTTATGGTTCGCGTTGTTTGTATTTTTCAGGCGGTATATTTCGCCCGATTGAAAGCTGTTAATTATTGTTGCTTGCAGTGCGCTTGAAACTGAAGTTTCTGTTTTATTGTCATCAACGGTAAATGCGGATAGCTGCGGTTGTTTTTCGTCATTGAGGTAGTAAATAACAACTGGCTTTGCTTCCTCACCATGCAGGGATGCGATCAATTCTGTTAATGTTTTGATCAGTGCAATTTCAAGCATAGCCTCGTCGCGCTCATGCGTGAGTGCAATTAGGCTGCTTAAAAGTGCGTTAATACAATAAGGTTGCAAGGGGTAGGCAATCTGTTGTCGGTTAGGTGACGTACGGGTGATGGTTTTTAAAACCGCTACCAGGCTACGCCATAGTCATTACTGGTCATTACCTAATTCAGGTTTAATCATATAGAAATTAACCGTATTTGGCTAATGGTTTTGGTCGAAGCTGGCGATGCACTTAATTTGATTATTTTTCTACCTGCCCCAACGCAAGGCTGCCGTGTGCACCGGGCTATCCCAATGCTGTTTGATCTCATCATCCAGTAAGCATAGTGTAATAGAAGCTCCCGCCATATCCAATGCGGTGGTGTAGTTGCCAACCAGTGAGCGCGCAATTTTAATGCCGTGCTGATTGAATAGCTTAAGCGCGGTGTTGTAAATCAAGTAGAGCTCCATCAGCGGTGTGGCACCAAAGCCGTTAATCAGCAATAGCGCTTCGTGCGTATTGGTCGTTAAAATCGCTCTCGTTTTAAGGTCGGTGATGATAGCCTCTACGCAGTCACGCACAATGGCATCGGCTTCACGCATGGTTTCACGTCTGCGACCAGGCTCACCGTGTATGCCCACGCCCATTTCAAGCTCGGTGTCACTAATGTCAAAAGTAGGGCGACCAGCGGCAGGTACTGTGCAGCTAGTGAGTGCTACGCCCATACTTGCAGTTAGGCTATTTACTTTGTCGCCTAATGCTTTACAAGCCTGTAAATCGGCACCTGCTTCTGCCAAGCTGCCTACACATTTTTCTACAATCACCGTACCAGCTACACCGCGGCGGCCAGTGGTGTATGTGCTATTGACTACAGCACAGTCGTCGCTGGTGAGTACGGTATCACTTTTTATAGGTAATCCATTGGCAAATGGCAGCATCTCCGCCGCCATTTCAAAGTTCATCACGTCGCCTGCGTAATTTTTAACAATAAATAAAATGCCTTTGTCAGCGTGTACGGCTGTTGCTGCGGCTAACATTTGGTCGGGTGTGGGTGAGGTAAATACATAACCCGGGCAGGCGGCGTCCAGCATGCCGTAACCAATGTAGCCGGCGTGTAGCGGCTCGTGGCCAGAGCCACCGCCAGAGATGATGGCTACTTTGTTTGTGGCTATTTGTTTGCGCGTTAAAAAATTCGGGTTTAAATTGAGGCTGACTAAATCACTGTGCGCAGCGGCAAAACCGCTGAGGCTTTCAACTAATACATCGTCAATTTTGTTGATAAATTTTTTCATCTATTTGTCCTTGCTTGTCATCACTTTGTTACAAAAAACCTCATTTACAAGTACGACAACTTATAAATATATAGGTGTCGGTCTTTTGTGCCGCGTTCTGACTGCGCTTAAATGTATTTGGTTATATGATTATTTGTTATTCAAAATCAAATTGCATACTGTACTAATCATTAACTGGCAGCTTTTTGCGCCTGGGTCTATATGTCCAATCGCACGCTCACCCAAGCCGGCAGCGCGCCCTTTAGTTGCGATTAAACCTTTTGTCGCGAGCATGCCTTGTTCTGCGGTGTCTATCAGTGCGGTGCAGATTTCTTTTACATTAGCATTAGCTGCTGCAAGTGCCTTGAATTGGTTGGCAGCTGGGATCAACACATCCAGCATGGTTTTTTCACCAATATCTGCTTTGCCACGCTGGCGGATAAGGTCAACACCAGTGGCAAAAGCAGCGGCATAAGTTGGCACCGATTCATCACCGCTATCTTTAAGCGTTTTAGCCATGCCCATAAAAAAACTGGCGAGTAACGGCCCAGATGCGCCGCCGATGGTGCTAAGTAGCTTTAAGCCAATTTTATTGAGTGCTGTGTCAGGGCTGAGTGATTCCAACTCAGCCTGCATGTCAACAATTACGCCAGCGCCACGCTTCATGTTGATGTAGTGGTCACCGTCGCCAATGGCGCGATCCAGTGACTCAAGTGTCGATTCATTGTTTAAAATGGTGTCGCGTATGGCAATAGCCGCAGATAAAATAAATGATGTTTTCATTTCATGAATAACACTATGTTGTGAATTGATTAAAGTTGTTAAACTCTATACATGTTATGCCACCTTTACAACTCATGAGTTTACGTTTCCGCTTAAATTTACTTATTACTTTGCTATCACTGGCTTTTATTCTGGTGGTAGGCACTATTTTGGTGAACGATACCCGCGTTTCAATTCGCGAGCGGGTAGAGGCCGCAAGCCGCGTAACGGTGCAATTATTAGATACCGTAATTGTGAGTTCTGCCATAAATCCTGAAATGGGACCTACGCATATTGTGTTGCAGCGGTTTTTAACCTCATTAGGTTATGTGCGTAGTAGCCACATTGCGCTTTACGACTACTTAGGGCATGAGCTTTATCATTCACCAGACTCAACTTTTAAAAATGATGTGTCTCCGCCGGAGTGGTTCATAAAGCTTGTGGCGCCAAAGGTTGAAATTGTAGAACGCAAGATTCGCTATGGCACCTTGGTTGTGTCATCAAGCGCTGCCGGTTCTATTCGTGAAGCGTGGTCTGGTTTTAGTCAACTCATGTGGGTTGGCTTGGCATTTTTTTTGTTACTGAACACGATGGTGTATCTGCTGTTAAGCCACTCACTTAGACCGGTGAATCAAATTTTAGCCGCGATTAACCGCATTGAACAAGGCGATTTAATGTCGCGCTTGCCAACGTTTGCCTTGCCGGAATTTGAGCGCATTGGCCACAGTCTTAACCGTATGGCTGAGTCACTTACTGCAGAACGCCAGCTGGAAGAGAATCGTCAATTAACACATTTGATTCAAAAGCATATTGAAGAAGAGCGTGCAAGTTTGGCGCGCGAACTGCATGATGAACTCGGCCAATACGTCACGGCTATCAAAACTTTTGCTGTAGGCATCGCTAATAAAGCCAAAACCAATAGTGCAAGTGCGGGGATGACGGAGATTGCATCAAGTGCGAAAATCATCGTATCAGCAGCGAATCAAATATATGACGGCATGCATAATATTGTGCGTCAATTGCGCCCAGCTTCGCTAGATAACCTGGGCTTGGCTGAAACCTTAAAAGATTTGGTGAGCAGTCATCAAGTGCAGCACCCTGAAATTCAAATTCAATTGCATTTATCTGGAAATTTAGAACGGATAGGTGAAACTGTTAGCATCAATTTGTATCGAATCGTACAAGAGTCACTTAATAATGCCTTGAAATATGCAAAGGCAACCACGATTGCTGTTAGTCTTATTAAAACCTCGGACGGTGAGTTGCAGTTGGCAATTAAAGATAATGGCGTGGGCATGGATATAGAAACCGTTGATCAGGATAAGCACTTTGGTTTGCTAGGCATGCGTGAGCGAGTGCAGGCATTGTATGGAAGTTTTAGTATTGAGGCTGCGCCAAATCAGGGTACGGTTATTTCTATCCACATTCCTAAGCGCGTCGCAAGTTAATCATATTTAATATCCCAACATCGGGAGAAAGTAAGCAACATGAGTCAAATTAACGTCATGCTGGTAGATGATCACGCGGTAGTGCGTATGGGTTTTAAAATGCTGCTTGAATCAGATACTGATATCAAAGTGATTGCCGAAGCCGAAAACGGCGAACTGGCGATTCAACGCTATATGGAACACAAGCCGAATGTGGTGGTGATGGATATCACCATGCCAGGTATTGGCGGCTTGGAAGCCATTGAGCGTATTTTAGCAAAAGATAGTTCGGCTAAAATTTTAGTGTTATCTGCGCATGAAGACTCAGTGCACCCCAAACGTGTGCTAAATGCGGGCGCAATGGGCTATTTGACAAAACGCAGCGCGGCTGAAGAGCTGATTAAAGCAATACGCACTGTAGCAACCGGTAAAAAATATCTGGAGGCAAGTGTTGCGCAGCAAATGGCGATACAGCAGTTGAATGGCGACCAGAATCCTGTAGATGTTTTGTCACCACGTGAGTTCGAAGTATTTATGGCGCTGGCTAAAGGTAAAACCACTAACGAAATAGCTGAGACTTTATTTTTAAGCCCGCGTACTGTGGGCACGCATCTTTATAATATCAAACAAAAACTCAACGCTAATAACTCTGCTGAAATTGCCTTGATCGCCATGCGTAGCGGCTTGTTAGATGCTTAATCGGCGCTTAGTTTTAGCCCATGAGGGCTTGGTTATTTCGTGCTAAAAAATGTCCAAGCCACGATGCGGCTTTGCTTTTGGCCTTGTGCCATGGCTATGGTTTTTACCTTCAGCGCTTGTGCTTTTTTAAGTGCGCTATAAACGCTGGGTAAGCTCGCGGCTTTAGAGATCAGCGTGGTAAACCAAGTGCATTGGTTTTTAAATTGTGTGCTTTCTTCAATCATGCGGCTTACAAAGGCGACTTCACCGCCATCACAATAAAGTTCAGCCGATTGACCGCCGAAGTTGAGTTTAAGTGCTTTACTTTTGCCGGTATTGATTCCCAGATTCTGCCATTTACGCTGCGTGCCTGCTTGTGCCTCAGCTAGCGATGCATGAAACGGTGGGTTGCACAGAGTGAGGTTAAATAAGTCATCGGGCTGGATAATGCCCTTAAAAATATTGGTAGGTGAAGCCTGCAAGCGTAGCTCAATGGACGTGGTTAGTCCCGCATTTGCATGCAAAATCTGTTGTGCATTGGCGAGCGCAGTCGCATCTATATCCGCGCCTACAAAGCGCCAGCCGTATTCACGGTGGCCAATGAGTGGATAGATGGCATTGGCACCTACGCCTATGTCCAGCACACGGATAGTGTCACCGCGCGGAATTTTACCATGGTTGGTTTCAGCCAATAAATCAGCCAGATAATGAACATAGTCTGCGCGACCAGGAATCGGCGGGCAAAGATATTGTGCGGGAATATCCCAATCTAAAATGTTGTAATGCTGAATAAGTAATGCCTTATTCAGCGCCTTAACGGCTTGTGGGTTAGTGAAGTCTATGGAGGTGTCGTTGTAAGCGTTTAACTTTACAAAGGTTGCCAGTGCAGGGCTTGCTTGGATGAGAAGGTCAAAATCATAGCGGCCATTATGCTTGTTTCTAGGATGCAAATTTGGCTTTCTCAAACTTCCCAAAATGTAACATAATCGTCGGTAGAATCAGCAGGTTAAGGATGGTGGATGTGATTAAACCACCCACAATAATGGTGGCCATTGGGCCTTCAATTTCACGCCCCGGTTGGCCGCTGGCGGCGGCAAGCGGTAATAAGCCGAGCGCTGTCACTAACGCGGTCATTAAAATAGAGGGTAGGCGCTCAGAGGCACCACGAATACAGGTTTCTAAACCCCAGATGCAGTTTTCTTCATCAACCAGATGTTGGTAGTGTGACACCATCATAATAGAGTTGCGCAAGGTGATGCCAAACAAAGTAACAAAGCCGACCAGCGAGCCAATCGACATCCAGCCGCCGGTTGCCATGATGGCGAGTACGCCGCCAAATAAGGCAAATGGTAAGTTTGCAAACGTGAGCAATAAGTTACGTAAGCGGCCAAATGCGATATAAAGCATTAAGAACACTGTGACGCCCGCTAATAGCGAATGTAAAATCAATGCCTCTTTAGACTTCGCGTTAGCTTCTGCCGCGCCGGTAAATTCTAAATAAGAACCTTGCGATAATACGACATCATTTTTTAACGTGTCTTTAAGCTCGTTGGTAAAAGATTCCATATCGCGACCATTGACGTTTGCGGTGACGGTTTGAATACGCTTTGCGCCCGCATGCAGTATTTTGGAGCGCCCATTTTCTTGCACAATATCAGCGACATCACGTAAGCGCAGTAACTTACCTTCAGGGTTAAATAATGGCAAACTGCCGGTTTCCTGCACATCATCACGGGCTTCTAAAGCCAGTAATACGCTGACACCAATCACGCGGTTTCCCTCATACACTTGTGTAATCGGCGTACCTTCATGGGCGGCGCGAATATTATCTAATACGTCGGTTGGCTGTAAGCCTAACTGAGCCATTTTTTCCGGGCGTAGCCGTATTACAAGCTGCGGCGTACCTGGCGGCGATTGCACCAATACGTCTGTCGCGCCTTTGATGCTTTTTACAACACTGGCAACGGCATTGGCATCGCGATCCAGCGCGTCTAAATCCTGACCGTAGATGTTAATGACAGTGGAGGCGGCGTAGCCGGAAATGGTTTCTTCTATACGTTCGGTTAAAAAAGTATTGATTGCAAAATTAACCCCAATAAAACCTGCTTCAGCGATACCATCACCGTCATCATCGACTTCTTCACCCGCTAATTCTTCACGAATTCTATTTAGAATCCGGCGTTGTTCTTCACCCGAAATTGCGCCGATTTCAATTTCAAACTCGCTGTAATGCGTACCAAAAGAGTCTGCACCATTGGGCGCACGTCCAACCCATTGCGTGACTGATTTCACCCCATCTATGCGACGAATAACAGCCGAAACTTTTTTGCCTATCCGTAACGATTCTTGCTCTGACGTACCTGGCACGGCGGTCATGTGCATGATGTAATGACCTTCATGCAATGCTGGAATAAACTGGCTTTTGAATAATGGCAGCGTGCCTAAGCCAATGGCGATAAACATAAAGCTTATCGCAATAATGAATTTGTAATGTTTTTCAATCCGGTGCAGCGTTTTAACGTACCATTTTTTGATGATGCGTATCATCGGCGGGTCTTCTGATTCTAGTTTAGCGTTACCCAACAGCAGATAACAAAGCGCCGGCGTTAGAGTGAGCGCAACCGCTAAAGACGCGATGATGGCGGCAATGTAAGCAAAACCCAGTGGCGCGAATAATTTACCTGCCACGCCGCCCAGCGTGAGTAGCGGCATAAATACCAGGGCGACAATAATAGTGGCATAGACCACGGAGCTACGTACTTCCATCGAGGCATCAAATACAACGCGATGCGTGGCTAAAGGCTGTGCCAGCATACGATTTTCGCGCAGCCTTCTAAAAATATTTTCTGTATCAATAATGGCGTCATCAACCACTTCACCCAAGGCAATCGCCAAACCACCCAGCACCATGATATTAAGCCCAATGTTGAAGTAGCTCATCACCACGATAGCGGTGAGTAATGAAAGCGGAATAGCGGTTGCTGAAATAAATGCGGTACGTACGTTAAATAAGAACATAAACAGGATGGCAATGACTAATACAGAGCCAATTAAAATGTCCGTACGCACGCCTTTAATGGCGACTTCAATGAAATTGGCGGGCCTGAACAAACCTTCATGCAACGTGACGTTTTCTGTAGTTAAGCTAGGTTTTAATTCTTGCAATGCACGTTCAATAGCAAGTGTCACGCCGTGGGTGTTGGCGCCTAATTGACCCTGTACAGAAAGGTAAACGCCTGTTTCTTCGTTAATCGCTGCGGCACTGATTGACGGTGCCGCACCTTCAACCACTTGTCCAATATCGCCTAAACGGATGGTTTGTCCATTTTTATGTAGCAATGTGATTTGTGCTAATTTTTCAGGGGAGGTGGCTTGGCCTTCAGTATTGATGACAATGCGCTGATTCTTGTTTTCAATATAACCGTTACCGCGCACCCCGGTGGCTTTTTTAACGGCTTCTTCAATTTGAAGCAATGAGATGCCATAGCGTATCATTTTTTCAGGATCGACTTGCACTTGGAGTTGGCGTACTTTTCCGCCAAACACGTTCACATCTGCCACACCAGGAATCGCCAGTAAATGCGGCACAATCACCCAATCGACCAGTGTGCGGATTTCGGTCAAGCTACGTGTTTTTGAGGTTAAGCCAAACCCCAAAACTGTGCTGGCAGAAGAGGTTAGTGGGGTAATGTTGGGCGTGATGCCTTGCGGGAGTTTATTATTAAGTGTGGTGAGGCGTTCTGCAATCACTTGCCGATTACGGTAAATGTCGCTGCCCTCATCAAATATAATCGTGACAATTGATAAGCCAGGAATAGATTGCGAGCGCATGCTTTCAATGCCAACTGTGCCTGCGATGCTAGTTTCAATCGCTTGCGTGACGATGCTTTCCACCAACTCTGCTGAAAGCCCAGGCGACTCTGTTTGAATAATGATTTGTGTGGGAGAAAACTCCGGAAATACGTCTAAATTACTGTGGTTAAGGCTATACAAACCATAAAGCACTACAATCATGGCTAAGCCAATGATAACGCCACTAAAGCGAATTGAAAAACGGACTAAAGCCGACATCATGGCGATTTAATCCTCGTTCTCGTTGGTGATCTGGGATTTAAACTCCTCTGATAACAGTAATTGTGCACCGCTGGTCACAACTTTGTCTTTCTCTTTTAAATTGCCTTGGTAAAACCAGCCGGCTTCAACTTCAATATCGGTCTTAATGGGTAATCGGCTAAATTCTTCATCACCGGTTTTACGATAAACCCAAGGCTTTCCTGCGTACCAAATAATGGCATCGTTGGGAACAATAACGCCGGAAACACTTTTATTTGAAGTGGCATTGATGGCGTTAATTTGCATGCCGGCGCGTAACTCAGTTGAAATTGCACGGTAAAAATAAGTTTTGCCTTGAATCGTCGTGTTACTCATTGGCGCTCGTGAAATATAATAAGCGCGAATGGTATGTGATGGCGCTGCGGTTGGTGCAATCATAATGCTACTGTTTTCACGCGGTTCAGCGGCATCAAACGGCAGCGTCGTTTGTATTAACACCTCTTTGCCAGCAATTAAATTTTGCAGTAATCCACTAGTATTTGCTTGTGTTGCCTGCTTTGCAAGCGATTCACCCCACTGTTGATGCATGCTGTCAGCAAGATTTTTAGCATTCGATTCGGCCGCAGCTATTTTGGCTTCATCTGTTTTAATATTACTAGCCGCCGCCACCACCACTTTGTCAGATACGTTTTTGTCATCTAAATTAAGCGTATGTAAACGTGCATACTCATTTTTATTTTGCGCTAAAGAAGTACGTAAAATTTCAATTTCAGATTTAGCCGCCAAATAACGCGTTCTAAGGTCAATCAAGCTGTCAATGCTCATCACGCTACCATAAGTGCTGATGTTAGCTTGATGTGTGCTGGCATGTAGCGGGCTGGTATGAATGCCACTTTGAATTTGCGTGGCCGTATTCACGTTAATAACGGTAACACCTTCTTTACTACTCACGAGATTAGGTGTTTCAATTTCTTCTTCATGCTGTTGGTTTAAGGCTTCAAATTCATCTTTGCCATAAAAAACCAATAGCCAAAACAGCATTACAATTAAAAATGCCTGTATGCCGATGATAATAGCGATTTTACGATTCATTTTATTTTATCCTCATCACGCGCTTTGGCTCAATGATTAACATTCAAAACTCACTGATTCAAAGATAAAGCTTCAAGTTTTTCTTAAGGGCACCTCTATTAATTCAAGTTGCAAAGCCAGACAAGGCGCGAGTAAAAAATTGTGACGCAGCATATGGGTGATATGTAAGGAATAATTTTTTATGAGCAACGCAGTATCGCAACGGAAATTGAATTAATAGAGGTGTCCTTTAGTGAGCAAGGTGTTGATCGGTTGTTGCAGCGTGTTCTCTAATTGATTGATGGCTGTTTTAAGCTGAAAATGCGCTAACACTATATTTTTTTCGGCAATCACGTCTTCTAATTTACTAAAAGTTAATTCCAATCGATCAATTTCGCCAGCCGCCAACCTTTGTGTCATTCGTTGGGTATTGTTTTGCTGGAGCGCGTAAAGTTTTTGTTGTTGCGCGAGTGCCTGTTCGGCTTGTGTTAGTTTGGCATTTGCTGCGCTAGCCTCAGCAATCACATTGCTTTGTAAAGCTTCAAACTGGGCGGCTTCAACTTCGCGTAATTGTTTGGCTTCGGCAATGGCTAATTTATTTTTATTTAATAACGTCAATAAGCTTGATAGCCCAAGTGACCACACTTGGCTGCCAAATTCATAGGCATAGCCAGGACTAATGGTAATGTCTGGATACTGCCTAGCGATTTCCAGCTTCAATTTAGCTTCAGCCGTGGCGTAGCGTTCAAGCGCGATGCGAATATCCAAACGGTTTAACAGCGCCGCGCGGTTAATATCCTCAGGCTTGACTTGAGTAATGCCGGGTGAGCTTGAAATAGGCGTGTTATATGTATCTTGCAACAAAGGCAAGGTTTCTACTTTGCTGAGCGGTAATCCTAAATGACTGGCCAATTTAGATAACACCACCAGCTTATTTTGCTGTGCGGCATTCAATTCAGCCATGCTTATTTGCAACTGAAGTTTTACCGTGCTTAACTCAACATTAGATGCAGCGCCTAAATCCACGCGTTTTTGATAAATGGCGACTACTTGTTGTCGAAACGATTGTTCTTGAATTAGTAGCTTGATTTGTTGCTGGTTAAACTGAACTTCATATAAAGACTGCGCAACCAAGTTGCGTAACTGCCAAGCCGTTTGCGCGATTTCAAGCTTGGCGATTTGCGATAAGTGCTTTGCATTTTCAATGCGAATATCTCGCTTGTTTGCCAACTCAATCGGCACATCAATACTTAAACCGAAAGCAAACGGGCTAATGTCATCGTTGGCGTTATCGCTATGGGCAATATGGCTATTGATGCTGGGAGTGGGTTTTATTGCTGCAGCAAGCGTGGCCGTTTCGGCGACACGCCATTGTGCGCGGGCTACATCTAAACTTGGGTGGAAGAATAATGCGCAGTAAGTCAGCGCATTCACGTCCCATTGTTTAACCGGTAAATGCTCAGGTGAAAAACCATTGTTGATTAAAAACTGTTGAAATTGCGGACTTTCAGGGTTTTTGGCTTCAATTTTCAGCGCAATCGCTTTTGTATCCATCGGCTTTGCAATATATTGCTCAAAACCACATGCTACCAATAGCAAAGGCAAGCAGATGAGTAATGTGCTTTTATAAATTGCCTTTATACCCAAATTGGACTGAATACTAAAGCTTGGTTCAGTCCATATCGTAGATTTTTTATTTTTCAATTGAGCCATCTTTTAAATCAATAGCGCAATATCAGCTTATTGAATAATCTCAGCATGCACGGCATTTAAAGCATCCTGCAAGGTTTCTTCGCTTAAATGGTTGATAGAGGTAGCCAGTAGGTCTGCGGCCTCAACCGCAGTAATAGGTAAGTTATGGCTAGTTAACTCAGCCACCAAGCCAGCGGCAACCCCCGTCACTTTTAATAAAGTTTGGCGTTCACGCATTAGTAGCTCCAACTCAGTGCGTAGCATGCTGATTTCATTTTGATTAAGACTATTTTGCATAGTTAGTGATCAACTTTAAATGTTGTGATAAAAATTTAATTTGTTAGCTATTTTCTCACAATCGTAGCTAGCTCTGCTAGCTATTCAATGCAGATTAAAACATTAAGAATAAAACTTGTTGAAATAAAATTAACGTTTTTTTATTTTATGTCTTTTCTGATTTCTAAAAGTTGAGATACAATAGCGAATTATCTGAACGACTAAAGTATTTACGAGTCGTACACTACCTGCGAGAGTGGCGGAATTGGTAGACGCACTGGATTTAGGTTCCAGCGCCTTCGGGTGTAAGAGTTCGAGTCTCTTCTTTCGCACCAAGTAATATCAAGGGTTAGCAGCCTTTTTGGTATCCTGTAGTATCACGATAAATCCCAATAAATCCTGCTAAATTTTCCAGAATTTTCCATGAATTTTGGAGCTTTCTTTCCAAAGAAAGCTGGGAAATTCCTATTGACTCCTTTTTAGTCATGTGTCACTCTTCTATTCATGATGAGTGTTAGCGAAACTTTAAAAAATATCTTTAGACAGATTCTTTCTGTTGTCGCTGCCTTCTATTTACTGTTTGGTATCAAAATGGATTTTTCTTGGGAGAGAGCCAAGAAAAACTTTGATGAGAGAAAAAAGCTTTTTAAGGATACGGCACTTCAGGTTTCTGTTGTGATCTTCTTTTTACTCATCCTTTTCTTTCATTTTTGTGTTCCAGGAATTTCTTTTTTAAGTGTTATCTCTGTTAGCTTTTTATTTAGCGCTTTGGCGTTTATATTTGCAATGGTTCCTGTTTGGATTGTTGAGAAAATTTTAAAGACTAGATTTTCCCCACAGCCATCTTCAGATCCATACTTTATGGGTGATACTACTTTTAAACCAGTTTTCATCCCTGTTCCAACCTCACCCCCACGTTTTAACCTCGCCGCCTAATCAAATAGCATTAATTTATTGATTTTGTGGCGAGGACTAGATCTCGCCTATGTGCTGATGGATCGTCTTCGCTGCTCACCGTGAGGATATATTCATGTCGAAAACGACAAAAACAACAGCAGATACAACTGTGCTTGAAATTCTTCGAGCAACTTACCAAACTATTTATATTAGTGCTGTAAATGCAGGAAAAGAAATTGGCATGGCGCCAGGAACTACTCGTAATATGCTTACTGAGGGTAGGTTTCCAATCCCTACGTTAAAAATTGGTGCAAAAAGAGTGGTGTCAATTTTTGTGTTGGCAGATTTTGTGATGCAACGTTCACAGTTACCTGTACAAGCTAGAAAAGGAGCACGAACCAAAGCTGAAAGATTGAAAGAGCAGGGGAGAGTGTGATGCGAGTCGCTCCAACTTACTCGAGCAATGAAAAGAAAGTGTCTAAGAAGCAGACATCGTCCATGCTAGCTGAGGATCTATTTAAGAGTTGTCAGCTTAATTTATTTCAGCAATTTTTTTGCAATACTGAAGTGGAAAGGCAAAAACTATCAAACACTATTGAGCTTTGGGACAATATTCCTCGGTATTCAATTTCACAGCAAGCTATGAATAAAATGCGCGACGACAAAGGCCGTTTAGATCTGCTTGAAATCCCTTTTAATTACCGTCAGGCCAGCTTAAAAGTAATCATCCAGCCCGCGCTTATTCAGGAGGAAAAGAATGGTGTTAAGTACACCTTTTCTTACTACCCTAGCGCAAATGAAGAGCTAATCGAAGAAGCCTTACGCAAGATCGCTACGAATCAACAAATGGGATTCCATGAACCCATGAAACGTAGCGGCGTAGTTTTTACCCTTCACCAATTGCGTGAAGAACTTAGAGGGCGAGGACATGCGAGAACTTATTTTGATATAGTTAAAAGTCTTAACATCTTGTCTAAAAGCATTATAGAACTGAAGGGCGATAAAAAACAAAACACCTACACTAAAAGCAATACTTACCTATCTAATGTAACGTCTGTAACCCGTGCGGATCTAACAGAAGACCCTAATGCTAAGTGGCACGTACAATTTCATCCGCTGGTGACGGATTCAATTGATAAGCTGAATTATAGGCAATTCAATTATCAGCAGCTTATGAGCCACAGCACCCAACTTGCACGGTGGCTGCATAAGCAATTTGCTACTAAGAATACTATGGCAAGTCGCTCAAGACCATTTGTGATGTACTACAGCACAATTAAACGTGACAGTGCTATGCTCAATGGATATAAAGTTGAGCGTCAAGCTATTGCTGCCTGTGACTTTTCAATGGAAGAACTTAAAACACAACAAATAGCCTACGAGATTAAACGCGAAGTGAAAACTGGCTCAAGGGGAAAAATCTTAGACGTGATTTACACCATTTCTTCCACAGGCGCTTTTATTGCAGAAGTGATGGCGGCCAATGCTCGACAAGGGCAAGTAAAAAAACAATAAATCGGGTTAAATAGGTGACGGATCACGATGTAAAGTTATCCACAGGCGCAACAAGTCGGGTTAAATAGGTGACGGGTCGCGGCCTATTTCGGGTTAAATAGGTGACGGTATTCGGGTTAAATAGGTGACGGCAGCCATTTAACTTGTGTAAACCCATCTACTGTCGGGTTAAATAGGTGACAGTAAGGTCATTTCAAGCAAAAACTTGCTTAATATTTAATCAAATTCAAAAAAACGTTAGGTTAAATAGGTGACGGGTCATGTTTTTTTCGGGTTAAATATGTGACGGGTCAGGAAAAAACACACGGAATCAGGTTAAATAGGTGACGGGTAATTTTTTTAACAATTTGTTTTGATTGAAAAAAATAGGTGTTTTTTTGCCCCTAGTCTTTTAGTCTTTCTTTAATCTTTCTTTAATCGTTTTTAAAACTTATCCAAAACGTAATGTGCGCTGCGCTTCGATTCACCAGCCTTCAAAAGTACGCCTAGATCAATAAGCTCATTGACGTCTCATAGTGCTATATCCGTTTAGTGTTCTGAACTATTGTTAAAAGAATCTTTCATATGAGCTATAAATATAGCTTTCTATCTATATAGATTGCAGGCTATAATATACACATGACATGTGAAGTAGAATTTACTGATGAATTTGAGGACTGGTGGAATAGACTTTCTGAAGAGGAGCAAGTTTCCGTTTCTGCTAGCGTAGATATTCTTGAGACTTACGGCGCCAATCTTCAGTATCCGCATTCTAGTGGCGTAAACGGCTCGGATCATGGGCATATGAGGGAGCTTAGAATTCAGCATGAAGGACGTCCTTATCGTGTTCTTTATGCTTTTGATCCACTTAGAACAGCAATTCTGCTTATAGGTGGAGATAAAACTGGAAATGATCGATGGTACAAGGAATTTGTCCCAGTTGCAGACAGATTGTATGGTGAGCACATTGCTCAATTGAAAAAGGAGGAACTAATTCATGGCAAAAAAATTTAGCGAGCTACGTCAACGGATGACTCCGGAAGCTCAAGAAAAATCGAGTCAATTGGCTTTAAACCTAAAGGCAGAGATGCCTCTTAATGAGTTGCGTCAGGCCCATGGATTATCTCAGGCAACGATTGCTCAGATTCTCGATGTGCGTCAGCCGACAATTGCTAAAATGGAAAAAAACGTTGACATGTATGTCTCTACTCTAAGGAAGTATATTGAAGCCATGGGTGGAGCTTTACGCATTACAGCAGCATTTCCTGATGGCATTGTTCAAATTGGGAATTTTACTGATATACCACATTATGTGACTGGTGAAATTGAGGCAGGTGCAAAAGTGCGGACTGCAAAGAGTAGGATAGCGAATACTACCAAATAAAATCTACATGGATAGCATCGTAGCCAAAGGCGATTTTACCCAATTCTGGTTTATCTAATACACCAGCCTTTAGAAGCATTTGCACATCAGTGTGCACCGCCTTAACATCACGATTTACGCGCCTAGCAATTTCACGCAAGGCTAATGGTTCACTGCCTGTAAGCGCTTTTACAATCGCCATGCGGTTGGGAGCCAACACTTTCCATAGCAAATCAAGGCTCGCAAAACTGATGTGTGAGCCTTGCCCTTGCCACTAAACGCCTGTAGTGCGCTATCTATTACGCTATTGATAGATTCCACTGATAATGTAACAGTTTTCATAGTTGATTCTCCATACGCTTAATTTGCGCAAAAAAGTCTTTAAGCAATTGTTCGGTTGATACTGGAGGTACTTGATCTGTACGCGCAAATTCCTGCCGCTTACCGATGAAGGTAATGACGATTGCTGGCCATCGCTCGGCAATGTAGGCTGCAATGTATTCAACTCCGTCTTCAAGATCGGGATAGGATAATAATGCATCCAGGACAATATTAGCCTGTTCTTCGTCGAGCGCACGGATAATCGGGCTCCCAAGCCAAGAGAACCAAGGCATCCTAACCCAACTGTAGTGGGCCCTAGATAATAGTTTTGATAGTTCTCTACTTCGGAACGTTTGTTGCCTTCTTTATGGGATTTCAAGAACGCTGTTGTCACATCCTCTACTAATAGTTTGATGTGCTTATCTTGCCAACGATACTCTCTTTGAAAATAGTCAATTGTGAATTTCTGATTTTTCAGCAACTCACTAATACTGGCATCCTTAGCGTCAATTTTATTTTTTAATTTATTGTTCATTTTTATCCCCAATAATTCATGTAATACTATTTTTTAGGTGCCCTAATAAGTCGTCTACCAATCTCAAAAATTGCCGCCATTGGTAATGAAGATACTGACGCTATTACCTGATCATTATCGACCCTCAACCAATTCATACCGTCTGTGTATACGCTCAGTAACAAATCTTTTGCATCAAATGTCTCATTAGCTTTAAGTTTACCTCCATGTGTCAATATGCCGGCCATTGTCGAGTGATGGCCGTTATTAACCCATACTAGAGGCCAAGGTGCCCATTCTATAGCGTGTATATTGTCACTTTGTTTCCATTCACCCCACATTGCCCCTTGCCCCAAATTTTGTAATGCTCTAGCCAGCCTCCAACGTTCCCAAGGCTGAGGTATAACTGCTGTATATGCCAATTCAATAGACTGTGAATTATTTTTTTTAATAAGCAAACTTCTAATAGATGCCCCATCACCCCTGACTGGTTGATTGAAACCCCATAAAAGTTCTTCTGATGAACTGAGTGCTGCGTAATGTTGACGGGCATCTAACAATAGATTTTCAAGAATGTCAGCCTGGATAATTCTAGCTAAAGCTAGCGTCATACCTTGTAATGCTCTAGTTCCATGATTTTCGGCTGTTTCAATGTTCCACAATAAAGAAGCCCATTGATCCGCCACTTTTAGCTTTCCTTTTGGAAGCTTTAGATATGGGACATGTGGTACATTTTGTGTCGGCTTGCCCTCTAACTTCATTTTTTTTATTAAATTTGCTAAAGCTTCAAAAGGGCTTTGTTCTGAGTTTTGCATTGTTATGATTTCATTTAGGTAATTTCTTGTTGGATTTCATCGACATTAAAAAATGAAATCTAACGCTGAAGTTAACAGACGCCTCTACATTTTGGAAAGTTTGAACATCCCCAAAATTCATTACCTACATTAGTGCCTTTTCTAGCAGTACGCTTAACCATGCCTGAGCCACACAATGGACACTTAGGGCTTATAGATTGAGATTGATTAAATGTGCTTGATTTACTTATTCTGGGTTGCACTTGAACGCTTGATACCAAATCTATTAGCTCTGAGCCATCGATTAGCCATATCGGCTTATCCTCAGCAAATAATCTAGCTTCAGCCGTATAATTCCCACTACTTACAAATATGCAGTCATTAGCTCGCTCTGCGGTCATCACTCCGTATAGCTCTCGAATGAGTGGAACGCCTATAGAGAATGTTTTCCATCGCTTACATTGAACTATAGATTTTTTACCGTTTTTATTCAAAACTAGATCAATCCCCCCATCCGCTCCGCCACCACCATTTTCTTTTACTTCGTACCCCTTGCGGCGGAATGCCTCACCAACAAGCAATTCAAATTCCTGCCATGACATTGCCCGGACACTTTCAAGACTTGATTGCTCATCAAGCAATTTACACCGCCCCTTGCTTTTGAATACAGAGACCAATGCTCCGATAATAAAAACTAGAGGAATGATGTATTGAAGTGCAGTAGAAAAGCTTATTAACAAGGTTTGATATATTGAGTTGCTAAACGAATGTATATCTTTTGGGGGGGATAATGGCATGCTCGCTACATAGTGAAATCCTATATAGCTAATGATTGCTATTGGTACGCTGATTTTCCATGAAATATTCGCTGCAAAATCAAGAAGCACATTTAATGGAGTTTCTTTTTTTCTTCTAGCCATTTTTAACTTTTTATTTATTGTTGGACTTAACGTTACTATAACAATAGATGGCCAATCCTACTATCTGAGATAGTTATCAAACAAGTAAAGCTGTAAAACACTCAGAAATTAGTTGCCAAGTGCCATAGAAGTCGTCCCAGTTTTAAATCCTGTCTTTTAACCGCTTGGTTTACGTGGCTTTTTATAAGTACGTCATAAACCCATACAGCTTATGGTGGTGGTCTTACAGCTCAAAAAAGAAAGGACTTAGTTAAAAGTCCTTGAATATAATTCCAGCGTTTTCAGTTTATTGACCAACATAACGCTGGCAAACAGTCTTGAAGTTATATTGACACTATCTTTTGTCCTTCTACCGACTGACAACAATTAAATTCTTTCGAGGTAATGGCTCAGATTGTTATAGGTCTTTGCTCGACGATTAGTTCTTTCGGGATGAGTCGAACATTCATTTCCAATTGCAAAAGCCTTTGATAAATCATTTCCTGTGCAACTTTACGTTGAATAGACTCACTCGCAACACTCGCAACAAAATCCGTTGCTAAAGCCAGCGCCCTGGCGATCATATGTGTCGTTCGAAGCCCCTCATTGTTAGGAAGTTTATCAATCATTTCCTCTGCCGCACTAAATGGCATCAAGACTTGCCCACATGACCATTTCTTTAGCAAACCATGCGAAAAGTTAATATTTAGTGTCTCAAGTTTTACTGATAAATGAGCGAGGTTATCGCAATCATATCGTTGTACCAAATCTTCCAGCCAATTGCCTATTGAGTGATGTGTGCTACGTGCTAAATTTGATGGGTAAGCTTTTGGAGTTGTATTGCTATTCAACTGCTTGATTAGTAGATACCCCCCAACAACCATTTTAAGCAAACGTTCTGCAAACAGATATTCGGCCTGCTCTATCCCAATTCCTTGCTCACCCCACCATTGGTGAGCATCCTTGGTTAACTTGGTGTTGCAGTGTGGACAAACAATTACACCTGAATTTTTAAAACTGTAAGTCATCAAGTACAGAGATTCAACAAATTGAAATATTTTTAGAAACTCTGGGATCAAAGGCCCTTCTTTATTTGCATGAACGAGGTTATTAAGAAACTCAATATCCACTCCAATTTTTTGACTTATAAGTTTCAATGTTGTCGAAGACGCATTGCTCCTTCCACGTATTACATTTTCTAAATTTTTGAACTGCTCGCCTGCTATATCCCTGACGACTGCTTGATGACTGGGGTATCGACTTGTTAATTGAACAAGAAACTCCAAGTTAGGACTTGATGACTTTTTGACTTCAAGCCCTAATATCATTTTGAAAAGAGCCATTGGCCTCTGTAATGTCACGGGAGGAAAATATGCTTGCAAGCCGTTATCTGAAGATTTGTTGATTACGCTTGAATGACTATCTAGGTTTTCCATCGTGCGGTACTTTTGAGTTCCTGTTAAATGAGACTATTCAGATGTGGTGCAAATGCATCCCGATTAACAATTTAACTTTAAGGAGTATTACCATGCTACAAATTACTAAAATTCAATTTGCATATGCAACGCCCGTAAATGGCCCTAGCAAAACAGGGAATCCTTCGGGTGGTGGTCGTGGAAACAATCCTCCACGTAAGTAAAGCAGTCAGTTTACCTTGAATAAGCGCACATCACTCTGTGAAATGCTTATTCAGGGTAAATGTTCGCAAACTTATTGTTCCTACTCTTTAAAATAATAAATACCTTTATATGTCCCCAATGTGGAGGCTTTTTAACGTTACGTAAAGGGCCGTTTGGACAATTCTGGGGTTGCAGTAACTATAGAAGCGATGCTGACTTTTCTTGTGGTCACAAAGAAAAGTTTATCGATTTGCAAACTGCCAGATAGCTTGTCAGTGCTAGATGTTAGTGTGGGTCAATAAATGCATTTATGAATTACTCCGGTATATTTCCAGTACCAACATACTTAAATAACTCGTAGTCCATCTTCACAAAATTAGCTCCTGTTGCCGTTTCTGTCCTTGGAATAGGTTTTACCCACTTAATTCTGAATATCTTCTCATGCACTGTTTCAGGCCGAGTTTCTCCATTTTTGTCTACGATTTCTAGGTAAGTTCCATATATTCGTTCGTCCTTTGACAACATAAGTCCTGAAATGGCTGGATGCTCCAATTGCCCATCCATATAAACTTCTTCAGGAACGCCATCCCGACGCTCAAGCGGCTTGACTGGTAATAACGCTAAGCAGTGCAAACCTTTAATCGGCGAGGAGGCCGTTGTGTGTTGCGTGCCAGCTGAAGTCACAGGCATGACTTTTTCCGTCTCAACCTTATCTTGGTTGGCTTCAGTAAATTGTCGTAAGATTTCAGTCATCTCATCTATCCGTTGCGCATTCTTATTACTTTTCTCCATCAGTTGATCTTCAAAGTATTGTTCTACTTCGGATGCTTGCAGATCAATGTCGCATTTTCTAAGTAACTCGGTGATCTGCTCAAACGAGAATCCATAATTTCTAAGTTTGACCAGATCAGAGAAGTAGGTTTTAAAAAATGTTCGAAAAATATCGTCATCACCAACCGAGTGATGTTGCGCGTCAATAAGTACTTGCTTGAGCTTATTCAACATTTGTATTAATACTTACATGGGTTGTAGCTTGCTCTTTAGCCATATGATCATTCGCGTTTGCCAAACGATCTTTGAGGCCAGGCTTCTTAGGTTGCCCCATCGTTTCAATTAACTGATCAAGTTTTTGATCAGTAGCACTCGAAGCCCCACCAATTCCAGCAGAACTCCCAGAACCAGAATCTGATGGTGACGCTTTATTAGGTGTTTCCCCTACTGCTTTTGAATCCCCAGGACTGGATTCCATTGATTTCAAATGATCACTTACATGCTTAGCGCTGCCGGCATCCTTAAGTTGTCCACTAGACGCCAAATTGTCGATAGTATTAGCCGCCTCAGTTGCAGCAGATTCTGAATTACTCGATGAGCCAGAAGTCCCACCTCTTGCTTCTTGACGTGATGCTAAACTAGGACGTTCTGCAAAAGTTGAAGGTCCTCCAGAACTGCTAGAACTTGATTTTACTGGATTATTTGCTACTCTCGCAGCATTATTGTCAGCAAGGGACATTTCTGGTTTTTTGGCTGGAGGCGGAGGCGCTGTGCCTACTGGTTTCGATTCCGCGCCACCAGCCCCAGATGAAGATGCATTTGAGACTGAGGCTGAGCTATTTAAACTTTTCATGAAATCACTCATTGATTGCCCTCCTTTTACACCAAGGTCAGATGTACTAGAAGCAGCAGAGTTTGAAGCTGCGCCTAATGCTGCACCAGCTGCCGCTGCAGCAGCAACATCACCTGCCCCCATATTGGTACTACCACTTGATAAAGAGGCTGCGATTGAGTCAGACTTGTACAATAAGAAGGCCAGCATTATGTAGGAAATCAGTCCGCTCATAATGTCTGAGATAAGATCATCAACCCCATAGGCATCGATACCAGGAGTGGCAGCAGCAACCATATTCGAAGCGCTACCTAATTTAACTAACCCATCCTTAAGATTGGCCAGCATAACACTAGAAACTTCAGAAAAAGCGGCGATAATAAGCGTCATCAATATGATTCTATATGCTAGCGATATTAATGATTTAAATGGCGCTATACCTTGATCTTTTAATGAATTTAAACTTAAAAAAGTAAAGCTGAGAGGAGACAGCATGACGATCAATGCTAATTCCAGTTGGATCATATATATTTTGATGGCGAAATAGATGCCAATTAAAATAACAAGGTAACCTAGGTTAACTAAAATTTGGCCACCTACCACACTACCAACCGCACCAATCCCGCCTACAAAGATACCTCCAGTAATTAGACCTATTCCTGGCGGAGTTACCCACCCAATAATTGTGGTAGGTCTAGGTAAAGTTTCTCCTAACAAATTAAAAAACTGTTGACCTACGTCTGAGATAAAACCTGGGCCAGCGGTCATTATGTAGATACAGAAAGAAAACCACGCAATACTACCTATAAATTTTCCTATAACCGCTTCAATGTCAGCACCACTTTTAAGTAAACCAAAATTGGTGATAAACATCTGTAATAGTGCAAAAATCGCAAGCCATTTTATGGCTTGGGTAGCCAAGATATCTATTGCAGGTGCCATCGAGTCTTGGATAATGGAAACTACATCTGCAGCATTTGCTAGGCCGCTAATACTGAGGATAGAAAAAAACAATAACCATTTGTTCAGAATTTTCATTTGGATTTCCTAATCATTTCTTGTTATTTTGAATAGCGCGTTGAGCTTTGCGCGTCTCAATATCTTGGCGCATATCTTCTTGAGCTTCGTCCATCTTTTTAAGATGTTTATCCATGCGGACAGAAAAAGCTTTTGCATAATCCTCCTTGGCTTGTTCCTCTGCAGATTTACCACAGGCAGTCATCATTAAAACAGTGATCATTACGCAGACATATTTCATCATTTATTCCTTTTTAAAAATTAGTAGTTACTGTTTTTTGAACAATTTGTTGTAGTCAACAACAAGTCCTTTATCTAAGGTTTCACTTTTTTTGTTTATGTGTTTAATCGCCTTATCCAAACTATAAGCAGCATCAAAATCACCTCTTGCTTTTGTTTCTTTTGCATTCTGTGTAGCCATATAATTACTCGTTGCAACATTCTGTGTTGCAATCAAATCCTGAAGCTTCTGCATTTGTTGCACCTGCATGACATTAATCTCACTCATAGTTTGAATGGCAGCAACAGTGCCTTGGCTGGATTGTGTCTTGTTAAACAGTGCAGTTAAAGCCGCAGTATCTGAAGCGAAAGAATCTCTGTGCATCCCCGCTGATCGCATTGCAGCTCCCAAGGTATCTATGCTTGTTGTATTCCAATTTCTAAATTTTTCGGAAAAATTACCATCCAGCGGATTTTGAAATTCTTTGGTAAAGTTTTCATCAATCTTAGCCAAAGAACCACCGATAGACTGCCCTGACTGTATGATGCTGCCAATACCATGCATTAACCGTGATACGTCCGAGCTCATGATGCTGGTAGGGTTTAAAGCAAGATTCTGCAATTGCGCCTGATATTGCAGTAACTGGGTTGTATGTTGCTCAACCTGCTTAGCATACTGGGAAGCAAGCTGAATTCTGTTTAACATCTGAGTCCATTCAGTAGCACAATTCGCACAGAAAGCTGCAAAAGCAGGGTTGTTAACATTAGCCATTACTGCTAGTAGGGTAAGTGTTAAAAGACGTTTTTTCATTTCACCACCTCAATTTTCTGAGTTTTTTTGTAGTAAACAACCATGGCTGAAACCGAAACACCGATAGCAATCGGACCACTATAAATACCTAGGCCAATCAATAAACATATCACCAAAGTTACAAGCCAAATGGCAAACATAGCGGCTCTTTCTTTAAATAACTCAAGTTCTGGATCTACAACTTTCACTTCATTTTTCATTTGAATCTCCTTAATAAATTAGCCGAAAATATTGCCGTATTTTTTGACGAAAACAGCCTTTTGATGCTCAACTTCTGTAGTCATGATTTGAATCATTTCAGTTTTAGAAATACTGCTGCGCTCTTGAAGGGCAGGAAAATATTCCAAACTTTGCTGCAGCACGGAATCTGGAACTATTCCTTGCGGATATTGGATTTCGCATGGCATGTTTGCGAGAAGTGCCTGTCGATCCGCTTTTGGCAGACTGTATTGCGGTTGCGTTGGTGTTAAAATATTTGTAGCCATGTGTGATCTCCTAGTTAGATTGCTTTGGTCAGCTGTGCCTGATCGTTAGTCGCGGTTAGGCGCAGCGCTCCTACTATTTTTTAAGTCCGTCTTTTACTATTTTTGATATTCCGTTGATCCACTCGTCATGTTCCTGTTTTTTACGCCTAGTAATTTCCATTTTTTTTGCAGATTCTGTTTTATCTAAACGACCTAAAAATGTTGAACGCAAACCAATGCCGATAAATATTCCAACAAACAAACTAGAAGCTCCAATCAGCATTACGCTCATATTTTTCACGCCATAAAATAACCCACCACTGAAAGCCAGTGATCCCACAATAAAAGTTTCTATTGATGTCATTGCTGCTTGATGCTTTGCCAGCCAAGTTACTTGTAAATCTATGGGCATCGTTGGTTGCAATGAATGAATATTTTCTTTTGCCGCATTGGTTTCAATTGCTGCGACACGATTCACCGCTTCTTTGACGTCATTTACATGATCGATTAGCAAAGACTCATTTTGCCGTTGCATAATTATTTGTCTTTTGGTTACCCCATCTGCTGCGGTTGATATCGTGGTAGCAATAACCTCCATCCTGCCCGCAAGATCCCTGATTTCACTCAAGGAGTCTTCGTACAGAATTTTAATTTTCTCTTCTGAGGTGTGGCCCATGGTTACACCTGTGGGAAGAGTGATCTGTAAACGGTTTGCAGATTTGGCCAGACAGAATTTTTTGCCATTTTTTGACGCATGTGTTTTCCAACGTAATCGGTTTTGTCACCCTCTACACGGTTGATCGCCTTTTCGTTGTAGTCAGTTTGGTCAGCAAGAATGTTCGAGATTAATTCCTTGTCTTCGATCATTTCATTGAAAAGTAGGCTGTGAAAAATTGTCAGGTTTAGGTCTGGGGTGAGGTTGTTTTCTTCCATGCCACTGATCAGTTGTGCAAACTCGACAGCCGAATTCTTTCTTGTTTCAGTGAAGATAACTTTGATCTTGTTTTTGTCGACACCATCAATGATGAGTCGCTCGATGGTTTGCACTGCGCAACCCTGATCTTTGCTGTTCGGTCTGGCTGGGATGATGATGGTTGTGATTACATCACTCCCATCAAGTGCCAGCATTCCATCTAAAAACTCCTTACATTCCTTTGATCCGCCAACGTCAACAATTACGTCACCACGTGTCGACATGAGAGCGCGATACGTTTTGTTGAATTCATCACCTGAATGGGACTCACAGTTTTTAATGCCAAAATCAGCAGCAGTTGAGTTTGCTTGATCAACGCATAAAATACTGGCGTCAGGCATGTGTGGAAACAAACACTGTGTGGTAAACATCGTTTTACCGACGCTACCGCCAAGTGACATAAGTACGATTTTTTTCATTACTCTTTCTCCTAAATTAAAGTTTCTTGCGATTTTCTGCTGCTGCTTTGACCTGTAGTTCACTCCAGGCCGAGTTTGATATACCTGGCGGTCTTTCCAATTTACCCGCCGATTTTGGTGCCAGATCAGTAACCTTTTGCTGCTCATTACCTTTTAGTTTTTCCGTTACAGCTATAACTACAGATGCTTTGAGGTGTGATTTGTTGGCTGATCTTTTATACCCACGTTCGTGATCAAGATTGCGCAAGTAAACTCTAAAAAGTTCGACAGACATTTTTATTCCGCGCTCACCAAGCCACTCCACCATGTTCTGTGCTGACCAACCTTTTTCGCTCAACTTTTCATGGATAGCTGGGTAGAGTTTTCGCATTTCCCCTTTCATTGTTGTCCGGTCAATGTCATCAGCATCTATCAATTCATTGATGTCGATTGCTTTGTATTTTCTGCGCATATTTATTAGTCATTTATCAAGGTTATGAATCACTAATGACATACTAATAAGTATTTATTGACTTTTATATACATAATATATACAGTATGTTATGAATTATTTGTATATATTTGTCCGTTTTTAAGTTGCACCATTAATCAATGAAGGTAGATTTAATAAGATGACCTCTAAAGAATTGTTTGAAATTTCAGCAATGGAGGCTTACCAAGCTCATGTAGAAAAGCAAGAAAACGACATTGCCCTTATGGTTATGGCTTTTGAAAGCGCTAATAGCAATTGGAAGTCATTGGAGGAGATGGATGCGTGGTACGCCCAAAGCGCAATCAATTTGGCGAAGCAAAAAATAAAAGAACTTCAGGAAGAGATTAGGAAACAAGAGGCAATAATTAACTGTTCTGAAACAACCGTTCAAAATTTCAAAAAAGTTGCCCGTGCTGAAAAAACAAACAGTCGTAGCCGACCTAAAAGATCAGAATTTAAGGAAAGAATTGCTAAGAAATTTACCGCTCAATGGGTTGCATCATTAAAAAGTGCGCTTGGGGTGGAAAGTTGTGGAAAGCTTGAAGATTTAGTTAGTTTACCCACAGAAGAGAGCTTAACTTCTGAAAGGAATTGGAGGCGGTGGTTAAATGGCGATGCCATTCCGACCTATACAACTTTTGAAAAATTACTAAGCGCTAAAATTACAGGTGGAAAATACGCTGATAAGACGATTTACGACATTCCTATCCCCCTAGATCATAATTCCATATTAACCTTACTTCGATTTATTTAGTACGTCACATACCTCCCATGTAACTAATAAGTCACTAATAAAAGACTTATTCTTCGCTCTCTTTACATAGAAATTTATCCCCATAAACTGGCTGTAACTCAAAGAAGAGGCACGACAGTCAATGTTTACAAAAATCTACGATTTTTGAAACTTTGACCTGTGCTAAGGGGAATCTCCCCTTAACCCCTTACGCTCACACCACCTTTAGTGTGTGTTTCGCTAGGCACCATCCTTGTGTGGATGGACGTGGGCAAGCCCACTAAAAGGAGGAAATTATCATGGCAAGGCCGGAAAAGTTGGATGCAGAGAAGCTCACAAAATCAGTTGCCTTTCGGATGACTGAAGGCACGTTCAAGATGTACGAAAGAAAATTTATGGCTGCAGGATTAAAGCAGTCTGAATTTTTCAGACTCCATGTTGTTAATAATACGACTCAAGTTGTTGCTAAATCACCAGCTGCCTCGCGGGCTGTTTTGCTTCTTTCTAAAGCATCCAATAATTTAAATCAGCTTGCGCACCGAGCTAATGCTGCGAATCTTTCAAGAACAATTTCTGATGAGACGTTCAAGACAATCTCAACCCAATTAAAACTTCTCAATGAGTTCATGATGTCTCAGGTGAAAGAGGCCAATCAATGATTGTTGAAATTGGCGGAGCTGAGGGCGGGTTCAAAGAGTATTTGGAAACGGGCCGCAAGAAGGGGCGTGAGCTTCACCGTGACCAACTTGATCAACGGATCCCATTGTTCGGTGATTTAGACGTGTTTGAGATTTCCACTTCAGCACATGAAGGTGAAGGTCATCGCTATGATCACGTTACCTTGTCTTTTTCAGAAAACCACGTCACGGATGAAATGCTCCAGCGTGCCGTTGAGGAGTTTCGAAACCATACGTTTGCAGCCTGGCCAGAATCAGAACGACACAGAGTCGCGTTCTATGCAGAAGCTCATCGTCCAAAGATGCTTAGTTACACCAATTCACTTACAGGTGAAAATGTAGAACGCCTGACTCATATTCATATCGGTATTGGCAAGCGTGATTTACTTACAGGTAAATCCATTGAGCCACTTGGATTTCTTGGGCAAGCCTCTGACAACCTTAAATACATCGATGCATTTCAGGAATCGTTCAATGCGAGGCATGGCTTTGCTAGTCCTAAAGATAATCCAAAAATCACCCCAGAGAATGCTGTCGATATTTTAGCGCGCTACACCGGTGCAAAGCCCAATGCACTAGGAACATTTAACGAAAAAAAAGCCAATATTGAAATTACCTTGCAGAAGGAAGTTCTGGCTAAAAATATTACCACTTGGGATGACTTTGGAAAGTTGCTTGAAGCTCATGGGGTTGTGTCCAAAATGCATGAAGGCCAATTCAATGAGAGCTTCAGGATAAAGCCACACGGATCAGATCGAGCTATGCGATTAAAAGGTGTGTTTTTTCAGCGCCAATTCATTGAGCGTTCAACCAATGAAAAACTCGCTGTTATTTCCGACAAAGCAAAAATTGCATACTTGGAACAAATGCAGCCTAGAAAAGAACCGAAATATGTTGCGTCAATTTTGGAGGAGTGGCACCAAACCAAAGCGCGCGAAATTCGCTATATCCATCAAAGCAGCAAGTTCTACAAAGAAGTATACAAACCTGCAGATGCTGAAACGCGTCAGCAACTTTTAGACGAAATCGAAAGGAAACATCATGGCCTCACCAGTCCTGTCTCAAATCACGGACGAAAAGAAAATACCACCACCAGAAACCGCTTGCCAGGATTGCAGCCACGCGACATGGATGGAATTCAAAGCCGGAGTGAAATGTTATTGCGCGATAACGATGGCGTGGATGTACGAACCGAACCATCAGGAGAGCAAGATCGTTTGGGCTTGCGACAAGCAGATGAGCGTGGAAGAGGCGATGGAGCCGATGCCAGCGGTGCCACCGATTCGGCAAGCAGAGAGTCAAACGGTAGAAGTGACAGAGGAGATCATACAAATTCAAGAAGCACCAATAAGCCTGTTCGCGGATATGGACATCAAAACTCCAGCAGTGCCAGCCGGACCGAACAGCTTCATGAACTTCAACCATCCAGCATAATCGGACGTGTTACTGCCGAACAGCGCGAGCGCTACGAGTTAGCGGCCGATAAAGAACGATATGCAGAGATTCGCAAGAATCTTAATTGTACGCAGCTCTTAAGCCGACTTTCACACAGTCATGGCCTCAACCTTGAGAAGTACCAAGTAGTGACCGCAAAAGATGATAGTCCTCGCATCCAAGCTGGAAGCCGTGCACTTACACCAAGTGATTTTTTGATGAAGGAATTGGGTTTGCCATGGAAAGAGGCTGCGCCGATTTTGCGCCAAGTTTATGAACATCAAATTAATAGTCAGGTAACAAAGTCGCGTAACATAAAGGCTGCACCGTCGATTCTGTGGATGGACTTCAAAGCCATGCGTGACGTAACTGATGCAGAGTTATCTCAGCGTCTTAAGGTCTTTGATGGTGTAGCTAAAGCTCACCGCACGGCCCTTGCCGAAAAGCTTAAAGCGGAACAGACGGCCACCCTTGCCGGACTTTCAGGCACAGCTCGAAAGGCTGCACATTCACTAGGGAAACTTAAAGCCGCTACAGCAAAAGCAGAGCTTAAGGTCGCACTTAGTGAAGAGCGCCAGATATTGCGTGACACTATCCAACCAAATCAGGCGAATGCCTGGCATCTTTTCTTGCAGGACCGCGCTCAAGATGGCAACGAAGAGGCGCTTGTGGCTCTTCGCAAGCTAGACGATACCGCGCGCGCCGTACAGCTTACTACACCATCAATTGGTACCATTATTTTAGAGGATGATGAGGATGAGCAAAAGCGCAGGCGTCTTGCTAGAGGTGATTATGCGGCAAAGGTGCTATCAAACCTTGTGCAGACTGTAGACAAAAATAGCGACATTACTTACCGGCTGCGTGGTCATGCGGTTCTCAGAGATGAAGGTAGACATCTTGCTGTTTTGGATGAAAACAGTGAGGAAGCCATTGTTGCTGGCTTGTTGCTTGCTCGTGAGAAATTTGGTAGTAATTTAACACTTACCGGATCTGCTGCCTTCCAGAAGCGCGTGATCGATATTGCTGTATCCCAAGGTATTGCCATCAAGTTTGTAGATCCGCAATTAGAAGCAATGCGCGTGCAGCTAACAAATGAAAAACGTCAGTTATCTCGCACACCAACAACCATAGAGAAGCGAGTGCAAGAGTCTGATCCATATCTGGGTATGACCAATACTGAGCGCATTTTGGTCGAGCGTAAAGTTGCGAAAGCGCAAATGCAGGCCGCACGGCAGGAACATCAAGTACGAACCGAAGCAAAATCACTTGAAATGGTAGCAGAGCTGGTTGACATTCCAGAGCCTGCAGTTACAGATCCAAGCGTTACCAAAGTTAAGTCACCAGAATCAGAAAAAGTCATTAAGCCAACCGACAAAGGCCAAGGACGTTAATCATTTTTAGCAGTTTTTAGGAGTAGCATAAATGGCAATAACAAAATTTAATTCTTACTGGAAACACCAACTTAGCTTGGCTCCAGATGTTGATTTTACGTGCGTAGTTAATAGCGAAACTTGTACTGTAGAAGTCTCTGCCAGCCACTTTGACTCTAGGTTATTTCTAAGGATGGCACTAGATGAGTTTCAAAAACATGGCGTTAATGCCGTGTTCAACGCTGGCTTTTCGCATGGCACGCCTGACTGGAAAGTTATATTTTCTATGGGTGAGCAAAAGTTCAAGATAGAGGTTTTTGGGGTAGAGGCCAGCTCCAAAGAAGACGAATACACCGTGCTTTTGCAGCCTTTTACATCATGATGAAAAATACCAATCCTAAAGAGAGAAGTACCAGTTATTTTGTATTGAGTGCACCGCCTCTTATTGGAATCTACCGTTTTATGCCAGATGGGTTGAAGCTTGTTCGCTTACTGAATGGAGCCAAATCCATGCCTAAAGGAAAAGAAAAATGATTTTAATGTTTGGTGATGTACACAGTGACTTTCGTCATGTGCTGCCTGTGGTGCAAGCAGAGAAGCCTGCTGCCATTATTTTCTTGGGTGACATCCAAGCGCAGCGCCCACTGGAACAAGAGCTCGCGGAGGTCATGGAGCTAACAGAAGTGCATTTCATTCATGGCAACCACGATACGGACAGCAAGGCGGATTATGACAACTTGTTTGGATCCGCATTGGCTGACAGAAACCTGCATGGACGCGTAGTTGAAATTGATGGATTGCGTGTAGCAGGGCTCGGCGGTGTTTTTCGTGAGTCAGTCTGGTATCCTCAAGCAAGCGCCGAAATTGAGCCTATTTATCCAGATTACGAAACCTATACCAGAAAAATGTTGGATGCTGAGCGCTGGAAACTTTACCGGCAAATGAGCAAGGAGGGCAATCAACCAGACAGATTGCCTGCACCACCCTTGGTTGGCAAAGCGCTGTTACACAAAAGCACTATTTTCTGGAATGACTGGATACAGTTGTATGGCCAACAAGCTGATATTTTAGTTACGCACGAAGCCCCTACTTGTCACCCTCACGGATTTCGAGGTATTGATGTATTGGCGCAGAGTATGAAGGTTAAATTCACTTTTCATGGTCACCACCATGATCGGTTCAATTATGCAGCTTATGAGGAAGCATTAGGCTTTAGTGCACATAGCGTGGGATTGCGCAGTGTGTCAGATATGTATGGCGGTATGGTGTTGATTGGTAACATAGGAGAGAAAAAGTGAACAATGAAAATAAAGACCCGATGCAAGAAGTATTGGCCGCAATTGGTGCATGGACTATGTATCATTGCCAAGGTAATGCCGAAATGGCTGACGAAATTTTTAATTGTCTTATCCCGAAATTTCAAGACCGCTTCCCACACCACAAGCTACTTACTCACTTACGCCAAGATGCCAGAGACCCTTTGTTAGTGTATCCAGATTCTCCATTACTCAGAGTTTATCTAGTGGCTAATCAATTGTCTGTTAAGCTTCCTTCTGGAGAAGTTTTGTTCAATGAAGATCCAAGATTGTTGGCAGATATGTTGAGTGAACGTGGTTTTGGCCCAGACGATATTGCCTTCGCCGATAGGCAGGACGGCGATAGAGCTCCTGGGGATGGGGAGGCTATTGCTTTGAAATACCGTATGCGACAAACATTTATGCAGGGTTCTCATGAGTAATTAAGGCTAACGAGCCCAGAAAACGTAAGGAAGTTTAAAACTCAACACTCCTATTGCGGATTTTTATTAATTTTGCAATATCTGGAGAAATAAGGAACATAGACTCTTGCGTGCGAGCACCACTACGAACCAATGCGCGTGAACGTTCTAGCTGCTAACGTTTGGCGGCATCTAACTGCTCATCTTTTAGAAAAGTGCAGGGCGCGTCTTGAATTCCGCGCCGCTTTTCCTCAGCAATTGCCTGATACACTTCATCGACGGTAAACGCCGTTTCAACAAATTCGCCATTATTCATCATGAGTTCTAGTTTACGCCATATGATTACCACGTCAAGCCTACGTACAATGCAGCGGTTATGGAGCTACTATACTACCTTTATGGTTTTCGCCATTTATCTGGATTTCCAGAATTTGTATTTCGAACTCGTTCAACATGAATGGCCGCATTCGGGTTTAACTCTTTTGCACGTTCAATTGCTGCCTCTTGTGTTGGGGCAACTGCGCTAGCTCTTTCAGAATTTGGTTTTCGGACGGCGTAATCGCCTTCTGGTCGACGTTCTACAAAGAGATTGTTGCTATCTTTCTTTTCGCTCATATTAATTCCTTCGATTAAGTTATTTCGTAATGCTTATGCGGCAATATCTGGATTCTCGTAAGCAAGTTGTAGTTCAGCAACGTCTTGTGTGAAATCTAGAATCAGAGGGATGCGTGATTTGTCGACATTTTTGTCGTTATAAACATCGACATCCGTTTTAAGTTGGAAACAGTCACCAACTACCTGCTGTCTTCTTTGGCTAAATGACTTAACAAAATGTTCACGAGGGATATTTTTATCATCCATATCGGCCCATAACGAAATCTGTTTATCACCTACTTTTTGCTTTGCTGCATGCATTACTCTATAACGACGACCATATTTATCGACTTTGTATTCCTCACGAAAAACTTGCGCAATATCTGCTGCAACTGCGTCAACAATGGTTTTAGGATTAGCTTTCATTAAGCCTTCTGATAATGCCCATACGGCTATCTCATGAGGATCAACAGCCCCAGTCAAATTTTTCTCACGCTTATAGCGATCAACATATTCTCTAACTGTATTGGTGTAACTAGACATATTAAGTACTCCTGCAATTAATCAATTGGGTATACCTGACCAAATCCATCTGTAGCTGCTGTACTTATTACAATATTTCTAACTTTAACTTGATGTTTCTTTAAAAGATCGTAGCGATTTAATCTACGGTGTAGCTGTCCCACTACTAAACCTGGATGAATATTTAACCTTTTTGCAAAAAGAACCACTTTCTGATCGGAGAAAAAAGGATTAATGCGATCATAAAAATTAGTCAATTCAGATTGATTTACACAAAACTCAGCACCAGCAACATTAGCTAATTTCTCTTCCTCCGGTGTATCTTGCGTTTCGTAACCGACATCCTCATCAATACACTCTCTTCCTAGACCATGGTTTTTTAGTACATGTTCAATTTCATGCCTTAAGACGAACCAAAAATTGTCAATCGTATCTTTTTTGGTGGTCATTCCAATGACTGGTGATTTGTCATCAAGCCAAAAACATGCCCCATCAATTTTTGAGCCTGGAAGCGCTTCAACAATCACGAATCTAACCCCGCAATCAGCTAGTATCTTAGGAACGTGCCTTATTTCGTCAGGAGACAATAGTAATGAAGAAAGTGTTTCTAGTGCATCTAGTAATGCTTTCTCAGAGTAGTTTTTAACCAATATAGATTTGGCAATGTTTTTAACTCTAAATAACCATGAGAGTTGAAGGATAGATGGGGCATCATAATGAGTCTTTTTAGCTGCGTGACTAAAAGCCGGGCTCTGATCAATATTTGTGATCCCAAAGAAATCGAAGACCTGCTTCTCTAATGACTCAATATTCTGAGTAGCCTCAATCCAACCACGCTTAATCATTTCTCTAATTGGGAAAGCATTGTGAAGTTCGGCTTTACGAGAGATGCTATTTTCTTTTGGACGAACTTTTGAAAGTTGATATTGGCTTTCAAGATTTAGCCAAAATTCAGGGCCAGTTCCGAGTGCCTCTCCGAATGCAATAGCAGTCTCAGGAGTAATTGATCTTTTTCCGCCAATTACTTCACTAATGACTCTAGTGTCACGCTCGATGATTTCTGCAAACTCAACTTGCGTCCAGCCTCTTGCATCAAGCTCATCTTTCAAAAACTCCCCTGGAGGAAAAATCTCAGCAGGAATTCGAATGTTCATTTTAATCTCCACGATTAGTGATAATCTTCAATACTTACTACAACAACAATCTTGCCTTGGGTCTCAGATTTCAGGCGAAGTATTAATCGCCATTGATCATTAAGCCTCATTGAATACTGGCCAGATCTATCTCCCTGTAGCTTTTCAAAATGCAGCGACTTCATTGCATAAAATGTACGCTCATCTAGAGCCGCCCTAATCATCTGCATTCGCTTTCGATAAGCAGTGACTATGGCTGCTGAATAGCCAGCATAAAATCCAGCTTCAATTTCTAGCCTGTTAAGCTCATCGTCCTCGAATTCGATTTCCATTGTTATTCTTTACATTTTGTATGCTTATAATGATATACATGTTTACGTGTAGTGTAAATATGTAAATATGTAAATATGTAAATATTAATTTTATTTTGAATATTTTGTGTATATGCAATGTAACTACTCTTCAAATTACATTTAATATTGATGAATAGACTTTCTAAAATTACTTCTAAATCATATTCTGACAATTCTCATCCCCAGCAAGATGGAGGCTTGCGCGTTCCTTTCGGCCTTAAAGGTGCTCGGCAAAGTCAATAATGTGCTACTTTGCCGAACCGTCTTAGAGAGCCTTGTTGATATGGCCGATGAGCTCCTGCAATAGGTCATCGGAGTTCATCTGATCCTCGTCGTCGAGCCATTCATCTTCGACACATTCAGCTTCGGTAGCGATGGTGATGGCCACTGCGTTCTTGATCAGACGATAGAATGTCGAAGGATCCTCGGGGTTGATGGCTCTCCGCGTGTGAAATGCGTCTAAATCGATGTCGAGGATGTAGGGCGCCGCTTCAAGGTCTGGTAAGCCAAAGCACCTAGAAATCTCGGAAGCCCGCATGATCTGGTCGTTGAGGTACCTCGTCTCGATGATCTCGTCGGATTGCCGTATGAGGCAATCGTCGTTGTGCGGCTTGGCTCGGCAGCCAATGAAGCAATCGAAGGGCAGGGCATATATTCGGTTGGCGGCCGGCTGATAGGTCATCGGGCGCTGCGGCTTCGTGATTGTGGGCGGATTGGGCCAGTTCTCAGCCATACTTTTCTCAAAGGCGAGTTGCTCAACCGAGGGTGTTGCCCACGAGTCGCTCAGTTGGATGCAGAAGGCGTCGCCCAGTGCGCCAGAGCATGTGGCCGCGTCGATGTGCTCGTCGTGCTGCAGGTTGCCAATGGCTACGGCGATGCTTGCATCGCTGCGCCAATCGATCCGCGCTACGAGCCCAAGCCGGAATTTCCCTTGGTCTTTCACGCGACCATTGTAGGCCTCCCAATGTGCATGACGGAGGAAGGCCTCGTGGGTGTCGGTATGGTGGTCGATGGTGATCAGGTTTGGCATGAAGTCCACCGACCTGCGGACGAGAGCCCAGGCGGCCAGCGCCTTGTGGTGATCGTCGACGACATAGATGTCCTTACCTTTGATGACATTATGTTTGAAAAACGTGTTCAGTGGCATGGCGAGCCCTTAGATCTGGGTAGCTCAAAAAATGGAATGTCGTCCGACTCGGTCAGAGCGGAGAGGGCTGACGCTGTCTGCGCCGGTGCGCCCGCGGACATCAAGCGATGGAGCTCTTTTAGCTTCTCCAACAGCTCATCGAATGTGACTACCGACA